>NZ_CP022604.1:634166-951250 GCF_002278035.1 Ochrobactrum quorumnocens | reverse complement strand
GGCATCATGAGATCAGAAATTGCAATAACAGCACCAACACCTTTCGGGCCACCGATCTTGTGCGAGGATATTATCAGGTAATCCCCGCAATTATCTGTAATGTCTAATTTAATGCGGCCAACGGCCTGCACAGCATCAACCACGAAAATTCCGCCTGCGGCTTTGACCAGCGCCGCAATTTCACGGACAGGCTGAATAACGCCGGTCTCGTTATTTGCGGCTTGAACCGCAACGAGTGGCAAGCCGGCACTCTTGTCATGCGCTTCCAATGCCTGTTGCAGTGCGTCCAGCTTCAAGATACCATTTTCATCCACGGCAAGTATGGTGATGTTTTCAGGTGGAAATTGTCCACCAGCCAGCATGCATGGGTGCTCGGTCGCGCTCACATAAAGATGCGACAGACGCACAGGCGCACGACCCATCATGTAATTGGGCGTGAGCAACGTTGACGCGGCCTCTGTGGCGCCTGACGTGAAGAAAACATGATCAGACTTTGCACTGACCAGCGTTGCAACACTGCGGCGCGCAGCTTCAACAAGTCCACGTGCCGCTCTGCCTTCACGATGCACCGATGACGGATTACCCAGAATGCCCAATGCCTCGATGACCGCATTGCGCGCCTCATCAAGCAAAGGCGCACTGGCATTATAGTCCAGATAGAGCCTCTTGCCGGTTCCGATCACCGATACTATCTCCTAAGCAACATCTTAAAGTGGCTCAGCACGCTATTCGCACGCAGTTCGCGCGCAATTTTCTTGAATTTTCAATCAGGAAAAGCCTATTAAGCCACATTAGGTACTGAACATTGGTTCAGACTAACGAAATTTCAAATCGGTTCTAGAAGCGGCGCACCCCCACGTCAAGTTCGCCACCCTGAAGCCGATCTTCCGATCACAAGCGGAGTACACATGCCTGAAGTCATTTTCAACGGTCCTGCCGGACGCCTCGAAGGCCGCTATCAGCCTTCCCGGGAAAAGAATGCACCTATCGCCCTGATCCTGCATCCGCATCCGCAGTTCGGCGGAACCATGAACAACAAGATCGTCTATGATCTGTTCTATATGTTCCAGCAGCGCGGCTTTACGACACTTCGCTTCAACTTCCGCGGTATCGGCCGCAGCCAAGGTGAGTTCGATCATGGCGCAGGCGAATTGTCGGATGCAGCAAGCGCACTCGACTGGGTGCAGGCTTTGCATCCCGATTCCAAGAATTGCTGGGTTGCTGGCTATTCATTCGGTTCGTGGATTGGCATGCAGCTTCTGATGCGTCGTCCGGAAATCGAAGGATTTATCTCGGTCGCACCGCAACCAAACACCTATGACTTCTCCTTCCTGGCGCCTTGCCCATCCTCTGGCCTGATCATCCATGGCGATCAGGACAAGGTCGCACCGCCAAAAGATGTTCAGGGATTGGTGGACAAGCTCAAGACGCAGAAGGGTATTACGATTACCCAAAACACACTTCCTGGCGCGAACCACTTCTTCACAGGCCAAAGCGACCTGCTTATTGAAGAATGCTCTGAATATCTGGACCGTCGCCTTGCTGGCGAATTGGTCGAAGTTCGCCCTAAGCGTCTGCGCTAATACTTTGAAAACAAAATCCGGCGAGTTGTCTCGCCGGATTTTTTATTTGTCTACTGAAGCCAAAACGCCACCTGAAACGGGCTTATCGCAGCCAGTTGTTGTGGGATAGGTCAATGGCAACCCTCGCAACGAACGCACGGCGAGATAGCCCCAGGCTTCTGCTTCCATCGCATCCCCGTCAAAACCCGCATTATCTGCATCCAGCACTCGTGCGCCTTGGCGTTCGGCAAGAGCGCTCAGCTCTGTCATGATCGCTCCATTCTTGCGTCCACCGCCACTCACGACATAAGTACGTGGCTGTGTCGGCAAATGAGATGCTGAACGCAAGATTGCAGCGGCGCTGACATAGGCCAGCGTGCGTGCGCCTGTCTCTACTGAGGCCTCGTCTTTGGCAGGCACAATAAAATCGCCACGATCCAGCGAGCGGCGATGATTCCCCTTGAAAAACTCATGATCGAGATATCGAGCGGCCAGAACGTCATCGACACTACCGCTCATTGCCGTAATGCCACCGGGATCAAAGCTGCCCTGCCCGTGCAACTCCATCCATTGATCAATCAGCATATTACCCGGTCCACTATCATAAGCGATTAGCACACCGCCTTCGTCCACATAGGTCAGATTGGAAATGCCACCAATATTGACGAAGACGACAGGCCCTTCGAGGCCAAATGGCAAGTTGGCTGCAAGTGCTGCATGATAGGCAGGAATCAATGGCGCACCTTCGCCACCATGACGCATATCTTCAGCGCGCATATCATAGACAACGGGAATACCTGTCTCGGCAGCCAAAAGTGGCCCATCGCCAATCTGAACAGTCAGCGCTTCCCGCGGTCGGTGCAGCACAGTCTGTCCATGGAAACCGATCACATCAATTTCTTCCGGCTGCAACGCAAATTCGTGCAGAAAGTCCTGAATGACAACGGCATGAAGCAATGTCTGGTCATGCTCGAGTTGCTTTAAGATGCCGGGACGCTCAATGCGATCAGTGATACTGCGCGCATCAACGAGAGCAGCCTTCAACCGCGCGCGAAATCCATCCGAATAAGACACGGCACTTGAAGGACCGCGCTCGACCCAGTTTTCGCCATCTGTTGTTATGAGAGCTATATCGATGCCGTCCATCGAAGTACCACTCATCAATCCAATAGCGCGTTTCAAATCGGCCATGCCGGAGTTTCCTTGTTATTCCCGATTGAATGATGTTAAAGGCAAAATATAACAAGGCAAAATATCATAATGCGGTAAGCACTTATTACTGCTCACATCAATCACGCCTTATCAGTCAGGAAAAGGACATGTCCGGTTTCAAATCCGATTTTCTTCGCACGCTTTCCGAGCGCGGCTTCATTCATCAAATGTCTGATGAAACGGGCCTCGACGAACTGTTGGTCAAGGAAACCGTGACGGCTTATATTGGCTTTGATCCAACAGCGCCAAGCTTGCACGCTGGCGGCCTGATCCAGATCATGATGCTGCATTGGCTGCAACAGACCGGACACAAGGCTGTAGCCCTTATGGGTGGCGGCACAGGTATGGTTGGCGATCCATCCTTCAAGGATGAAGCGCGCAAGCTGATGACCGAAGATACCATTGCCGAGAACATCGCTGGTATCAAACGCGTTTTTGCAAATTACCTGACCTTCGGCGATGGCCCCACCGACGCGCTGATGGTCAACAATGCCGACTGGCTGCGTAACATCAATTACCTCGAATTCCTGCGTGACGTGGGCCGCCATTTCTCGGTCAACCGCATGTTGTCGTTTGATTCGGTCAAGACGCGTCTTGATCGCGAGCAGTCGCTTTCATTCCTCGAATTCAACTACATGATCCTTCAGGCCTACGATTTTGTGGAGCTAAGCAAGCGTCATAATATTCGTTTGCAGATGGGCGGCTCGGATCAGTGGGGCAATATCATCAACGGTATCGATCTCGGTCACCGTATGGGAACGCCGCAGCTTTATGCCCTCACCTCGCCATTGCTTACCACAGCTTCCGGTCAGAAGATGGGCAAGTCACTGGGCGGTGCAATCTGGCTGAATGCCGATATGCTGAGCGCTTATGATTTCTGGCAGTACTGGCGTAACACTGAAGATGCGGACGTAGAACGCTTCCTCAAGCTCTACACAACGCTGCCAATGGATGAGATTGCAAAGCTGGCCGAGCTTGGTGGTTCTGAAATCAACGAAGCGAAGAAAATCCTCGCAACCGAGATTACTGCTATCCTCCACGGCCGTGATGCCGCTGAAGAAGCTGCGGAAACTGCGCGCAAAACGTTTGAAGAAGGTGAACTGTCGCAGAACCTCCCTACCGTTGGTGTACACAAGGCAACGCTTAATGATGGCATCGGTGTTCTGGCGTTGATGGTGCTCGCAGAACTCTGCGCCACCAATGGTGAAGCACGTCGCCATATTGAAGGCGGTGCGGTTCGCATCAATGATGAACCAGCTACCGATCCGCGCATGACTATCAATGCGTCTTCTCTCAACGAGCAGGGCGTGATCAAGGTATCCCTTGGCAAGAAGCGCCACGTGCTTATTCGTCCTGCGTGAGCCGTGTCTCATAACGCTAAAAGCCGGGCACAGCCCGGCTTTTTTATTGAGCTGATTTCCTCAGCCTCAGAATTCAAAGATCGAGCGGAAGATACCCGGAGCGATTATGGAAATCGGGTTCACGATAACCTGCGGCTGCTTTGCACTGCCTTCGAGCTTAAAGGTAATACCCAACAAACCTCGATCACGTCCATTGCCCAGCAGTGCGCCAAAGATCGGCACTTCGCCGAAAATGCGGTTCACGCCATAGGCTGGCATGAAGGTGCCGGTGATCGACATATTGCCACGCGGATCATACAGAGTACCCTGAAAAGTCGTGCCAACAGACGGTCCGCGCACGACACCCTTGGAAAGTTTGAGATAGCCTTCGCCCTTTTCGATAAGCGAAAATCCCCGTTCGATATCAACGCGTGACACGTCGATGTCGCGTTTGACCGCCTGATTGAGACTGGTGCCGCCGCTGCTAGGCGAGCTTGAAACAATCTTTGCCAGTCGCGGCTCATTGATGATCGCGAAATTACGCGCATCGATCTGGCCGCTTAAAGGACCATTGCCCTGCCCGGCAAGTCCCACGGTAATTTTGCCGCCACGCATTTTGTCATAGAAATCAAAGAAGCGCAGAACAGCACCCGCATCATTGGATTGCAGCGAAATTGACCGTGCATCGCCCTGATCGTTGTTGGTTGCAACGAAAGCCTGACCGGAAGTCGTGACAGCGTTCACCGACACGCCGGAAATCTTGCTTCCTGCATTCTCATACGAAACAGCCACATTGCGCAGCTTCTCGTCATTAAATCCGCTCACTTCATCAATCTGCGCACTGACAACCACGCGCGGGCTCTTGCCACCAGAGCCTCCACTCTTTTTCTGAATGTCCGATACCTGTTTGATGATCGAACGGGCGTCAAATTGAGATCCGCGTATCGTTACGCGATAGCCACCCGAGCTTTTGGTCGCCTTAACACTCAACCGATCAGAACGGGTAAGCCGTATGTCACTGAAATCGGCCGACTGAAAATCGCCTCCAGCAATCGAGAGATTGCCTTTCGCCCCGAATGCATCGCCAGTCAGAACCAGATTGCGGATATCGAGTTTACCATCATTGCCGGTGCTTTTGATCAGATCGAATGTCGCTTTTGCAGGAACGCCGCTACCCTTGCGCCAGCTAAGCCACGGCAAATCCACCTGTGTCCTGTCCAGGTCTGCCGATACATGTCGCTTGCCGTTCTCTTCCATGCCGAGATCAACGGAAATCGGACCAGAGAACAAATCTTTCAAGCCGGGCAGCAATTTATTGCGTGAGCTGTCATCAAGCTCAAGCTTGATCTTCTGTTCGCGTTTCGTCGGCCCTGAACGATCGACAGGCTCAGTCATTGATATCTTTGCAGGAACGCCGTCAAGTTTTGCGTCTGCGGTAATAAAAGCCGCTGTCTGATCGACTTTAATACTGCCATCGGCATTGCTCACCATGGAGCCGCCCACAGGCTTCGAGATAGCGAGGTTGGAGAACCCAATATCGGCATTCCAAGTCAGCGTTCCGGGTGGTGCATCTTTGGAAACGGCGAAACCGACTTTCACGCGCGCCTTAACATCTCCTGTCGCGTCTTCAGGCTTGAAAGGCACGTTCTTCAATACATCGATGGGCTTCTTGCCCGCAATTTCCGCGATCGCTGCGGCGTCGCCTGAAACGAGCAAATCAAGGTCAGCGATAACTGGTCGCTGCGGGCCCCAGGGGATAATCAACGTTCCGTCTGAAACAGACGCCTTGCGATTATCCGGCGTGTATGCAACGCTATTTGCCAATTTGATTGTTGTATGCGCACCCCGCACCGAAATACTGCCAGCAACGTCGCGGACAGGAGGCAGTTCGCCAATCACATCAAACCGCGTGTCGGAAACATTGAAATCGGCCTTGATTTCCTCACCCGTCAACGGCGGCGGCAGACCGGGACCATTGAAGCGTCCGCCTGCCAGAGAAATATCAATGCGGCTATCCTTCAATGTGCCGCCAAAGAGGTTCTTCAGAACCCACTCACGCGCGCCATCAGCCACATCGATTGGCCAAAGATGTTTTGCGTCCGCGACTGCCATTTTTGGAATGCGCAGCATGAAAATCATTTCAGGCGAGCCGCTGCCAAAGCCCATGCTTCCCTGGCCGTATAGTTCGCCCGTATTGGTTTGGACATCAAGATTGGAGAACTGGAGCCGTTGTTGATTGGCCAGGAAGCGACCGGCGATTTTCACGCCGAAAGCCAATTCCGGATCTGTTGATTCCGCTGGCATGCTGGTGGCAGAACTCGTCAGCACTTCAAAGCGATAGCTTGGGCCACCAGTATTGTTTTCAGCGTCCGGTTCCGGTCCGAAAGCACCGTTAAACTCCGCGTTCATTCCGCCTAACCGAATGCGGGAGGGTTTGACTTCTATCTTGCCGCTGCCGCTCGAATGTTCAATGCGAAGCAAAGCGCTACCGCGAACATCTGTGACTCGCCCAATCTCCATATCAATGCCATCAACAGCCAATTCGGCTGTGATCCGCTCCGGATTTTCACCATTGGCGGCTCTACCCGATATAGCAAGGCTGGCTTTACCGTTCAGATCGAAATGCGCGGGATTAACGCGATTACCATCGATAACCGGCGCAACCTCTTCTGGCGATCTAAGGTCAATGGGCAAATTACTGACCTTGATTTGGAACGCATCCAGATCGTTTTCATGCCCTTTACGATCAATGCTGCCATCAACCGTGATCGTCTTGTTCTGCCAAATAACGCTACCCTGAACCGAAATCTTTCCAGAATTTTCGACCAAACGCAGCTTCTGCACCACTATGCTTTGCTGTGTGTCGCCAGTCTTGAAACAAATTGTTGTGTTCAGCAGTCCGATGGCTTGGGTGTTTTGATCGCGCAGCAATTCCAGATTGCGCCGCATAGTTGAGAACAGCTCTTCGGAAACCGCGTCAAAATCGATGTAGCCCCGCTTGTCATACGGGAGAGATTTCCAGAAACCGGCACCTTCCTGCTCAGGCAGATCGAAAGAAGCGCCGTCTACTTCAAGTTCAGCGACGCGGACTTTGCCTGTCAGCAGTGGCAAAGGCGCTAAACCAAGGCGTACAGACTTGATATTCTTGATTTCGATGCCTTGTTTCGGATCGACGATCGAAACATCCCTCGCCTCCATCGCAACAAGACTATTCTGATCGAGCGACAATCCGGCGCTGCCGATTGTGGCTGAGGCATCCTGGCCGAGAATTCCGCTCAAGCTTTTCTGGGCTTCATCACGCAAGAGATCGCTGTTCACGCCCCCGCGCAATACCACAAAACCCACACCACCAATCAGCACAAGAACGATGCACAAGGAAAGAAAAGCGTGGGAACACCACGACATAAACGAGCGCCGGGAGCGCATTGAAGGAAGCACAATGCCATCCGCGCCTTCGGCTGCGAGGCGTTCGATTCTCTTCAATTCACGCTTGCTAAAGCGGATTTTGCGCGGTTTATCTGTCAATATTCCAGCCGAACATCTAATTTCCTCAAATGGTCACCCTTACAAGGCGGATTACAAAAACTTGTTATCACTCTGCTTTTATTAAGCTTCTTCATTTCAGCACGACCGCTGATCAGCTTGATTGACATGTCATCGCTGCACGTCATCAAGTCAAACCGGGTGCGCTTGAGCAGTTGCACAAGCCCAGCCCGAATGCGATAGCTCGAAGTGTAACAGGCAGTTTCCCCGTTTATCCATAAAAGAAAGGCGCAGATATGGCTCGTCCCCAAGTTGGAGATCTGGCACCAGACTTCACTTTGCCATCGGATAGCGACACGATTACCTTGTCGTCACTCAAAGGCAAACCAGTCGTTCTTTATTTTTATCCAAAAGATGACACGTCTGGTTGCACTAAAGAAGCCATTGCCTTCTCTCAGCTGAAGCCAGAATTTGACAAAATTGGCGCTCGCGTGATCGGACTTTCACCCGACAGCGCAGAGAAGCATGCGAAGTTTCGCAAGAAACATGAACTAACTGTCGATCTGGCAGCCGATGAAGACAGAACGGCTCTCGAAGCATATGGTGTGTGGGTCGAAAAGAGCATGTATGGGCGCAAATATATGGGCGTGGAACGCGCGACCTTCCTGATCGATGTGGAAGGACGTATTGCGCACGTGTGGGAAAAAGTAAAAGTGGCAGGCCATGCGGAAGTCGTCCTTGAGGTCGCCCGCGCGCTCTGACCAGCCTGACAACTGAAACTACCGCAAGTTTTTCCCGTCCATTCCGTGGAAAATGCATACGACTAAAGCTTCGGAAAAGCTTTGTTAACCATGATAACATGCAATCGAATCAACGATCTGGAATGAGAAGACTGCGGCATGGTGCAGAAGTCGAAGGGGCTAAAGACGACAAGCCGCGATAAACATCTCACTGATGTTATCGCGTCTTCTACGCCTATCAAACGCCTCAGTTTCTTCACGATGCGTGCAAGCTTGGCCACATTAGGTGCAACGATCTTCACCGCAAGTCTTGGTGCTGGCGTCTATATAAACATGCATGACACCGCAGAAAGCCGAAAAGGTTTTAATGAGCCGGCCAGCAGGCTTGCATCCGTGCTGAAAAAGCCAGCTGTCATGCAGCCGCTACCCGAAAAGCCAACGGAATCAGTGCCTAACATTTCAGCTCAGCAGGAACTGTTGGTTCCCGGAGATGCGATCAGCATTCAGAGTGTAGACCCGATCATCACCGGTCCTCGCGCATATAAACCGCGCGCCGATGCAGGAGGCACTGCTTCAAAGGATTCGTGAACGGCAACCGTTCACAATATGGCTCTTTGACTCGGGTACAAAAAACCCGGCTCAAGGCCGGGTTTTTTTCAGAACACGTTCTCAAAAATATCAATCGATATCTTCAATGAGTTCAGCGCCGCCATGGATGCGGTGAGCAAGTGCTGCTTCCATGAATGGTGTTACAGCGCCATCAAGCACTTCCTGCGGATTGGTGCTTTCAACGCCGGTACGCAAGTCTTTTACAAGCTGATAAGGCTGTAAAACGTAAGAGCGTATCTGATGACCCCAACCGATCTCGGTTTTGTTGGCATTAGCCGCATCAGTCGCTTCTTCGCGCTTTTTCAGCTCATTTTCGTAAAGACGAGCGCGCAACATTGACCATGCTTTTTCACGGTTCTTGTGCTGCGAACGTTCTGCCTGACACTGCACTACAATGCCGGTTGCGATATGCGTGATACGCACAGCCGAATCCGTTGTATTGACGTGCTGGCCACCTGCACCCGAAGCGCGGTAGGTATCGATGCGTACATCGGCTTCAGTCACCTGCACATCAATGTTGTCATCGATAACAGGATAAACCCAGATACTCGCAAACGAAGTATGACGACGCGCGTTCGAATCGTAAGGCGAAATACGCACCAGACGATGAACGCCGGATTCCGTCTTTGCCATACCGTAGGAATTGTGACCTTTGATAAGAATCGATGCTGATTTGATGCCGGCTTCTTCGCCGTAATGCACTTCCATCACCTCAACCTTGCGCCCACTGCGTTCGGCCCAACGGGTATACATGCGCAGAAGCATGGATGCCCAATCCTGACTTTCCGTACCGCCTGCACCGGCATGCACTTCAAGGTAGGTATCGTTCGCATCCGCTTCACCGGAAAGCAACATATCGATTTGTCGGCTGTCGACTTCCTGCTTCAACTCGCGGATTGTGTTTTCCGCGTCAGCAATAATCGACTTGTCGCCTTCCTCTTCGCCCATGGCGATGAGTTCGACACTGTCATTGAGCGTCTGCTTCAGCGTGTTAATGCCGTTGATGCTGTCTTCCAGCTGCTGGCGCTCACGCATCAGCTTCTGCGCTTCCTGTGCATCATTCCATAGCGTTGGGTCTTCAGCTCTCTGATTCAGATAGCCCAGACGTTTTATTGCCTGATCCCAGTCAAAGATGCCTCCTCAGCAGGCTTATGGCCTGCTGGATTTCGTCAACCAACGTCTCGATTTCCGCGCGCATGGGCAAATCGTTCCTTCAATAAGTCATTCGAAAATGGAGAGAGAACAGAAACTCGCACTGCGAGCAATTTTGTTCCGAAGCGCATCGCATCAAAGCAAAGCGCTCTACCTCTACGCAAGAAGGCGTAAAAGCCTTTCAAGCGCCGCGGACCATAATTAGCACGCGACGCAGTGTAAAGAGGGATAGGTCAGTAAAGTCCGCCAGAACCCGAATTGATTGCGCGGGTCGCCTGTGGCGATTGTGGCTGAACTGGCGATCCTTCACGATACTGGTCCATACCGATAACGGAGTAAGTGTCGGACGGTCCGGTTCCGGGCTTGAACGCTTCCATAATGAGGTTCGGATCGCCCTTGTTGGTGCGCATACCCGTCTTGCGATTGATCGCAATCAGCGTCATGCCTTCCGGAACACGGAAATCGACCTTAGGAGTTCCAGCCAGGGCCTGGCCCATGAACTCTTTAAAGACAGGCGCTGCCAGACCACCACCTGTGCCACCGCGACCAAGCGGGGTCGGTGTGTCATAGCCCATGAAAACACCGACAACCAGATCAGGCGTGAAACCGACAAACCAAGCGTCTTTTTCGTCATTCGTCGTGCCGGTCTTACCAGCAAGCGGACGATCAAGGCTCTTAAGAAGCTGTGCTGTACCGCGCTGCACAACGCCTTCCATCATCGATGTAATCTGATAGGCGGTCATCGGATCGAGCACCTGATCGCGATTATCGATCAGAGTAGGCTCTTCCTGATTTGACCATTGCTGGGCGTTGCAGCCTTCACACTGACGCGCATCATGCTTGAAGACGGTCTTGCCGTAGCGATCCTGAATACGGTCGATCATCGAAGGTGTAATGCTCTGTCCGCCATTTGCGATGACGGAATAAGCCGTAACCATACGCAAGACAGTCGTTTCACCAGCACCAAGCGCCATAGACAGAACCGGCAGCATCTTGTCATAGATACCGAAACGCTCTGCATATTCCGCAACAGTTTTCATACCCATGTCCTGTGCAAGACGCACGGTCATGACGTTACGCGACTGTTCGATACCGTAACGAAGGGTCGAAGGACCTGAGAACTTGCCCGAATAGTTTTTCGGAGCCCATACGCCAAGCGCACCACCCTGATTAACTTCGAGCGGACCATCCAGAACAACGGAGGCTGGCGTGTAGCCATTATCGAGAGCAGCAGCATAGACGAACGGCTTGAACGACGATCCCGGCTGACGATAGGCCTGTGTTGCGCGGTTAAACTCAGATTCTCCAAAGGAGAAACCGCCAACCATCGACAGAACACGGCCAGTATGCGGGTCCATAGCAACAAGTGCACCCTGCAGCTTTGGCGGCTGCTGGAGACGGAAACGGGATTCGCCGTCGCCGATTTTTGAGACATAGACAATATCACCAGTATTCAGAACGCCTTCTGGAGATTTTGCACTGCCGCGCTTGCCACCAATATTGGTGACGCGCATTGCCCATTTCATGTCATCAGCAGCGATAAATGCGCGCGTACGCTCTTTGCTGCGCGAACCCGAACCTTCGACATCGGGCTGAAGACCAATGTCAGCGCCAGCTGCCGAAACGTTCAGGACAACAGCCAGCTGCCACTCAGGCACATCAGGATAGGCCTGCAAATCACCGAAAGCCGTGGCCCAGTCACTGCCAAGTTCAGCGTGCTTCAAAGGTCCGCGCCAGCCGCGTGCCTCGTCGTAACGAAGCAATGCTGTCTGCAGCGACTTGCGCGCTTCGACCTGCATGGTTGGATTGAGCGTCGTACGAACCGACAAGCCACCTTCATAAAGTGCATCAACGCCGTATTTCTGAATGATCTGGCGGCGCACTTCTTCGCTGAAATATTCGGATGCGAACAGGTAATGCGTTGCCGTACGCGTCTTCACACCAAGAGGTTCTTTCTTGGCTTCTTCAGCTTCCTGTGTGGTGATGTAGCCGTTTTCAGCCATACGATCGATGACCCAATTGCGGCGTTCAATCGCGCGATCTGGGAAACGGAACGGATGGTAATTGTTCGGACCTTTCGGGAGAGCAGCCAGATAAGCTGTTTCGGCAATGCTCAATTCGCCAACTGATTTGTCAAAATAGGTGAGCGCCGCGCTGGCAATACCATATGCGCCCAAGCCGAAGAAAATCTCGTTAAGGTAAAGCTCCAGAATGCGGTCCTTGGAATAGGCCTGCTCAATACGCATCGCAAGAATCGCTTCTTTGATCTTGCGGTCATATGTCTGGTTCGAGCTTAGAAGGAAGTTCTTTGCGACCTGCTGGGTAATCGTGGACGCGCCGACCGGGCGACGGCCAGAACCCATGTTTTTCACATTGGTCAGAACTGCACGAGCGAGGCCACCAAAATCGAGGCCATGATGCTCGTAGAAAGTCTTGTCTTCGGCGGAGATGAAAGCGGCCTTAACGCGATTTGGCACAGCCTGGATCGGCAGATACATGCGGCGTTCGCGCGCGAATTCCGCCATGAGGCTACCGTCCGATGCATGGACGCGCGTCATCACAGGAGGCTCGTATTTTGCGAGCACTTCGTAATCGGGCAGTTCCTTTGTGAGGCTTCCAATATAGATAGCAACAGCCCCGGCTACCAGAAGCGCCAGAACGGTTCCAATCCCGAAGAAATATCCGATAAGCCTTACCATAAATCCGGAATCCTGCCTTCAGATCATTCGCAAAATTAAGGGAGCAGTCAAAACAAGTGCCCGTCGATTAATGCCGCATGGCAACAGCTGGTTTAGTGACCATCAAATGCGTCAAAGGCAAGATCGTTTCCGTGTTTTTACCAATTTAACGCATGCAAACGCAGGGCAACGACAAAAATACGTGAAACTGTTGCAACCATGCATCTTATAAGCAGGGATAAATATGAAGCCCCACTAAACATTACATAATTCTACCCTTTTGACAAAGTGTCCGGGTGCTTTTGTGCTTCAAATGACTTTATCGCCCGAGCAATCCTATCAGCCAGCTTACGACGCCACTCAGGATTGCTGATCAGTTTCTCGTCTTCTGCATTGGAAAGATAGCCAATTTCAATCAGCACCGACGGCACATCGGGAGCTCGCAGAACCTGAAACCCGGCAAAGCGATGCGGGTTATTGATCAGGTTCACTTCCCCCTGAAGAGAACTGATAACCTTCTCGGCAAAGCTCAATGAAAATGTGTGTGTCTCGCGCCGGGTAAGGTCTAGCAGGATGTCAGCAACTTCCGGCAACTCTTCGGGAACAGCGCCGCCAACACTATCGGACTTGTTTTCGCGTTCAGCCATGGCGCGAGCGACAGAGTCAGATGCCTTGTCAGAAATGGTATAGACCGTTGCGCCACGGATATCGGTTTGATTGATGGTGTCGGCATGAATCGAAATGAAGAGATCGGCTTCTTGCTGACGCGCCAGACGCACACGCTCCGAAAGACGCAGGAAAGTGTCGTCGTCACGGGTCATCAACACCTTGATGTTCTTTTCCTTCGCCAGGCGATCACGCAACTCTTGCCCGAAAGCGAGGGTCAAATCTTTTTCTTTAATACCGCTTAGGCTTTCCGCACCACTGTCGATGCCGCCATGACCGGGATCGACCATCACAATAAACGGTCGCGCGCCGCCAGACTCCGATAAGAGAGCTGCATTCCCATTACCCTGTTTTCGTTCGGTTGATCCGGTGACATCGTGTTGCGATGCGAGCTTTGCAGCAAACTCTCGATCTGATGACGCGACAATATCCGCAACAAGGCGATAGCCCGGAGCGGTTTCGTTCTTGATTACTTGAATGTTTTCGACGCTGAACGGGCCACGCAGCGTTAGAATGAGGCGAGAACGGTGATTTCCGACGAGCCCATAACGCACATGAGAGACAAGCCCCCTCGCCGCCAAACTTTTCTCATCGAAACCGAAACGCGTTTCAGGAAGGTCAAAGACGAGACGATGCGGATTGCCGAACATGAGTGTCGAATATTCAGGCTCACGGTCGAACATGACGACGACGCGCATCCGCAGATCATCGCCTGCCATACGGTATGTCAGCGCCGAAAGTGGATCTTTACCACTATTGGCAGCCATGGCTGAACCGGCTTGAAAAAAACCGGCGCACATCATCACCAGCAGCACGAACATGTTTCGCACCACCAACATTTTTTGAGAACCGTTTTTATTACTCAGAGAATGCATCCGTAATCGCGATCTAAATATTATGGAATAATCTTGGATCAGACATTTAAGCCATAGCCTGTGATTGCGCGCATTTCATAAATCTATCCGTACAAAATTATGGTTAACGAAGGCTTTTCTCCCCGCGTTCCACGGCCTCGGCGGGTGGTTTTGACCTCTATAATCACCTTTCGGCAAAATTACGATGAAGGTGTCAACTGATATTCATACTTGTCATAGTTCAAACGACACCATAAAAGCTAAGGTAGG
Organism: Ochrobactrum quorumnocens; assembly: GCF_002278035.1. Classification (NCBI taxonomy): domain Bacteria; kingdom Pseudomonadati; phylum Pseudomonadota; class Alphaproteobacteria; order Hyphomicrobiales; family Brucellaceae; genus Ochrobactrum; species Ochrobactrum quorumnocens. The sequence goes on along the minus strand of NZ_CP022604.1, from coordinate 936,684 downwards.
TTATGGAGTAGCTGTCAGAATCGTTTGCCGGTTTTTAAAACGGAGCGCGAGGAAAGATAGCAAAAACAGTGGCGTATTGAGTTCGCCACCCAATAACCCGCACAGAATTCAACGGAATACGGCTCCCCTGCCGCCTCCGTTTTTTAATCGGCCGACTGCGCATTGATACGCGCTGTCGCCAGCGCTCTGAAAGAGCAAAGAGGTCGGCCCGGCTTTTTCGGGTCATATATGAGGTCGTTTCGTTCGGAACAGCTATGGGTCAAGCAAGACTGACCATTGCAAGCCTGAAGACCGTGATCGCCACGAGGCCATCGCGCGTAAGGACAGCAGCTTTTATTCCGACGAACCCAATATCATTCGGCAGATGCATCCCAGCCAGGACGACAGCCTTCAGGGTTTCGTCCGGCGCACGCGGCTTGCGTCCTAGCGCCGGCAGGAAAGACACTAATGTCCAACAAAATGCTTATAGATGCCTCCCACCCGGAGGAGACCCGCGTCATCGTAACGCGTGGCAACAAGATTGAAGAATTCGACTTCGAGTCAGAGCACAAGAAGCAGCTAAAGGGTAATATTTATCTCGCACGCGTCACCCGCGTCGAACCCTCTCTTCAGGCTGCTTTCGTGGAATATGGCGGCAATCGCCATGGCTTCCTCGCTTTTTCTGAAATCCATCCGGATTATTATCAGATCCCTGTTGCTGATCGTTTAGCCTTGCTCGAAGCGGAAGCCAAAGCTGCCCGGAGCGAAGACGACGAAGACGAACCAAAGGCCAAGAACAACGATCGTTCGCGTCGCCATCGCCGTCGTGGACGTCGTGATGGTCAGAATGGTGATTCGCAATCAAACGTAGCCCGTAACGGCCTGCCTGCTGCAGAACCAGTCGGACCTGATTTTGCAAACTATGTACCAGGTACGCCAGCCATCGCACTGATGAAGCAGGCTGGCCATGTCATTTCAGAAGCCATCGACGCTGACAATGGTGACGATGACGACGATTCGGAAGTCGAGAACGAAGAAGACATGGTTGAATCGGTTGGTTCCGAGGATGCGATGGAAGAACTTCCTTCGCATAGCCGCACCAATCGCCGTCAGTACAACATTCAGGAAGTCATCAAGCGCCGCCAGATCATTCTGGTACAGGTGGTCAAGGAAGAGCGCGGCAATAAGGGCGCTGCTCTGACGACCTATCTGTCGCTCGCTGGTCGCTATTCCGTCTTGATGCCAAACACCGCTCGCGGTGGTGGTATTTCGCGCAAGATCATCAATCCGCAGGACCGCAAGCGCCTCAAGGAAATCGTCAAGGAACTCGAAGTGCCGCAGGGCATGGGCGTGATCCTGCGTACGGCAGGTGCCAACCGCACCAAAGCCGAAGTAAAGCGCGATTATGAATATCTGATGCGCATGTGGGAGAACGTGCGTTCGCTGACGCTGCAATCGACTGCGCCTGCCCTCGTTTATGAGGAAGGCAGCCTGATCAAGCGCTCGATCCGTGATCTTTATAATAAAGACATCACCGAGATTCTGGTCGCAGGTGAAAACGGTTATCGCGAAGCGAAAGACTTCATGCGCATGCTCATGCCGAGCCACGCCAAGGTCGTTCAGCCTTACCGCGAACCAGTTCCTGTCTTCACGCGCTATGGCCTTGAAGCACAGCTTGATCGTATGCTTCTGCCACAGGTAACGCTGAAATCCGGCGGCTATCTCATTATCAACCAGACCGAAGCGCTGGTTGCGATAGATGTTAACTCGGGTCGTTCAACCCGCGAACATTCGATCGAAGACACGGCTCTCCAGACCAATCTGGAAGCGGCCGAAGAAGTCGCGCGTCAGCTGCGTCTGCGCGACCTTGCCGGTCTGATCGTTGTCGACTTCATCGACATGGAAGAAAAGCGCAACAATCGCGCTGTCGAAAAGAAGATGAAGGATTGCCTCAAGGACGACCGGGCTCGCATTCAGGTGGGCCGCATTTCGCATTTCGGCCTTCTCGAAATGTCGCGCCAGCGTATCCGCGCATCGGTTCTTGAAAGCACGATGCAGGTTTGCCAGCATTGCGGCGGTACAGGACATATCCGTTCTGACTCCTCAATGGCTCTGCATATCATCCGTGGCATTGAAGATTATCTCCTGCGTCATTCGGGTTACGACATCGTCGTTCGCACCCCTGCCGCATCGGCTCTTTATGTGCTGAACAACAAGCGCCAGCTGTTGGCTGATCTGGAAGGTCGTTTCGGCGCCAATATCAGCATTGACGCAGATGAAAGCGTTGGTCATCAGCATTTCGTCATCGATAAGGGCGCACCTTCGACACGTCCTGTAACCATTCAGCCTGTGCAGCCGATGGTTTATGAAGATGATTTCGAAGATCCTGAAATTCCGCTTGAGGACGACGAAGCCGAAGAAGAAATCAAGGCTGAACCGCAAGCTCGCGAAGAAAGCAGCGAAGAAGGCGATCGCAAGCGTCGTCGTCGTCGCCGCCGTCGCGGTGGTCGTGATCGCGAACAGACGGAACAGACTGAATCCGGTGCAGAAGCTGCGGACGAAGATGGCGATGAGGACGAAGATACCAGCCCTCAGAGCAACGCTTCGCTGAGCGAAGAAGATCGTCGCAAGAAGCGTCGCCGTGGTCGCCGTGGCGGACGCAAGAACCGTCGCGAAGACGAAATTCAGGTCAAGAAAGTACCTGATGCTGAGCCAGTAGGCTACACGCCCGTCTTCCCGCCAAAGGCAGAAGAAAAAGCTGCTGAAGCCGTCGTCAGTGAAGCCATTGCTGTTGAAACGGTCACGGTTGAGGTGGTTGCGGCTGTTGAAGCATCAGCTGCTGAAGCTGGCGAAAAGCCTGCAAAGCCAACTCGCAAGCCACGTGGCCGCAAGGCTGCGAAAAGCGAAGAGGTTGCTTCGGACGAAGTTGTTGCAGTCGAAGCAGTAGAAGAGCCTGCAAAGCCCGCGCGCAAGACACGTTCGCGTAAGAAGCTCGCAGAGGAAGAAGCTCCTGTAGAAGCGGCCGCACCGGCTGAAGAAGCAGAAGAGATCAAGCCAAAGCGCCGCACCCGCAAGGCAGCCGCCAAGCCGGAAGTGGAAGAAGCTGTTGTTGAGGCCGATGTTGCTCCTGCTGCTGAACCACAGAAGGTTTCCGAGCCCGTCGTCACCTCCAGTGAAACCGAAGAGCAGAAGCCAAAGCGTGGTGGTTGGTGGCAGAAAAAGGGCTTTTTCTAAGCCCTGCCCGCTTAATACGTAATATAAGAAAACCGGCAGAAACGCCGGTTTTCTTTTTGCTTTATCGATTTTCTATTCAGGCTTTTTGTTGTGGAAGCCATTCTTCGAGGCGACGGACCACTTCCTGCATTTCCTCTACCTTGCCAGCATAGGAAAAGCGCATAGTGCGATGCCCATCAACCGGATCGAAGTCGCGTCCGGGTGTAGCCGCAATATTGGTTTCAGCAATCATAAGGCGTGCAAATTCCATGCTGTCATTGGTGAGACGCGAAACATCACAATAGGCGTAGAACGCACCATCCATGGGTGCCGCAAGGCTCAGTCCCATTCGAGGAAGATGATCGAGCAAAATCTGGCGGTTCTGCCGATAGCGGTCCTTCACACGTTCGAGTTCTGCTGTCGCATGAAAAGCTTCGATTGCAGCGCGCTGGGATAATTCAGGTGCCGAAATATAGAGGCTCTGTGCGAGGCGTTCGATAGCCCGAACGTCTGCACTTGGCAGAACCATCCAGCCGATGCGCCAGCCGGTCATGCAATAATATTTCGAAAACGAATTGATAATCGTCACGTCATCCGAAATCTCAAGTGCTGTAACGTCTTCTGTTTCATAAGAAAGACGGTGGTAGATCTCATCCGAAATCACGCGGATGCCAAGATCGCGGGCAGTCTCTATGATCGCCTTTAATTCAGGCTTGTCGATCACTGCACCCGTCGGGTTTGCGGGACTTGCAAACAGCACACCTTTGAGCGGCTTTTCAGCATGGGCAGCAGCAAGCGCTTTGGCTGTCAATGCGCCGGATGCTCCACCCTCATTGGCTATCTCTACGACTTCAAGACCAAGCGCTGTCAGAATGTTGCGGTAGGCGGGATAACCCGGACGCGTGATTGCAACGCGATCGCCTGGATCGAAATAGACAAGAAACGCCAGATTGAACGCGGCCGATGACCCTGTCGTAATCGCAATACGTTCAGGCGAGACGGTTACGCCATAATTGTCAGCATAATGCGCGGCAATTGCTTCGCGCAGCTCTATCAGCCCAAGAGCATCGGTATAACCGATACGGCCATCTTTCAAGGCGCGTTCTGCAGCCAGCCGCACGATTTGCGGTGCCGGGTCTGCTGGCTGCCCGACTGCCATCGAAATGATTGGATGGCCCGCAGCACGGCGACGATTGGCCTCCGCCAGAACATCCATGGCGTGAAACGGTTCGACTGCGCTGCGGTTGGAAAGAGTATTCAACTTAGCCTCCAAAAAAGCGGGAATGCAATGCAACTCACCCGCCCTATAATCGCCGGATTGGTAAAGCAACAGCGCTGTAGTAAAAACAGCGATGAAGATTGATATAAAGCCCTTAAACTAGGCCTGATTTGTAAGATTCGCTTTTGTTTCGTTTGAGCAGGATGAGGAGCACTATGGGGAGCATGACTGCAACTTTCATGACCAAAGCGTTTTCTTTTCAGAATGTAATGCGTCGTTCAGTTGCTGCCTTTGCAGCGCTTGCTGTCGCGGTGACAGGCGTTCTGCCTGTTCAGGCCCAATCACGCGGCGGTGGTGTTCCCATCGTGCGTGATGCTGAAATTGAAGCGCTTGTCGCCGATTATGCAGCGCCGATCCTTAAAGTCGCCGGATTAGGCGGACGTGGTGTCCGTGTTATTCTCGTCAATTCTCAGAGCTTCAACGCCTTTGTCGACGGCCGCCGTATTTTCATCAATACAGGCGCGATCATGCAGGCTGAAACTCCCAACGAAATCATCGGCGTTATCGCGCATGAAGCTGGACACATAGCTGGTGGACATCAGGACCGCTTGCGCGAACAGCTGAGCCGCGCACGCACCATGGCAGTTATTGGTATGCTGCTGGGCGTAGGCGCAGGCGTTGCAGGTGCTGCTTCAGGCAGTGGTGCGGCTGCGGGTGCCGGTGGCGGCATCGCCATGGGCAGCACAGAAATGGCAATGCGCAGCCTGCTCAGCTATCAGCGCACCGAAGAAATGACTGCAGATCGACTGGCTGTGAACTACCTAAATGCCACCGGTCAATCCACGAAGGGCATGCTTGATACATTCCAGCGTTTTGCCTCGGCGCTTTCGCTGTCGGGTACACAGATTGATCAGTATCGCATCAGCCATCCTTTGCCACGCGAGCGCATTTCCAATCTCGAGGAGCTTGCCAAAAAGAGCCCCAACTACAACAAGACGGATTCCGCAGCTCTTCAGCTCAGACATGATATGGCGCGTGCAAAAATTGCTGCCTATTCCAACAATATGGGCGCATTGCAACGCATGTTCAGGGGTAACCCTGGCGGATTACCCGCGCGCTACGGCAGTGCTATTACAACATATCTGAATGGCTCGGCGCGTTCTGCTCTTCCCAAGTTTGATGCACTCATTAAAGAGCAGCCCAAGAACCCATATTTTCAGGAAATGATGGGGGAAGTTCTGATCAAAGCCAACAATCCTCAGGGCGCTGCCAAGGCTTTCCAACGTGCCGTTGCACTCGACACACGCAAGTCCCCGCTTCTTCGGATGAGCTATGGTCGCGCTTTGATGTTGACGGGATCAAAAGCGAATATGCCGACCGCAATCAAAGAGATCAGAGCAGGCATTGCAGCCGACCCTGAATTTCCGGGCGGATATGGCTATCTCGCCCAGGCTTACGGCCAATCGGGTGATATGGCGCGTGCAGACCTTGCCACAGCCGACATGAACTATTATTCCGGCAAGCTACAGCAGGCTCAGATTTTTGCGATCCGTGCACAAAAACAGATGAAATCCGGATCGCCGGACTGGATGCGCGCGCAGGATATCATCAACGCCAAAGCAAAAAAGTAATACGCGCGGATAACGCCCTAGGGTCCAGACTCAATTGAGCCACCATGTGACGATGGCAGCGATATAGCATGTGGCTGTAAAGTTCAGCATGAGCTTGTCATATCGTGTCGCGACCCTCCTCCAGTCCTTGAGGCGGCAAAAGGTGCGTTCGATGATGTTTCGGCGGCGGTAGGCAATTGGGTTGAAAGGTTTGATCCGCTTACGGGTCGGATTATTTGGAATGACCGGTTCAGTGCCGCGAGCTTTGAGAAAATCGCGTAACGCGTTGCTATCGTAAGCCGTATCGGCAGCGCACAGGTTGCTTGGCGGCAGTGGCTCAAGCAGTGGGATGGCAATGGGAGCGTCACCGCGCTGCCCAGGGGTTATTCTCAGTGCGACTGGGCGGCCACAACCATCGACAACAGCATGTATTTTTGTCGATCTGCCGCCTCGCGATCGACCGATGGCTTGAGCTTCCGCCCCCCTTTTCCGCCAGCAGCAGATCGGTGCGCCTTTGCGGTGGTGCTGTCGATCATGTGAATGTCGCGATTGGTCGTCTGCACCAGTGCTTCGAATAGTTGCCGCCATATGCCTTTGGCAGACCAACGATGGAAACGATTGTAGATGGTTGTCGAGGGACCGTAGACAGCGGGGCAATCCTGCCACCGACAGCCAGTGCGCAGCACATGGATGATGCCGCTAATCACCCGGCGGTCGTCAGTTCGATGCGCGCCGGGTTGGTTCGTTGGAAGCAAAGGAGCGATCACTGCCCATTGCCGATCATCAAGCCAGAATTCTCCTGCCATGCTCCAAAACTCCCGTTATCAGGAGAGTGAATCATGAAGAAGTAATTTGATCAAATGTTTAATTGGGTTTGGAGCCTAGAGCATTTCCTGTTTAAGATGAATCGTAGAAAATGCGTCTCACTGTTTGTTTATACGAATGTCTCCCAAAATCGGTTCCCACTTTTGGGAGACATGCTCTAGATCGCCGTGCGCCCTCTTGGGCGCCACACAAGGGCGCTCTAAACTATTGAATCTACGCATCGTGCTTTCCAAAAAATCGATTCCGATTTTTGGGCCAATGCTGTAGCGATATCCCAAGCGGATTTTCAGAACGTATGAAAGTGATCGGTATGAAGAATGTAATTTTAGGCTCGATTGCGGGTGTCGTGGTTGGCGCTGCTGCTCTCGCCGCTGGTTATTATGCAGGCACTGCCCATCAACAACCAGCACCTGTCGCTGCAGCACCTAAAGCAGCCCCCGCTTCATCTGACATGTCACAGCAGGCTGTTGAAAACATCGTTCGCAACTATCTGTTGCAGAACCCTGAAATCATGATTGAAGTGCAGACAGCACTTGAAACAAAGCAGGCTCAAGCTGCACAGGCGCAAATCAAGGACGTATTGGCTTCCAGCCAGGACGAACTTTACAATTCACCCCATGATGCTGTTTTTGGCAATCCGAATGGTGATGTGACTGTTGTTGAGTTCTTCGATTACAATTGCGGCTATTGCAAACGCGCATTGCCAGACATGGAAGCCATCCTCAAGAACGATCCGAACGTCCGTTTCGTGATGAAAGAATTCCCGATCCTCGGTCCGGATTCCATGCGGGCGCACATCGTAGCACAAGCCTTCAGAGCGCTAATGCCAGACAAATATGCTGAGTATCACGAAGTGTTGCTCGGAGCACAAGAACGCGCCACTGAAGAGTCTGCGATTGCTGACGCGGTCAAGTTGGGTGCTGACGAAGCAAAGCTGCGCGAGAAAATGAAGGACCCGGCGATCACCGGTTCTTTCCAGAGCACCTATCAGCTCGCCAGCAAGCTCAACATCACCGGCACGCCATCCTATATCATCGGAAACGAGCTTGTTCCGGGCGCGATCGGTGCGGAAGGCCTGATTGAAAGAATCGCCGCTGCACGCGCAGCAAGCAAAAGCTGATTTGATTAGAACCGTGTCTCGTGGGTGCTCGCATACATCACACGAGATGCGGTCAATAAATCATATCGCGGAAATAACTATTTTTGCCACATATTGCGTCCATTCCACAAAGAATAGCGGGAAAAACGCTGTGGTGAAACATTAGCATTGAATTAGAGGGTTTCGACTTGCATCCAAGCCCTCTATATGGAATGCGAAGTGTAATCGAAATTTCGTAATAGGCCCGTTATCGACCACGGACGAATATGGTGAAAACAGTTTTTGTTCTGAATGGCCCCAATCTCAATCTTCTAGGGAAGCGTGAGCCTGGCATATACGGTGTGGCAACGCTCGATGATATCGAAGCGAGCTGCAAGCGTGAGGCTGAACAACTGGGTCTTGAGGTCGATTTTCGCCAGACCAATTATGAAGGTGATCTGGTTAGCTGGATTCAGGAAGCGGGTGATAAAAACGCCTATGTCCTGATTAACCCAGCTGCTTACAGCCACACTTCGGTTGCTATTCATGATGCAATCCGCTCGGCCAAAGTTACGGTCGTGGAAGTGCATCTGTCGAACATTCATGCGCGTGAAGCTTTCCGGCATCACTCCTATGTCTCCGCAGTCGCCAAAGGCGTCATCTGCGGCTTTGGCGCGGAAGGATACCTGCTCGGCCTGCGCGCACTCGCGGCAATTGCCAAAGAAGAAGAAAACAACGGGCAAAGCGTAAAAGGGGCCTAATATGTCCAGCAAAACTTCCGTCATCGACAAGGAAACCATCCGCGATCTCGCGGACATCCTCAATGAAACCGACCTGACCGACATCGAAGTCGAGCATGGCGATCTGCGTATTCGCGTTTCGCGCAAGGTAACGGTTCAGGCTGCTGCCACCGTAATGCAGGCTGCACCAGTAGCTGCCGCAGCACCAGTCGCTGCTGTTGCCGCTGAACCAACCAAGGCAGAGCTGTCGAAGAACGCCGTGCCTTCGCCTATGGTTGGAACCGCCTATCTCGCCCCTGCCCCTGGAGCACGCAACTTCATTGAAGTTGGGACCCAGGTTAAGGAAGGCCAGACCCTTCTCATCATCGAAGCTATGAAGACCATGAACCAGATCGCCGCTCCACGCGCCGGTACGGTCAAGGCTATTCTGATTGAAGATGCAGCGCCTGTAGAATTCGGCGAGCCGCTCGTCGTCATCGAATAAGACGACCATCTGGTCAGAAGAACTTCGGCTTATTCAATGAACGGGCAGCAAAGCGCAATGTTTCAAAAGATACTCATAGCCAATCGTGGCGAAATCGCTCTTCGTGTGCTCAGAGCTTGTAAAGAGCTGGGCATCAAGACGGTCGCAGTTCACTCAACGGCAGATGCTGATGCAATGCACGTTCGCCTTGCGGACGAAAGCGTTTGCATTGGACCTCCTCCATCACGCGACAGCTATCTGAATATTCATCAAATCGTTGCCGCCTGCGAAATCACAGGCGCGGATGCAATCCATCCGGGCTACGGCTTCCTGTCGGAAAATGCCAAGTTTGCTGAAATTCTTGAAGCACATGGCATTACCTTCATCGGACCAACCTCATCGCATATCCGCATCATGGGTGACAAGATTGAAGCCAAGCGCACTGCAAAGCGCCTTGGTATTCCTGTCGTGCCGGGTTCGGACGGTGGCGTTACCGATGATGTTGAAGCTGCTCGCGTTGCCAAGGAAATCGGCTACCCTGTCATCATCAAGGCATCTGCTGGTGGTGGTGGACGCGGTATGAAGGTCGCGAAAACCGAGGAAGACCTCTCTGTAGCGCTCTCAACCGCTCGTACCGAAGCCGGTGCAGCATTTGGTGACGACGCAGTCTACATCGAGAAGTATCTCGAAAAGCCGCGTCACATCGAAGTTCAGGTTATGGGCGACGGTGCTGGTAACGCAATCCACCTGGGCGAACGCGACTGCTCCTTGCAACGCCGCCACCAGAAGGTCTGGGAAGAAGCCAATTCTCCAGCGCTCAATGCAGAAGCACGCCACAAGATCGGCATGATCTGCGCCAACGCTGTGGCCGATCTCGGCTATCGCGGTGCGGGTACGATCGAATTCCTTTATGAAAACGGTGAGTTCTATTTCATTGAAATGAACACCCGTTTGCAGGTGGAACATCCGGTCACCGAAGCCATCACCGGCATCGATCTTGTTCATGAACAGATTCGTGTGGCCGCTGGTCTCGGCCTTTCGGTCAAGCAGGACGATGTGCGCTTCTCGGGTCACGCTATCGAGTGCCGCATCAATGCTGAAGATCCGCGTAACTTTACGCCATCACCGGGTCTTATCACGCATTACCACACTCCAGGCGGTCTTGGCATTCGCGTGGATTCGGGCGTCTATTCCGGCTACCGCATCCCGCCTTACTATGACAGCCTTATCGGCAAGCTCATCGTACACGGTCGCAACCGTGTCGAATGCATGATGCGTCTGCGTCGTGCGCTTGATGAGTTCGTGGTCGATGGCGTCAAGACGACCCTGCCCCTGTTCCAGGACCTGATTTCCAATCAGGACATTGCCAATGGCGACTATGACATTCATTGGCTGGAAAAATATCTGGCCAAGCAGTCAGAAACACCAGGTGCATAAGTAAAGTGACCGCAGGAGCTTCCCCGGACGACTATTCGATCGAGCCGGAACTGCTCCTGCGGGCCTATTCCACCGGGGTTTTCCCGATGGCCGAAGAAGCGGATGATCCGGAGATTTTCTGGGTTCGTCCTGAGAAGCGCGGCATCATTCCGCTTGATGGCTTTCACATCCCGAAAAGCCTGCAAAAAACAATCCGACAAGCTATTTTTGAGATCAGGCTCGATAGTGATTTCGAGGGCGTTATCGACGGCTGCGCAAGTGGCTCCGGTGAGCGTGCACGCACATGGATCAATGGTCCGATCCGCGAAGCATACGGCAAGCTGTTTGAAGCTGGACATTGTCACACGGTCGAAGCATGGCATGACGGACAACTTGTCGGCGGGCTTTATGGCGTCACGCTTGGCCGCGCATTCTTTGGCGAGAGCATGTTTACACGGAAACGCGATGCCTCAAAGGTTTGCCTTGCCTATCTGGTGGAACATCTGAACCGGCAAGGGTTCGTCCTGCTCGATACGCAATTCACAACCGCTCATCTGGAGCGCTTCGGTGCGATAGAGGTAAGGCGTAAAAAATACGAAGTGATGCTTGAGCAAGCGCTTCAGGGCGACGCTACGTTCTGACGATGTATCGGGCAGTTTTATTTAAACTGCGCCATCACAATCGTTTGGCTTTTGGCAGTGCGTCTTCGCTTAATTATTTACGCTGATCCGGTGGCGGAACTTCAGACTTCTGCTTGCAGTCCTTCAACCACACGTCATAAATCGGGTGCTCAACAGCATTGAGACCGGGACTATCGGCAAACATCCAACCGGTGAAAATACGTCTGATCTTACGATCCAGCGTAATTTCATCGACTTCGACGAAGCCATCGGTGCGTGGCGCTTCATTTTCGGTGCGGGAATAGCAAACTTTTGGCGTCACCTGCAGCGCACCAAATTGCACAGTCTCGTTGATATAAACGTCAAAACTCGTGATGCGACCTGTAATCTTGTCCAGCCCCGAAAACTCGGCCACTGGGTTTGATATCCGTTCGGCCTGAGCAAGCTGAATGCCGCTTGTGCTTGAAAGAAGCGCGATCAGGGCAACCTGTGCCGCCTTGCTGATCCAGTTCTTTCCATTACCAGCCCTGCCGGGAGAATGCTTCGTCAAAACGGATATCCGCATCAAAATGGTGAATTAAAAAGCCGGAATAATTCCTAAGCATGAAATGTGACGATTCGTTGCCCTGCTGCAAGCAGCAATGAACCCACAGCGCCTGTGCGGCACCTCTATCCTCAAAACCTTTTGCAAACTGGCAATCGGAGATGAAAAATCCGGCGTGAAATGTCACGCCGGACCACAATTTCGGTATTTTAGTTGCCTGGTGTCCAGGCGTCGTATTCGCCGGTCACACGCGGACGCTCAGCAGGTTGCGTACCCGGAATAGCGATCGAACCTTTTGGGCGATACGCCAGCGGTGACCCCGTGAGGTTCTGCAAATGTGGCTTCTGCCAGTCGCGCGGCTGGTAATCTTCCTTGCTTGGCGGTGTATCAACGCGGTGATGCATCCAGCCATGCCAACCCGGAGGAATTGCGCTTGCTTCTGCATAGCCATTGAAAATGACCCAACGACGTGTGCGACCTTCAGAGTCCTTGCCACCCTGATAGTAGACATTGCCGAACTCGTCTTCGCCTACGCGCTCGCCCTTGCGCCACGTATGAAGGCGGGTGCCGAGCGTCTGGCCATTCCACCATGTGAAGACTTGTATAAGAAATTTCTTCATGACCTATCCAGATCCGTTTTCGCCACAGGCAGAGTAACTGCTGGGTTTTGAACGCTTATGGCCCTATCGAAAGACCAAGGCAAGGGGCAAGTTGCCGCTGTCACAAGAGTATGATGCAGCGACAGGCCGAATTTACGTGTCGCATTATCCTACGCAAAACCGCCTCGCACTTTTGCTGGAAATGTTTTGTTTCTACGCATTTACCTCACGCAAAACCGCTTCGCACTTTTGCTGGAAATGCTTTTTACATAGACCAGCCTTCAAGAGACTTTTCCATAATAAGTACCGGCTCCTTGCAATTGGGGTCGCCCCAATCTTCGCTACGGCCGACCAGTGCATAGCCCTTGCGTTCATAGAAGCGGACTGACTTTGCATTCCGCTCGATCACTTCAAGCCGCATCGTATTTACACCGGGAAAGGCCATTTCAACTTCTGCCAGAAGCATGGTGCCAATACCCTGCACCTGCGCATCAGGGCGAACATAAAGCTGATGAAGCGAGGCTTTGCCATCGCCAGTCTGACTTGCGAAAGCCATTCCATCGATGCCGCCTGCGCCATTATCGGCAACGATGAATTCCGAGTATGGCTTTTTCAGATTGGCTTTCAAAGCTGCAACGGAATGCCATTGACCGGTAACGGTATTCACCATCTCCCGGCCAATAATATCGTCAAAGGTCGCGTGCCAGGTTGAAACCAGCAGTTCATGCACGGCCTTCAGGTCGGCTTCACTGGCGCTGCGAACCCACATTATTCTTCAATCCCAAGCTTGGACTTGACCAGATCGTTGACGGCCTGCGGGTTAGCCTTGCCACCTGTTGCCTTCATCACCTGACCAACGAACCAACCAGCCATGGTTGGCTTTGCCTTGGCCTGCTCAACCTTGTCCGGGTTAGCTGCGATGATATCGTCAACTGCCTTTTCGATAGCGCCGGTGTCAGTAACCTGCTTCATGCCGCGTTCTTCAACGAGGCTCTTCGGATCACCACCTTCGTTCCAGACGATCTCGAACAGATCCTTGGCGATCTTGCCGGAAATCGTGCCGTCCTTGATGAGATCGATAATCGCACCAAGCTGATCTGGCGAAACTGGCGATTCTTCAATGTCCTTGCCAGCCTTGTTCAGCGCGCCAAGAAGATCATTGATGACCCAGTTCGCAGCGGCCTTACCGTCGCGGCCTTCAGCAACCGCTTCATAATAGTCAGCGATGGCTTTTTCAGTGACCAGAATCGATGCGTCATAGATCGAAATGCCGAGTTTTTCGACGAGGCGGTCTTTCTTGACGTCTGGCAGTTCCGGCAATTCAGCGGCAAGCGCATCAACAAATGCCTGATCGAATTCAAGCGGCAAAAGGTCTGGATCCGGGAAATAGCGATAATCGTGCGCTTCTTCCTTCGAGCGCATCGAACGCGTTTCGCCTTTTACAGGATCAAACAGGCGGGTTTCCTGATCGATAGAGCCGCCATCTTCCAAAATACCGATCTGGCGACGTGCTTCATATTCAATGGCCTGCCCGACAAAGCGGATGGAATTGACGTTCTTGATTTCGCAACGTGTGCCGAACTCACCACCTGGACGACGCACAGAAACGTTCACGTCGGCACGCATTGAGCCTTCGTCCATATTGCCATCGCAAGTGCCGAGATAACGGACAATCGTGCGCAGCTTGGTCAAATAGGCACGGGCCTCATCAGACGAACGCAGGTCAGGTTTGGAGACGATTTCCATCAGCGCCACGCCAGAGCGGTTCAAATCAACATAAGACATCGTCGGATGCTGATCGTGAATCGACTTGCCGGCATCCTGTTCGAGATGGAGCCGTTCAATGCCGATCTCGACATCTTCGAACTGCCCCTTATTGTCGGGGCCGACCGAGATCATGATCTTGCCTTCGCCAACAATCGGCTGCTTGAACTGCGAAATCTGATAACCCTGCGGCAGATCGGGATAGAAGTAGTTCTTGCGGTCGAATACCGACTTCAGATTGATCTGCGCATTGAGGCCGATACCCGTACGCACGGCCTGCTTGACGCATTCCACATTAATGACAGGCAACATGCCCGGCATCGCCGCATCAACCAGAGACACATTGGCATTCGGAGCTGCGCCAAACGATGTAGAAGCGCCTGAGAACAGTTTCGACTCGGACGTGACCTGAGCGTGGACTTCCATGCCAATGACGATTTCCCAGTCGCCGGTGGCGCCAGAGATGAAGCGTTTTGGTTCGGGCGTACGCGTATCAATAAGGGTCATAGTAACTCGTCTATCTCTTCCTGTGCGACGCAATGCGCAGCAAAAATTCTATCTGACTTTGGCTAAAACAAACGGGGGAGACTGGCAAGCCTTCTCTGCCATTCACGGCAATTTGCTCAGGGATTCATAGGCTTTTAGGCCGAAAGAACGTCGTCAAAACCAATTCGTCTGTAAAGCCGTTCAGCACCAGAGGGATTGTTCGGTTCAACTTTCAAACTGACTTTATGCTGTCCACGGTGAAAGAAAAGCCCAAGAACGTGGAGCAGTAGCGCCTCGCCTATTCCTTCTCGTCGCCTGTCTGGATCGACAACCAGATCCTTTATAAAGGCGCTGTTCCAGCATTGCACAAAAGCGATAACTCGATCAGACCGATCCAGTACCGGGACAACAAAGTCCGGATCATACTCGCTATCTGAGATCAATCCACGGTGCCACGTTTCAAAATCCGCTACTGAACCGCCTCCATTCATATAGGAATTGACCAGCAATGCATGGGTGCGCTGAGCATATTCTTCAAAGAATGCGCCTATCGCAACATCTGTCGGCCACACAGGTTTACGTGGCTCTTCCTGCATCGTCAGCGCCAAATGAAGATATGGCAAATTGATCACGTCATAGCTCCTTCGATCGCGGATTAAACTACAAATAAAAAGGCCGCGCTGTGCGCGGCCTTTTTATTAAATTGGAGAAAAGAAGAATTAAGCCTCTTCAGACTTGTCTTCTGCCTTCTTCTTAGGAGCGGCTTTCTTCTTAGCAGCAGCCTTCTTGGCTGGTTTTGCTTCCGACGCATCATCTTCGTCTTCTGCAGTAAGCTCTTCCTTCGAGACCTTCTTGTCGGTCACGTTGATGTTTGCGAGCAGATGGTCAACGACCTTTTCTTCAAAGATCGGTGCGCGAAGGTTAGCAACGGCATCCGGCGTCTTGCGCAGGAATTCGTAGATTTCCTTTTCCTGACCTGGATAACGACGTACCTGATCGTAAACTGCGCGCTGCAGTTCTTCTTCAGATACTTCTACGCCAGCCTTTTCACCGATTTCGGAGAGAACCAGACCGAGGCGAACGCGACGTTCAGCAAGCTTTCGATATTCTTCGCGAGCAGCTTCTTCAGTGGTTTCTTCGTCTTCGAACGTGCGGCCAGCCTGCTGCAGGTCGAAGTTGATCTGCTGCCAGATGTTGTTGAATTCTGCGTCAACAAGCTTCTCTGGGGTTTCGAACTGGTAATCGCCATCGAGAGCGTCGAGAATCTGACGCTTTACCTTCTGACGAGTGATCTGGCCGTACTGGCTTTCGATCTGCTCACGAACAACCTGACGCAGACGCTCAAGCGATTCGATGCCGAGCTTCTTTGCGGTTTCGTCGTCGAGAACGAGTTCGTTTGGCTTGGCAACTTCCTTCACGGTGATGTCGAAGGTTGCTTCCTTACCTGCGAGATGGGCTGCGCCATACTCAGCTGGGAAAGTTACGTTGATGACCTTCTCATCGCCAGCCTTGACGCCAACGAGCTGCTCTTCAAAGCCGGGAATGAACTGACCCGAACCGAGGATGAGCTGCGCATCAGTGTCTGCGCCACCATCAAATGGTTCGCCATCAAGCTTGCCGAGATAGTCGATCGTTACGCGATCTTCATTTTCGGCCTTGCCCTTTTTGGTTTCAAAAGTGCGGGTCGATGAAGCAACGCGCTTAACCTGTTCGTCAACTTCTTCATCAGCGATGTCTACGACTTCACGGGTTACCGCGATCTTCGAGAAATCCTTGACTTCGATAGCTGGCAGAACTTCGTAGTTCAGCGAGAAAACGAAATCAGCCTTGCCGTCGAGAACCTGTTCGGCTTCTTTTTCGTCTTCCGACATAGAAACGACTGGCTGGGTTGCCGACTTTTCGTTGCGCTCAGCGAGGATCGAGCGCGACGAATCGTTGAGGATTTCGTTCACGATCTCAGCCATGAAGGACTTGCCGTAGGTCTTGCGCAGGTGTGCCGTTGGCACTTTGCCTGGACGGAAACCATTGATCTTGGCGCGACCACGCGCAGTTTCGAGCCGCTCAGCGAGCTTGGCTTCGAGATCTCCGGCCGGAACCACGACTTTAATCTCGCGCTTCAGCCCTTCATTGAGCGTTTCGGTAACCTGCATGTTCAAACCTTCACTTCTTGTCATTGTCCCGCCGTTACCGGCGCTTATGCCTCGTCGCGGGAGAGAAATTCTTTTGCCTTAAGGCAGTTGGTGCGGATAGAGGGACTCGAACCCCCACGGTCTCCCGCCAGAACCTAAATCTGGTGCGTCTACCAATTTCGCCATATCCGCCTCTGAACCGAAGTGCACTCCACCGAATGCACTAAATTCGCCTCAGATATTGAACCGCCTCTCGAAAGCGCGCGTCTCTATATCATTCAATTTTCCCGGTTCAAAGGAAAAAAGCCGTTTTACCGGCATTGATTTGCCAGCTCTTTCAAGCCGAAGCGCTTTCGTTCTGTCCGCCCCTATATAGCGATCTTATAGCCTTAGCCAAGCCCCTTTTCTTCAAGGGCGATATTAATAGAGCGGCTCCTGGTAAAGTTGCTTGCCGTTATCGCGCAAAGCTTTCATCACAGCGGTGCCCGTATCATCGACGGCAACTACCGCAGTGATATCCAAATCACGCTGGCTATCCTCTATTACACGGCCCTCACCTTCGGGTACGTAATAGCGTTCTATGCCGTAACGCATGTTGATTGTCGCATCCGGGAAATCGGAGATGGCGTAGGTCGATTGTCCGCGAATCTGAGCTTCATCAGAAGCTAAGTCTGCAAACGGCGTGAACGACGCGCGCGAAATATTCCATATTCCTTTGTCGTCAGGCTTCACCGCGACATAAACAGTGCGAGAACCGTCGGCAGGGGTCCCCTGAATAATCTTGCGATCAATCGATGTAATATCATAGCCAAGGATCACATAATCGCCGCGCATCAGATCGCGAGGATCAACAGGCCGCGTCTGCAACACAATCTCATGGCCAGAACGCAGTACCGAAGCCCGCTTCTCGATGCTCGCATACAGAATGCCTGTCTGCAGCACTGCAGTAATAACCGCGCCCGCGTAGAGCCATTTCCTTCTTATTATGCTCATGGCTGCACCTCCACTGCGCGCTTTCGCCCGAACCTGCTCTCCATACGACGCACAAAGGCCGCAAGCAGTAACACCAGCACGCCAGCAGTGAGGAAGAAGCCAGACGTACCGATCATCGAGCCGACGGTCGTGAAGGCGAGGTAAAGCACTTCAACTGAGAAGGCTGCGTAAGCAATCGAGCGCAAGCTGCCGTTGTCACGTCCACATATGGCCAGCGCTCCGATGGAAAGCGCGAGAATGAGGATTCCATAGACGACGTCTTGCGTGACGGCCTGGTTGAAGATCGAGGAAATCATTTTGTCGACCTGAAGAATGCCAAGCGCCAGAAGAGCAAGCAGCAAACCGTAGGAAGCCAGAGGATGCGCAAACCGCGTCAGCTTTTGAAGAGCTTCATGTGCAAATGCATCCGCCAGCATCAGGGCGATACCGATTATCAACATCATGCCGAGAATCGCTCGGCTTTCATGTTCCGAATAAAGAAGAACAGCCCAACCCAAAACAAACAGGCACCAGAGATGCGCAGCGTGACGAGATCGCGTAAAACGCGCAGCGCCCGCGCCCACCAGAACCAACAAAGGCCCCATCCAGCGATAGCTGAGATCGCCATAGTCATTATCGAAAGCATATGTAGACAGATAAAAGCATGCGACGCCTGCACCGAAAGCAGTCAGCACCGGCGAACGCAACAGGAAGGCAGAAGCCAAGACACCACCTGCCCAGACCAGTGCTGCCGAATGCACATCACCCGACAGATGATACATCTGACCGACGAGCGCTATGCCCGCACCAAAGGATGATGCCGCCACTATATAAAGCGCTTGCGGCAATAGCCTGTCGCCACGCGACTGCCGCCATGCCCCACCGAGATAACAGGCCCAGATCAATACAAAGATCAGGCCAATGCGCATGATGCGTGGCATGTCCTGCCAGTTCGCTGCAATCAGCATGATGACCGCAGCTCCCAGCAATAATCCGCCAAGCGTCGCGAGAACCGAGCCGAGACTGAACCGGGGACCACGTTTTTCGAGATCAACATTCAGGCGCGATGCCGTTTCAGCATCGATAAGTCCTTCATGCTGCCAGCGCTCGATCAGGCGCTCTACAGATACTGAAAACGACAAAACAACTCCCGAACAATCTATCCGTTGATGTCACCAACTTACCAAGTGGCTGAGAACATATAGGAAACTCGCCAGTCGGCAAATAGTTAGAGCAAATCAGTTTGAGGCAAATTTGTGCCTGACCAGTCTAATCGATTTAGCGCGTCGTGCAGAACCCGCAAGGCAGCTATGCAAACTCGGGTCTGCAAGTAGCGAAAACAATGAGTTATATAATGGGCAACAAACAAGATGAATTGATCACCAGTTCCTCAACGATGAAGGAATAATACCATGAACCTCTTCCGCTCTTACAACAACTGGCGCCGTTACCGCGATACCGTTAACGAGCTGAACCAGCTCTCGACTCGCGAACTTAACGACCTTGGCATTTCCCGCGCAGACATCCCATATGTAGCGCGTCAGTCCAAGGCACGCTAATCAGATTTCAGTTTCCTGAGCCTGAATCCTCCTCCCATCAGGCTCGGTTCGTCGCAAAGCACTCCTCCTCCCATGCTTTGCGATACCAAGACCGGTCTCTCCTCCTCCCAATTCCGGTCTGACAATAATGGCATCCGTCGCACCTCCTCCCGCGCCGGATGCCATTTGTGTTTCTGGCATCTAATTACGAACCTCTGACGCTCATCTCCCATTGAAGGCGACATGCAAAGGCGGTAAGGGATTTGCCATGTCAAAAGATACCGATTTCTCCCCCGTACATGTTGTTGGTGGCGGCCTCGCCGGCTCTGAAGCTGCGTGGCAAATTGCGCAGGCTGGCGTTCCTGTTATCCTGCATGAAATGCGTCCCGTCCGTGGCACAGATGCGCATAAGACAGAGCAGCTGGCAGAGCTGGTTTGTTCAAATTCTTTCCGTTCGGATGACGCAGAGACCAACGCTGTAGGCGTCCTCCACGCCGAGATGCGCCTTGCAGGCTCGCTGATCATGGCTTGTGCGGATGCAAATCAGGTTCCAGCCGGCGGCGCTTTGGCTGTTGATCGCGAAGGTTTTTCGCAGGCGGTAACCGCAAAACTTGAAGCCCATCCACTCATCACCATTGAGCGCGAAGAAATCGCGGGCCTGCCACCGGAAGAATGGGGCACGGCGATTGTGGCAACCGGCCCGCTGACGGCGCCATCACTGGCTGAAGCCATTCAGGCACAGACTGGCGCCGATGCACTGGCATTTTTCGATGCGATTGCGCCGATTGTGCATTTTGATTCGATCAATATGGATATTTGCTGGTTCCAATCGCGCTACGACAAGGTCGGCCCCGGAGGCACCGGCAAGGATTACATCAACTGCCCCATGGATAAGGACCAGTATGAGGCTTTTGTCGCAGCACTGATCGAAGGCGATACGACTGAGTTCAAGGAATGGGAAGGTACGCCCTATTTCGACGGCTGCCTGCCGATTGAAGTCATGGCCGAACGCGGCGCCGAAACATTGCGCCATGGGCCGATGAAGCCAATGGGCCTTACCAATGAGCATAACCCGACAGTGAAAGCCTATGCGGTCGTGCAATTGCGTCAGGATAATGCGCTTGGCACGCTCTACAATATGGTCGGTTTCCAGACGAAGCTGAAATACGGCTCGCAAACCGGTATCTTCAAGATGATCCCCGGCCTTGAGAATGCAGAGTTCGCACGTCTTGGTGGGCTGCATCGCAACACTTATCTCAATTCGCCGGTGCTACTTGATAACGTGCTGCGGTTGAAATCGCGCCAATCCCTGCGTTTTGCGGGCCAGATCACCGGCTGCGAAGGCTACGTCGAATCATCTGCAATTGGCCTGCTTGCAGGACGTTTTACCGCCGCTGAAAAGCTCGGAAAAACGCCTGTTGCGCCGCCACAGACCACAGCTTTCGGTGCGCTTCTCGGCCACATCACCGGCGGTCACATCGTTGCTGACGATGAAGAACCCGGCAAGCGCTCTTTCCAGCCAATGAATGTGAATTTCGGATTGTTTCCGCCGATTGACGTTCCAAAGCCGGAAGGCAAGCGTCTGCGCGGCAAGGAAAAGACGATTGCTAAAAAGCGCGCATTGTCTGCTCGCGCTCTCGCTGATTTCCAGGTATGGCTGGATAATAACGCATAGTTTTGAAAGAAAATGTAAATCAAAGACTTAAGGCGGTTCTCTTGAAAAAGAAAACCGCCTTATCTTTTAGAAACCAGCTCTGAACATCAGCCATTGTTTGCGCAGCGCTGAAAGGTCAGCAATCTGATCAGCCGCCTTGTCACCCAGTCGTTCAATCGACTTGAGATAAGCAGGGACAAGCGCCAACGGTAAGAATGCCGGAGCGAGACTTTTGGGCAAAGCCTGCCTGGATTTCTCAAAAATCACCAGATGTTCACGTGCGAGAGCCGTCATCACGCTAATCACACGCCCATGTGCCGACTTGTCTTCATTGCCAAGGAAGGCCTCGCGCGTCACACCAACGGCCTGTAACATATCTGCGGGGACATAAAGCTGTCCGCGACGCCGATGGATCGGCATCAGACGCAACAGACCCGTCACAGCCTGCGCAACGCCTGCATGTCCCGCTGTCTCAGCATGAGACTGGGCTGCATCACGGTCGAGGATGAAACCTGCCAGCTGAATGAGAGCGGAAGCGGTCTCACCACAGTAGCCTTCAAGATCGTTCCTACTTGGTATCGGATCGTCATAAAGGTCAAAAATCCGCGCTTCGCAATAATTGTCGAATGCAGAACGCGGCAGATCATATTTGGTAATTGTCTCAATCAGAGCTGCTGCAACAGGATGCGCATCTGCACTGCCCCTTGCCTCACCATTGAGAAGATCGCGCCACCATTGCAGACGCACTTCGCCGGGCAGTGGCTCGTGAACCAGATCGCGAATGCGGGCGATTTCCGCATTGAACGCGTAAAGTGCTGCAAGCGCGCCGCGTTTATCCTCCGGCGCATAAAGCACCGAAAGATAACGATCCCGGTCGGCTTCGCGCAGAAGCGCCAGGCAATGTGCCTCATTCTGGTTCATGAAAATCAGTCTACAGCAATCAGTGCAGCGGCAACTGCGCGATCTTCAGCGAGCAGCACATTATAAGTGCGGACCGCAGCACCTGTGCTCATTGGATCGGACGAAATACGGTGTTCACGAAGCACAGCGCGCACGTCTTCCGGAATACGGCGCAAATCCATACCCGTACCGACCAGGAGGATTTCTATATCGTTCGCCTGCTCAAGAATGGCACCCAGATCATGGCGCGATATAATTGGCGGTGTCTGTGGGTCCCAGCCATGAATACCCGACGGCAAACAGAGAATAGACCCCTTGTGCGACATATCTGCAAAGCGAAAGCCGCCATTGCCATATGCATCAATAGGTGCCCGGCCCGGAAAATGGGCTTCGCGAATTTCTATGCCTTTTGCCATGTCAGAGCATTTCCAGTTTGGATTGAGTCATTAGAAATGCTCTATCCATTTGTTTTACGCGCATCTTGTCCGAAAACCGTTTCACACTTTTCGGGATGCGCTCTAACTGTCCAGATTGAGCGATTGTGCAAGATCGTCGCCCATCGCATCATCTCCTTCGGCTGCACGCGGCTTGAGGCCAAACTGTACAAGCAGAGGTGCTGCAATAAAGATCGAAGAATAAGTCGCCACGATAATGCCGACGCTCAGTGCCAGTGCGAACATACGAATATCCGCTCCACCGAACATATAGAGCGGAATATGTGCAATGAAAGTCACAAAGGCGGTAGGCAAGGTGCGTGACAGTGTCTGATTGATCGAGGCGTCGATAATCGCGGGCAATGGCGCGCTGCTATAACGGCGCAGATTTTCCCGCACGCGGTCATAGATGACGATCGTATCATTGAGCGAGTAGCCGATAATGGTCAGAACGGCGGCAACGCTCCACAAATTGAATTCCATTCGGAATACAATGAATACACCGGCCAGAATGATAACGTCGTGCAGGGTCGATAACACAGCACCGAGTGCCAGCTGCCAGCGGAATCTTATCCAGACATAGATGAAGATACCTGCCAGCGAGAGAAATAGCGCCAGAAGCCCCGCCTGTGACAGCTGTTCCGAAACCGTTGGACCAACAACCTCGACGCGCTGGAACGAATAATCCTGTTCGAACTCACCACGTAGTTTGACGGCAACGGTCTGCTCCGCATCGTCGCCCACTTCCTGACTGCCGATGATCACGAGCGCCGAACGTGGCGACTTGGCAGGAAGAACGCGCGCGCTTTCGATATTGAGTTCGCTCATACGTTCTTCAATATCCGGCAGATTTGCATCGCCGCTACGGGCCTGCAATTCAACCATCGAACCACCACGGAAATCGATGCCGTAGTTGAGGCCGATATTGACGAAAAGTGCCACAACGATCGCACTCGCCAGAACAGAAATGCCAAGCGTTACGAACTGCAGGCGCATGAACGGGATATGCGTAACTGTCGGAACCAGTTTCAGACGACGCTTGGGGATTTCTTTCGGTTTCGCCGTGCGCACCCATTGGGCAATCAGCAAGCGCGTGAAGGTCAGCGTGGTAAATAGCGTCGTGCCAATACCGATTGTAACAGTCAGCGCGAAGCCATGAACCGGACCAGAGCCAAGCAGGAACAGCACCAGAGCTGCAATCATTGTCGTGAGATTGGCGTCCACAATCGTCGAAAGTGCGCGATAAAAGCCGGATTCCATTGCCTGAACAACGGAATAACCTTTGCGGCGGTCTTCCCGAACGCGTTCATATATAAGAATGTTGGCATCGACGGCCATGCCGATAATCAGCACCAAACCCGCGACACTCGCCAACGTAATAGATGCACCGATCAGCGATATGATCGCGATCAGGATAATCATGTTGACGGCGAGCGCCACCATGGCGATGACGCCAAGTATGCCGTAGGAAAGCACCATGAAAAGACCGACGAGCAAGGCGGCCAGCAGTGCTGCGGAAACAGCAGCACTTGCATAGTCGTCACCCAACGCCGAAGCAATTGTGCGTTCTTCCAGAACAGAAACTGCCTGTGGCAGCGCACCGGACCGCAGAACAACTGACATATTGTTGGCGGACTGCAGATCGAACGCGCCTGAAATCTGCAATTCATTTGTATCGAGCGGTTCGCTCACAACAGGTGCAGAAACAACCTGATTATCGACGACGATTGCAAAGCTTTTGCCGATGGCCTGAGTGGTCGCTGCAGCTAGGTTGCTGCGCCCCTTCTCATCCAGCGTCAGCGTGATGATTGGTTCATTGTCGTCTTCAGAAAGTGTGGCTTTGGCATCCGTAACGTCAGCCCCTGTAAACACAGGCTCGTTTTTCACAAGATAACCAATAGGCGGGTCATCATAAGAATAAACAACCGTGCTGTCGGCAGGCGGCGTTCCGCGAATAGCATCGTCGGGCGAAACGCTGTCGTCAACTGCGCGGAAGGAAAGATTGCCACGGATGCTGAGAATGTCTTTTAGAAGCTGAGCGTCATAAAGGCCGGGAACTTCAACGCGAATGCGATTGCGTCCCTCTTCCTCGACAATGGGATTGCCATAGCCAAGTTCTTCAAGACGCTGGCGCATGATCTCTTTGGTGCGATCAAGATCGCCCCTACCAGCATTCTGCACCTGAAGCACAAGACGGGAACCACCGGAAAGATCAAGTCCAAGCGCGACCTGCTTTGTGGGCAAAAATCCGGGCAGATTTGCCAGTGTTTCACGCGAGAAAAAATTAGGCGACGCAATGAGGAAGCTGGCAATAATTGCCAACCAGATCAGAGCCGACTTCCAACGTGAAAAATAAAGCATCGAACAGCAATTCCGTTTCGGCTTGGGTAGAGCGTGCCGGAGCGTACGTGTTACAAACGGCTCTCCAGCTTGGCGAATGGGTCACAATATATGACCCACACGCGATAATGAGCGAGCCCCGGTTATGGAAACCTTACCGGACTCGCGTAATCTGATAAAAATTACTTGTTCTTGTTGTCGGCGACTGGTTCGCCCTTGACGCGCACTTCGGAAAGAGCGCTGCGCAGAACGCGAATGCGAACGCCTTCAGCGATTTCAACGTCGAGTTCGCCGTCGTCGTGGACCTTCTGGACCTTACCGACAATACCGCCACCGGTCACAACCGTATCGCCGCGACGAACTGCTGCCAGCATTTCCTGACGCTTCTTCATCTGGGTCCGCTGTGGGCGGATGATGAGAAAGTACATGATTACAAAGATCAGGACGAAAGGCAGAATGCTCATGAGCATGTCTGGCCCGGCGCCGCCGCCGGAGGCTTGTGCAAAAGCCGGTGTTACGAACATTAGGAACTCCTCTGAAGTCTCGAAGACAAATTCTTTACGGCATTACAATGGTTAGCGCGTCAATTGCAACCGGCGAAGGCCCTACTGCGCCAAGGTCGCACACTTTTCCCGCCCGCTGTGGCATGTTAAGCCCTGATCCTCACTATTTGAGGGCTTGGAATGACCACCGAAAATATACTCAGCCAGAAACTGGACCGACTGATCGCTGCACTGGAGCGTATTGCTCCACCACAACCAACCGTACCCGACCTTGAAGCAGCCGATTGCTTCGTCTGGGCACCCGAGCGTCTAACACTCGACCCCGTCAGCCGCGTTAATCGCGTCGATATCTCGCTCATTCGTGGCGTTGATTTGGTGCGTGACCAGCTCGTTGACAATACCCGACGTTTTGCAAAAGGCTATCCGGCGAATAATGTCCTGCTCTGGGGCGCGCGCGGCATGGGCAAATCATCACTCGTCAAAGCGGCACAAGCCAGCGTCAATGCAGAGCAGACCGAAAAGCTGCCATTAAAGCTTGTTGAAATTCATCGTGAAGACATCGACAGCCTCCCTGCCCTGATGAACATCATTAAGGAAACGCCGTATCGCTTCATCCTGTTCTGCGACGATCTTTCTTTTGATCACGATGATACGTCCTACAAATCGCTGAAGGCAGCGCTCGAAGGCGGCGTCGAAGGGCGCCCAGACAATGTGATCTTCTATGCAACGTCCAATCGCCGCCATCTGATGCCGCGCGATATGATTGACAATGAGCGTTCGACCGCCGTCAATCCGTCTGAAGCCATTGAGGAAAAAGTATCACTGTCAGATCGTTTCGGCCTTTGGCTCGGCTTCCACAAATGCAGCCAGGACGACTATCTCGCGATGGTTGATGGTTATGCAGCACACTACAAGCTGGATTATGATCCCCAGGCGATGCACGCAGAAGCCCTGACCTGGGCGACGACACGTGGCAATCGTTCTGGTCGTGTTGCATGGCAGTATATTCAGGATCTTGCTGGTCGTATGGGCAAAGCGATGTAAAGAAAAAGGCGGGTCTAACCCGCCTTTCTTATTCCGTCGAACCGTTTTCGATCAAGATTCCAGATACTTGGAAGGATTGACCGGTGATGAATTCTTGCGCACTTCGAAGTGCAGCTTAGGCGATTTTGCGTTCCCACTCATACCGGACTTCGCTATGTCCTCGCCACGACGAACCTTCTGACCGCGCTGCACGAGAATCTGGCTGTTATGGCCATAGACTGTAACCAGTCCATTGTCGTGACGGATCAGAACCGTCTGACCGAACTCCTTCAAGCCGTCGCCTGCATAGATGACAACGCCATTTTCAGCGGCCTTAACGGCGGTACCTTCCGGAACCATGATGTCGATACCGTCATTAACTGAAGTGCCATCACGCTGGCCGAAGCTTGCAAGAACGCGGCCACGAACTGGCCAACGCATCTGCGAAATGCCCGTTGAAGATGGAGCAGCCGACTGATCCTTCTCAGCGTCTTCGATCACCTTATTGCTCGCCTGTGGTGGCGTATAAGGCTTCACATTTGACGCGGCATCAGGCGCCACCGATGCAGTTTGCACTGGCGCTGCTGCGGCTGGTTTTGCTGGCTGCGGTGAAACCGCTGCAACCTGTGTTGCACCACCGGCGGCTGATGGAATTGCGAGAGACTGACCGACACGAATTGCACCGTTGGTAAGGCCATTCGCCTGCTTTAGCTGTTCAACCGGTACGTTGTGCTTTTGTGCAATGGAGAAAAGCGAATCGCCCGACTTAACTGTGTAAGCACCACCTGCTGCGGCAGTTTGCGGAGCTGCAACAGGAGCTTGCGCCTGCGGTGCAGCAGCATGGTTAGCGGCCGGCAATGGAACGCCATTTGCCGTTGCTGGCAACTGTCCGAGAACGTTTGATTTCGCATTAGCGGCTGCATTGTTTGCAGCACCGGCAGCGCTTGCCACCTGAGTTCCAGCATTGTTCACAGCGCCATTCACACGATTGGCGGCCATGTCTTGAGCCTGATTAACCTGATTCTGTGCCTGCGTTGCAGCAGCCACAACCGGCGCAGAGGACACAGGCGGCAGACTGTTACGCTGAACCGACCCGCTCGAAACCGGCTGGGCGGCCGCCACCGGCGCAGATGCATAAACATCGCCGGCAGGCTGTTGTTGCACAACACGCTGATTAGACGTGGAGCCAGTATAAAGGCCATCCGTGAAGCGCATCGTATCGGCGCTGCACCCTGCACCAAAACCGGCAATCAGAACGATCGCTGCATTCCGCAGGAGACGTTCGGACGTATGCTGCAATATTGGAAAACGCATGTTCAACTCGCCCATACTCTAATACTCACTTGGACTCATTAAAACGCGTTAATGTTACTCGCTGGTTAAGAATCG
The DNA here is from genome assembly GCF_002278035.1 of Ochrobactrum quorumnocens. Lineage (NCBI taxonomy): Bacteria > Pseudomonadati > Pseudomonadota > Alphaproteobacteria > Hyphomicrobiales > Brucellaceae > Ochrobactrum > Ochrobactrum quorumnocens. The sequence goes on along the minus strand of NZ_CP022604.1, from coordinate 909,246 downwards.
AGATTTCTTCGAAAAAATATTCACCAATTAAATACCATAAGCGCACAAAAGCGTTTTTTTGCTCGTGCATTACACAAAAAAACCGCCGTAGCATCGATCCAAAAATCGGAAACGATTTTTGGTAAGCACGATGCATAGATTGAATAGTTTAAAGTGGCCTTTGTGCGCCCAAGAGGGCGCGTGGAGCTCTATTGCATTGTGCCGATGCAACAGCGGTTAAAGCATTTCCAGCAAAAGTGGGAACCGGTTTTGCGTTCGGAAATTCGTAAAAACAAATAGTTACAGCGGTTCGAACGATCCAATACTAACTGGAACCGCTGTAAGTCTCAAAAAAGAGGCTGCGAAGTCCTCACAGAACGGAGGACATGCCTTCGATAAATGGCTGATAACGAACAGGCATGATGTTTTCCTGCTCGAAGCGGCTACCGACCTTTGCGATTCGCGTCACCATTTGCTGACCGTCTCCAGGCCCAATTGGTGCGATAAGCACACCATGGGTTGCCAGAAGCTCTACGAAATGGCGCGGAATGTCTTCACAAGCCAACCAGATCACGATGCGATCAAACGGTCCACCCGGCATACCGTGGCGACCATCGGCATGTTTCACCATGATGTTTTCGCGCTTGAGCGTTACAAACTGCTGCAAGGCGCGGTCGCATAATTTGCGATAGCGCTCGACTGTCGTGACGCGACCTGAAAGCATCGACATGACTGCAGCGGTAAAGCCAGAGCCGGTGCCGATTTCCAATACGCGATGGCCTGATTCTAATTGAAGTGCGGCAATGACGCGCGCCTGATCGTCGATGCCTTCGATATACTCGCCGCAATCGAGCGGTGCAGTACGCTGGCTAAATGAAAGATGCGCCCATGACGAACCCATGAAGCTTTGACGTGGCGTCGATTCGATTGCAGCAAAGAGCCGGGCATCATTGATGCCCCGCGCTCGCATGCGCATGACGAAGGAGGCAAATCCTTCCCTGTCCGAAAGCTGCTGGCGTTCAGACACAGCCTGATTCATGCTTCAACCCCAAGCGCTTTGCTGAGTTCAGCCCGTACCTTCTGTGCCGTCAGATCAAGATGCAGCGGCGTTACAGAGATGTAATCCGCGCGGATGGCAGCGATATCGCTATCGCTGGCAACTTCTGCTTTGGTGCGACCAAACTGCAGCCAGAAATAAGGGAAGCCACGACCGTCACGACGCTCTTCGAGGCGCGCATCATGGCTGAGTTTGCCCTGTGCTGTTACACGTGTGCCCTTGACTTCATCTGGAGCACAATTCGGGAAATTCAAGTTAAGCAGAACACCTTCAGGCCAACCCGCTTCAATCAACTTGTTGATCAATGCAGGCGCGTGAGCTTCCACTGTTTCCCATGGCAGAATGCGACGGCCGTCTTCGTAATCATATTCCTGCGACAGTGCGATTGCCTTAACACCGAGAAGTGTGCCTTCCATGGCCCCTGCAACGGTACCGGAATAGGTCACATCATCGGCCATGTTGGCACCAGAATTAACACCTGAAAGGATGAGATCAGGCGCTTCCGGTAAAACATGGCGAACGCCCATGATGACGCAATCAGTCGGCGTTCCGCGCAGCGCGAAATGACGATCATCGATCTTGCGGAGGCGCAGAGGCTCTGAAAGCGTCAATGAATGTGCAAGACCGCTCTGATCTGTTTCTGGGGCGACAACCCAAACATCATCCGAGATTTGGCGTGCGATACGCTCCAGAACTGCGAGGCCTTCAGCGTGGATACCATCATCGTTCGTCAGCAGAATTCGCACGTCGTCTCTCCTTCATTCACATCGTTACAGCGGTTCTAGTTAATATTGAATCGCTGGAACCGCTGTAACTATTTGTTTTTACGCATTTCCGAACGCAAAACCGGTTCCCACTTTTGCTGGAAATGCTTTAACTGTTTAAATTCACGCGGCTTTCTCGATACGCGTGAGACCGCCCATGTATGGCTGCAATGCTTCAGGAATATGAATGCTGCCGTCTTCCTGCTGATAATTTTCCATGACAGCAATCAGAGCGCGACCGACTGCAACGCCCGACCCATTCAGCGTATGCACAAAACGTGTGGCCTTTTCGCCTTCTGGGCGATAACGCGCATTCATTCGGCGCCCCTGGAAATCTCCGCAAACCGAGCAGCTCGAAATTTCGCGATAAGCGTTCTGACCCGGCATCCATACTTCAATGTCGTAAGTCTTTTGCGCGCCAAAGCCCATGTCACCCGTACAAAGAACAACGGTGCGGAACGGCAGGCCGAGACGCTTCAACACTTCTTCAGCACAGGCCGTCATACGCTCGTGTTCGGCTGCCGAGCTATCCGCATCAGTAATCGACACCATCTCAACCTTGAGAAACTGATGCTGACGCAGCATACCGCGCGTATCGCGACCAGCTGAACCTGCTTCGGAACGGAAGCAAGGTGTGAGTGCCGTGTAGCGCTGTGGTAAAGTCTTAAGGTCGACGATTTCATCGGCAACGAGATTGGTCAACGGAACTTCGGCAGTGGGGATCAGCCAACGACCATCCGTCGTACGGAACAAGTCTTCAGAAAACTTCGGCAGCTGACCTGTGCCATAAACGGCTTCGTCGCGCACCATCAGCGGCGGCATGGTTTCCATATAGCCGTTTTCTGTGGTGTGCAGATCAAGCATGAACTGACCAAGTGCGCGCTCAAGACGTGCCAACGGGCCTTTCAGAACGGTGAAACGTGCACCTGCGATCTTCGCGGCACGCTCGAAGTCCATATAGCCAAGCGCCTCGCCTAGCTCATAATGTTCCTTTGGCTGGAACGAGAAATTGCGCTGATTGCCAATGCGACGGACTTCGACATTATCTGCCTCGTCCTTGCCGAGCGGCACATCGTCAGCTGGAACATTTGGAAGGCTCGAAAGTGCGTCGTTCAGTTCCTTGACCAGGCGGCGTTCTTCTTCCTCAGCATCAGCAAGGAAAGTTTTCAACTCACCGACTTCAGCCTTGAGCTTGTCAGCAGTCGCTGCGTCCTTCTCGGCCATTGCTTTGCCGATTTCTTTGGATGCCGCATTGCGGCGCTCCTGCGCAGCCTGAACTTTGCCGACATGCTCGCGACGCTTTTCGTCAAGCGCGATCAGTTCGGACGAGAGCGGCCCTGCTCCGCGCTTGGCAAGCGCCTTGTCGAGAGCTTCAGGGTTTTCGCGAATCCATTTGATATCGAGCATGGGAAAAGCCGTTTCATGAAATTTAACAGAAAGAGAGGCTGCGATTATGCAGCCTCTGTTTTACATATAGCCGGATCAGGAAGTGGGGGCGTTGTCTTCTGCCCCAGTATCGGCTTTGGTATCACCCTCAGCTTCATCCTTTGCCTCATCCCTCTTCTTTTCGATCATTCGGGCCAATATGATGGAAATCTCGTAGAGAAGGATCGTCGGCAAGGCAAGACCGATCTGGCTCGCCGGATCGGGTGGCGTCAGAACAGCGGCCACAACGAAAGCAATCACAATCGCATATTTGCGCTTGTCCTTGAGACCTGCAGAAGTAACCAACCCGACTCGGGCCATAAGGCTCGTGACGACCGGCAACTGGAAGACCAGACCGAAAGCAAAAATGAGCGTCATGATGAGGCTCAAATATTCGGAAACTTTTGGCAGAAGTGAAATCTGCACTTCACCATTGCCACCCGTCTGCTGCATGGCCAGGAAGAACCACATAACCATAGGCGTGAAGAAGAAATAAACGAGTGCACCGCCGGTCAGGAACAATATCGGCGAAGCAATAAGGAATGGCAGAAACGCCATACGCTCATGCTTGTAGAGGCCAGGGGCCACAAACTTATAAATCTGCGCAGCGATAATCGGGAACGCCAGCACAACGCCGCCAAACATCGCGACCTTGACCTGCGTAAAGAAGAATTCCTGCGGTGCGGTATAGATCAGCTCTGCTTTCGAGCGGTCCATCCCGGCCCAGTCGAGTGCCCATTGGTAGGGAACGACGAGCAGATTGAAGAGATGCTTTGCAAAGGCAAAACAAAGAATAAAAGCAAGGAAAAACGCCACTATCGCCCAGATCAGGCGGCGGCGCAGTTCGATAAGGTGTTCGAGCAGAGGAGCGGCGCTCTGTTCAATTTCGTCCTCGTCCCGTTTCACGCTTTGCTTCCTGTCTTTTCAGTCGTCTTTTTCGTGGTCTTCTTGGCGGGAGTGTCCGCCTTCACCGTTGCAGGCTTTGCTGGAGACGCCTTTTTGGGTGCAGCCGGTTTTGCAGCCGGTTCAGCTTTGACGCTGGCTTTTGGCTTCGCGGTCGCAGCCTTCGGCTTGACGGGCTTGGCGGCCACCGGCGTTTCTGCAGCAGCAGGTGCCGCCTTCTTACGCGTTGTCTTCGGCTTGGCTGCAGGCTTCTCTGTTGGAGCTTCAACAGGAACCGTCGTACCGTTTGCGTCAACAGGCATTGTCACCTCAGCCACCTTGGCAGGCTCAGCGGGCGACATCGATGTTGTGGACTGAAGACCCGAACGAATATCCTCACCGGCACTGCGAATCGGGTCGAAGACCTGTGTGAGCTTCGAGCGCGGATCAAGCTTGCGAGCCTCATCGACGATATTCTTGACGTCTTCGAGTTCGGCTTCTTTCAAGGCTTCGTTGAACTGATGCCGGAACTCGTTAGCAGTGCTGCGCATACGCGCGGTCGCCTTGCCGAAAGCTCTGAGCATCTTCGGCAAATCCTTGGGGCCAACCACCACGATCATCACAATCGCGATTATCAGCAGTTCAGACCAACCGATATCGAACATAATTTGATACTCCGCGCTTCTGACGCGCGCGTCCCGTCTTTCGGCGGAAAACCGCAATCCAGATTGCAAACACACCGTCGTTCAAGGTGAAGTGGCAATCAACCTGTTGTTATTACACATGATCTTATCGGGAAATAGTTCCCAACCTGCTGGATCATGCCTTCATGGCAAAACATGCTGCGCACCATATTGCACGCAGCATCCCTGACATCAGATCAGGATTTTGTCGTCTTCTTGACGTCATTGACGGTTTCATCCGCCTTGGCATCAATTGTACGTGCATCCGCCTTGGCATCTTCCTTAGCAGCGTCTTCTTCAGACATGCCCTGCTTGAAGTTCTTGATGCCCTTTGCAACATCACCCATCAGTTCAGGGATTTTGCCACGGCCAAACAGAAGCAGCACAACTGCGAGAACGATCAGCCAGTGCCAGATAGAAAAGCTACCCATTTCATTCCTCTCATCGCCGTTGCGACACGGCTTATTCCTATAATGCTGAATACGATTTAAGCGCTTTCACCAAATCTTTCAAACAGAAGTGTGACAGTGAACGAAGTTACAACGATTTTATTTGTTGTAGCTCAAATTTCCCATCAATCTCCGCGTGGCGCCAGCAGCCCCAAACCTTCAAGATCTATATCTTCGAGCGGCTCTTCATCGTCTGTAAGTTCGTCAGGGTCCACATTCGGAACCGGCACAGAGAAACTGGACGGTATGCGCGCAGATAACAGCCCTGCCCCGCGCAATTCTTCCAGCCCTGGTAGATCACGTATTTCCGGCAAGCCAAAATGATCCAGAAATGTATCGGTCGTTCCGTAGGTCACAGGCCGTCCGGGCGTGCGACGGCGACCACGCAGTTTGATCCAACCCGTTTCCATAAGCACATCCAGCGTGCCTTTGGAGGTTTCCACACCACGAATATCTTCAAGCTCGGCGCGTGTGACAGGCTGATGATATGCAATGATTGCAAGGACTTCCATTGCTGCGCGGGAGAGCTTGCGCTGTTGAACCGTCTCACGGCTCATGAGAAAACCAAGATCGGGTGCTGTGCGAAAAGCCCAGGCCGCACCGACCTGAACCAGATGAACGCCCCGCCCCTCATAAACCTTTTGCAGATGCTCTAATATTGCCGCTAAATCGGTACTAACTGGCAATCGCTCTGCTAATGCGCGTTCAGAAACCGGTTCCGCAGATGCGAAGATTATCGCCTCTGCCATCCGTGCGAGTTCCGCCAAGGCCATGGGCGAAGCTGGATGTTGAACTTCGTCGTCATAATCATCCATCGCCACTTCCGCTTCAGACATTTTCGTCCTCATCAAGTTCGCTTAATCCGCCTGCAACGCGCATATAGATCGGCTCAAAAGGTGCATTCTGTCGCACTTCCAGCTTACCTTCTCGCACCAGCTCAAGACTTGCGGCAAAGGAACTGGCCAAGGCAGAAGCTCTTTCCTGCGGTGTCAGCGCATAATTGATGAGAAAGCGGTCCAGTGCGACCCAGTCTCCGCTCGATCCCATAAGTCTTACAAGTGCGACACGTGCCTCTTTCAGCGACCAGACGGCGCGCTTTTCGATCTGCACATGAGATACGGCCTGTCGCTGACGTTGCGAAGCATAGGCAGTCAGCAATTCATAAAGCGTGGCCGAAAACTGGCTGGATCGATCAATCACCACCAGTTCCGGCATTCCACGCGCAAATACGTCACGGCCCAGCCGGTTACGGTTTACAAGCTTCGCTGCGGCATCGCGCATAGCTTCAAGCCGCTTCAAACGGAATTGCAGAGAAGCGATCAGCTCTTCGCCTGTAGCGCCATCCTCATCCTGCTGCTTGGGGATCAGCAATTTGGACTTGAGGTAAGCAAGCCATGCAGCCATGACCAGATAATCAGCAGCCAATTCAAGACTAAGGGCCTGCGCCTGTTCCACAAAGCCCAGATATTGTTCAGCGAGTGCCAGCACCGAAATCCGAGAAAGATCGACACGCTGGTTGCGGGCCAGATGGAGCAAAAGATCGAGCGGGCCTTCAAAACCCTGAACGTCGATCAGCAGAGAAGGTTCGCCCTCAGCGCGATCGGCTTCGCCCTGCCACAAGGCATCCATCGGCACGTTGGTGCCGTCTTTGCCATTTGTGTTCGTTTCCGATCCAGCCAACCGTTTGTCCTGTTTATTATGTGATCGGTGAGAAAATCCCACCGATCCGTTTTAGTGTACCAATTTTTGTCGGTTACGCCATCAGTTCGAACATTTGTCCAAACTCTTCGCGCAGTTCTGTTTCATCAGAAAGATCCGGATCACCTGCATAGACTTCCGCCAGATCCGCACGCTTGCGGGCCTTACCATCGAGAACCGGAACACGTGCGGCAACCTTCACCAGCTCTTCCATCACCCCCGCGCAATAGAGAACGATATCACAACCTGCAGCCGTAATACCTTCGGCGATATCACCAAGATCTCCCGAGAGTGCCTTCATCGAAATATCGTCGCTGATGACCAGACCGTCGAACTGGATAACATCGCGAATGATCGTATTGATGACTGTCGGCGATAAGGTCGACGGACGCTTGGGATCGATGCAATCAAAGATCACATGTGCGGTCATTGCCATTGGAAGATCGTTCAACGCCTTGAACGGCACAAAATCATGCGCGACCAGCTCACTGAGCGGCACACCAACGCGGGCTAGTTCCTTGTGTGTGTCGCTGAATGCGCGGCCATGACCTGGCATGTGCTTCACCACAGGCAGCACACCACCGGCAAGAAGCCCTTCAGCAGCGGAGCGACCCATTGCAGCAACGCTATACGGATTCTTGGAATAAGCGCGTGCGCCGATTACATCGTGTGCGCCTTCAATAGGAACATCGAGAACCGGCAGACAATCAGCATTGACGCCGACTTTCAGAAGATCAAAAGCGTGTAGTCGTGCATGAAGCCAAGCGGCACGAAGACCCGCTTCATTGTCACGATCATAGATCGCACCAATTTGTGCAGCTGCTGGGTAGTTCGGAACAAGTGGAGGGCGCAGGCGCTGAACGCGTCCGCCTTCCTGATCAATGAAAACAGGTGTTTGGGGACGGTCGGTCACATCGCGCAGTTGCGCGGTCAGCTCTGCAACCTGTTCAAGGCTTTCCACATTGCGTGCAAAGAGAATAAAGCCCCAAGGCTTTTCATCACGGAAGAAAGCCACCTCATCCGGCGTCAGCTTTGTTCCTGCCACGCCAGCAATCCACGCCTTGCACTCTTTCATGCAGCATTCCTTTGATCTGTTTTATGCTCAAACCAGTGATAGGGGTTTAGCCGAAAAATCACCGTCATGGTAGCCATACGAAAAGGGCGGCAAATGCCGCCCTTCTTATTTTTTCGTCTGATAAATCTTACTGCGTCACGAAGCAGCTACCCCCGGCAGTCTTGAAGCGACCGCAAAGTGCATTGGCATCGTCTTTCGAACCTGCCTGGACACGAACACGGTAATAAGTGCCCTTGTTTGGAATATCTGCGCGTTTGATATCCACTGCCCGGCCACCGATCACGCTGCCATAACGCTGTGCCATGTTGGCATAGGACTTCTGTGCCAGTTCAGCAGATGGCTGCGAAGCAATCTGGATGAAATATCCACCACCGGCAGCAGAAGCGACCTGAGGTGCAGCGGCCGCAGGCGCCTGAGCCTGCGTGCGTTGTGGCACGTTGCCAACAATATTGGTTGGCTGTTCAGCTGGACGCGATGGCACGACTGGCGCACGAACTGGAGCTGCTGGTGCCTGAGCCGCAGGTGCTGGCTGCGTAGCCGGTGTGTTTACGACAGGCTCCTGCGGTGCATTGCCAGCCGCAAGCGCTGCAATTTCATCAGTGTCTGCTGGTGGCGCAATTGGTGCGTCATTGCCTGCCGAGTTTGTTGAGTTTGCGGTATTTGTTGGATTGACTGTGTTGGTTGGCGCTGGTGCCTGAGTCACAGGTGCAGGTTGCTGTGCCTGAACGATTGTGCCATCGGGACGAACGATCATCGTTTCGACTTCACGCGGCTGGATCAGCGGTGCATCCTGACCGGAGTTCGATGGTGCTTCAGCCGTCTGATTTGGCTCAGGGAAATCATTCGCACCCGCATCATTATCCTGCGCACCCAAATCAACCGGCTCTTCACCAGCAGAGATCAAAGCTTTCTGCTCTGGATTGTTCGGCAATGTGCCAGCAACGCGATCATAGACCGCCTTGTCCTGATTGGGGACAGTCGCTCCACCCGGATTTTCCGGCTGCACTTTGATCGGCTGATTATCCGCACGAATCACAACTGGCTCCCCCGAACCGCTTCCACCAAGGAAGTGGTAGCCGATGCCGCCAATAAGCACTGCAATGCCTGCAACACTTGCGAGGATCAGACCACGACGACCACGAACCGGACGATTCCGGTAAGCCTCTGCAGCGCTACCGAGATCGTCTTCGGGCTGCATGGCTGCTCGTGTGCCGAATTCGCCGCTCTCTATCGTCTGAGCGCCCTGTGCTGCCCAATGATTGTAGAAATCATCGCTGCTACCACCGGCATCTGCCACATTAGCCTGTGGTGCCGCAGGCTGCGCTGTTGGATTTGCGCGTCCATAAGCGGCCGTAGCTGCAGCGGTTGCCGCACCAAGACCGAGAGCAGCACCAGCCGCCACGCCTGCATTTGGCATGTAGGACGAAGCGCTTTCACGGAAAATATCTTCAAAAGCCTTGTCGGCTTCGCTCTGCGCATCCGTTTTTGTGGCTGTCTCATCAACACCGATAGTGTTGAACACTTCCGCAAATTCGGTTTCCAGATCAGTCAAACCAGCATTTGCTTCTTCTTCGCCATAACTGACTTCCGGCAAATCCAGTGAATGCGTCTGTTCAACCTTGCTATCAGCGACACTCAGCGTTTCAATTTCCGGTGCAGGCGCAACGAAAGCAGAACGTGGGTCCGCGTAATTGGTGAAAGATGGAGCTGCTGGATGCGCCTCTTCTTGATCATAGGTCGCGTGGGCATAGACAGGCTCACCGACCTGTTCGTCTTCAACTTCTGACGCCAAATCGAGATCATCTGCATTGAAGAAGTCTTCTTCACTAAAGAAGTTCGAATCATTTGCAGCGACAGACGACGGCGCGTCGCCTGACGGTTCAAATCCGAAATCATCTTCGCTCAAAGAGATTTCACCAAGGCCTGAGAGATCATCTTCCGTCGCCTCAGCGGCGACAGGTACAAAGGTCTGCTCATTTTCAAGCGAAAAATCATCGTCGAACGAGAAGTCGTCGTCGAGTGCAGCTTCTTCTGGTTCGTAGCCAGCGGTTTCTGCCCGGGCCGGTTCAGACGCAAGAACACCTGTTGTAGCAGCACCGGCAGCGAAGTTGCTCAGCGTGTAATGCGGATAGATAGGAGCCTGAGTCTGCGATGTGGCTTCGCGCGCATCATATGGCTCAGGCGCAAAGTTCGCCGCCGTTTCTACGGGCTCATAGGCCTGTGGGTCATCAAGCTGAAAGTCGTCAAACACCGGCTCGGAATCACCATGATGAGCAGGCTCAGCATACGACAGCGCTTCTGCGACAGGTTCTTCGTAACGCGGCGTATATGCTGTGAACTGCTGTGGTTCATCCTGATAAACGGCATCGGGTGCGGAGGCTGGCTGTGGTTCATCACCGAACAGCAGGCTTTCCAGCTCATCTTCAAGCGAAAGCGCCTGATGGGCGGGTGCTGCGGCATAGCTGGTTTCGAACGGCTCGGCAGACTGGACTTCCCAATCATTGCCTACAGCTGCATTCACCGCTGGCTCGCTCGCATATGGATCAACATACGGCACTTCTGACGGCTGGTATGTGTTGGCGGGGCTGTAGTCGACATAGCCCTGCTCCAAAGGCTCATGCGCCGCATTGACGGCGTGAGGCTCGGCATAGCTTGGCTCCACATGGCTTTCTTCATAAGCCGTGCGCGCTTCGGAATAATCATTGTAGTCGAACTGCGGCACAGGTTCAGAGCGATCCGTTTCGACGAAATCAAACGATTCGGTTGGAGCAACCGGTTCATTTGCGTCCATGTGAAGATCAAACTCTTCTTCCAGAGCAGACGCGAGATCGTCTTCCTGAAGCTGAGGCTCTGCATTTTGATAGGAATGTGCGTCCTGATATGGTGTTTGCGCCAACGAAGCCGATTGCTGTTCCGGCTCCGCGAAATCGCCGAAATCACCAAGAAGTTCGCGTTCAAGATCAAAAGAGAGCGCGTCGTCACCAGAATCAAAATTTGGCTCAGGACGATACTCACTTCGCGCAACTTTGTTATCAGCAGACGCGCCGAAGTCCATGATCCGTGAAAGTTCCATCAGCGGATCGTCTTCATGCAGCGGACGCTCGCCGTAATTACGGGGATTAGCACTGCTGTCCGTCATGGTGTGTTCCTAACTCAAACCCTGGACGCCGCAAGACGTCTCGATACATTACGTTGTAGCGAGGCAATGTGGGCAAAAGTTGACGGAAGTTTCCTGCGCCTGAAGGAAGATCGACGACTTGCACCCTCGTTGATCTTCCATCTTTTTGACTTGCCGACATCCGCACAACACCTTGGTTGAACTTGCGGATGACGAAACCGTCCTAGCGCATTTCCGTTGGAGCATCCGCACCGATTATTGTTAAACCGGACGTCAGCACATCGGAAACGACCTGTACTAGCCCTAGCCTTGCTAGAGACAATTCTGGATCGTTAACCTTAATAAAACGTAAGTCTGTGTTCTCGGTGCCCTTATTCCACTGAGAATGGAAGGCGCTGGCGAGGTCATAGAGGTAAAAAGCGAGGCGATGTGGCTCCTGATGCGTCGCCGCAGCTTCGATCAGGCGCGGGTATTCTGCGAGCTTGCGAACGAGTGCTATTTCACTCTCATCGGTCAGCTTGTCGAAGTGTCCGGCCATCGATACGCGATCAAGATCGCTCAATCCAAGCTGGTCAACAGCCTGACGGAAAACCGAATGGCAACGTGCCGAAGCATATTGCACGTAGAAGATCGGATTGTCCTTGGACTGCTCAGTCACTTTCGCAAAATCGAAGTCGAGCGGCGCATCGTTCTTCCGATAAAGCATCATGAAACGAACCGGATCGCGGCCAACCTCATCCACCACTTCACGCAGCGTGATGAATTCACCCGAACGCTTCGACATACGCACAGGTTCGCCATCGCGAAACAGTTTCACCAGCTGGCAAAGCAGAACGGTGAGCTTTGCCTTGCCGTCAGAAACAGCCCGTGCAACAGCTTCGAGACGCTTGACGTAACCGCCATGATCGGCGCCCAGCACATAAATCATCTCATTGAAGCCGCGATCATACTTGTCTTTGAAGTAAGCAACGTCAGCAGCAAAATAGGTGAATGTGCCGTCAGACTTCATCAGTGGACGATCGATATCATCCCCCACTTCGGTCGAGCGGAACAAGGTCTGTTCACGATCTTCCCATTCTTCCGGCAACTGTCCCTTTGGCGGAGGCAGCTTTCCCTTGTAGACGTGGCCCTTTAGCGTCAGATCATTAATCGCAGCGCGGATGACGCGCGCATGATCGGCATGAAGATTACGCTCGGAATAGAAGACGTCATGATGCACATTCAGCGCTTCCAGGTCGGCGCGGATCATCACCATCATCGCAGCGATGGTGCGTTCTTTTACGATAGCAAAAGCCTCTTCTTCCGGCATTTCGAGAAGCTTGCTGCCAAACTCCTTGGCTAGGGTTTCGCCAACTGGAACGAGATAATCGCCCGGATAAAGGCCTGCTGGAATCTCGCCAATCTCTTCACCAAGTGCTTCGCGGTAACGCAGAATAACCGAACGTGCCAGCACGTCGATCTGTGCACCTGCATCGTTGATATAATATTCTTTGACGACGTCGAAGCCCGCAAATTTCAACAGATTTGCCAGCACGTCACCGACGACCGCGCCACGGCAATGGCCAACATGCATTGGGCCTGTCGGGTTCGCTGAAACGTATTCGACGTTGACTTTGGTGCCCGTGCCAAGCTTCGAGCGTCCAAAATCGGTGCCTTCATTGAGCATCGATGCCAATTCGCGCTGCCAATAGGTGTCTTTCAGGCGCAGATTGATGAAGCCCGGACCTGCAACATCAACCGTGGCGACATCCTTGTCGGACTTCAGCGCATCGGCGATCGCAGTGGCAAGTTCACGCGGGTTCTGACCCACAGCTTTGGAAAGCACCATGGCGGCATTGGTGGCAATATCACCATGCGACGCGTCGCGCGGTGGTTCCACACTGATACGCGACAAATCTAGATCGCAGCCATCTTTCGCTTTCAGATCAATATCTTGCAACGTTTTTTTAATACGCGCGTCGAAATCTGCAAAGATATTCATGGTTCGTCCTGTCAGGCTTCCGTCCGGTTATAGTTATGATTTCCGGCGTCGGCTCGTCATAAAAATAGCAAAGATCCCGACGCTTTTAAGCTCCAGGACCCGCTTCGTCCCGACCCGATTAAGCTAAATCGGGTGTATGGTCAAACAATCGTCGGTGTTCTCGCACTGCATAATTGTCAGTCATACCGGCCAGATAGTCGGCGACACGACGAGCACGGCCCGCCTCATCAAGCGTTTCGCAGCCCGATTGCCATTCCGCTGGCATGATGGTGGTATCATCAAAACAAATATCGAACAGGTCTTGCACGATTTTATCGGCTGCATGCCTGCGAACAACGACGCTGTCGTGAAAATAGAGGTTCTTGAACAAAAAGCGCTTCAGGACTTTTTCTTCGTCCCTCATCGTATCCGAGAAGCCCACAAGCGCGCGCGGTTGTGCGTGCACATCCTCTAAATTCTGAGGATTGGCAGCAGTGATACGGCGCTGAGATTCAGCAATCACGTCTTCGACCATGATGGTGATTTGCCGACGGACCAGTTCATGGCCCGTACGCACAGGATCAAGCGCGGGATAGCGCGTCTTTACCAGATCGAGCAAGCGCTTGGTCAACGGCACTTCGTCGAGACCTTCTAGCGTCAGCAGGCCGGAGCGCAGGCCGTCGTCGATATCATGAGCGTTGTAAGCAATATCGTCTGCGATGGCAGCACATTGCGCCTCAAGGCTCGCAAAGCGCGACAATTCGAGATCATAGCGTTCATTAAAATCGAGGATGGGCAGTGGAACCGGCTCATCTGAATGTGAGGCAAAGGGACCGACCAACGGACCATTATGCTTTACCAGCCCTTCGAGGGTTTCCCACGAGAGGTTTAGCCCGTCAAAATCCGCATAGCGGTGTTCAAGCTTCGTCACAATACGCAGGGACTGCGCGTTATGGTCAAAGCCACCATAGAGCTTCATACGCTCATTGAGCGCTTCTTCGCCGGTATGACCGAACGGCGTATGTCCAAAATCATGCACAAGGGCCACGGCCTCCGCGAGATCTTCATCCAGTCGCAAAGCACGCGCCAGCGCGCGGGCAATCTGCGCCACCTCGATGGTATGGGTCAGACGGGTTCGATAGTGATCGCCTTCATGGGCAATGAAAACCTGCGTCTTATGTTTGAGGCGACGAAAGGCCGTCGAGTGAATGATTCGGTCGCGATCGCGCTGGAAAGGCGTTCGCGTTGCGCTTTCAGGCTCAGGAACCAGCCGTCCACGGGTCAGGGCAGGATTGCAGGCGTAGGGCGCGCGTTCGCGATAACCGAAGCCAATTCCTTCCAGCGATCCAATTCCTTCCGGGGACATTGCGATGCATTCCTCACTGTAATATGATTACGCTAAATTCAGGTGGACATTGACTTCCACACGTTGCGTTCATAGCTATCAGTTAAACATGAAGGCAAGTACGCGTTTGTTGGAAATTCTGGACAATTCCCAATTGGTTCAATCCAGCATAGGCGACAGCAAGCGGAACAAGGCAGATGACAGACATTACCGTTTCTGAATCCGCAGCCAAGCGGATTGCAAAAATTATCAGTTCCGAACCGGGCAAAACCGCACTTCGCGTTTCTGTCGAGGGCGGCGGCTGCTCTGGCTTTTCTTACAAGTATGATCTGGTTGACGATCAATCCGATGATGACATCGTCATCGAAAAGCTTGGCGCCAAGGTACTGATCGACTCGATCTCCGTTCCTTACATGGATGGTTCCCAGATCGATTTCGTCGACGACCTGATGGGACAATCGTTTCAGATCCGCAATCCGAACGCCACGGCATCCTGCGGCTGCGGCACAAGCTTCGCAATCTGATTAATTCCAAAGTTCGAAAAGAAACCGGCTGCATAATGCAGCCGGTTTTGTTTTATCAGGCTTTAAAGCATTTCCAGCAAAAGTGCGAAGCGGCTTTGCGTTGGATAATGCGTAAAAACAAAAATTAAAGCGGCTCCTACGATTCAGTCTGGACTGGAGCCGCTTTAACAGATGAAACCGTCGCATCGATGTGGTCGACCAGCGCATCCGGTAAACCAAGACGACCAGCCAGCATATCGAGATATCCACGCTCTGAACGGCTGTCGGGGTCGATGGTCAGACGCGAAGCGGTATAAAGCTCGACCTTCTGTTCTTCAGTCTGAGCAGCGGCTACCAACGCATCGATATCAATCGGATCAGCGAGTTCCTTCTCAAAGAAAGCTTCCGCTTCATCATCAAGGCCTGAAATCTGAACCTTTTCCATGATGCGTGCGCGTTCCGCATCATCGATATGGCCGTCAGCCTTCGCAGCAGCAATCATTGCCTGCACAAGCGTCAGTGCAAAACTGTTGCTCATGGTCGGCGACTGCGGATGAAACGGAGAATCTGCCGGTGGCGGCGGAAGCAATACAGGCTGCCCTGCTGCCTGTGGTTCTGCGGCCTGCGGCGCGGTTTCTGCGGTCTGCGGCGCTTGGCCAGACTTGTAATTCTTGTAGGCGAGATAACCCAGACCAGCGATAGCTGCGATACCGCCTGCTGTCGCTACATTACCGGCGAGCTTGCGTCCGGTCTTTGTACCGAGAATTGCGGCAGCAATTGCGCCAGTAGCCAAGGGGTTTTTCTTGGCCAGATCGGTGGCCTGCCCTGCCTTATCGCGAACGCTTCCAGACATGCCGGGAATTTGTGATCCCAGAAACTGATCGAGAAGCTTTTTGGCGTCGAACATTCAAATCTCCTGTTTGGCTACTGTTGTTGGGAGATAGGAATGCGAAAGCGGCAATACAAATGGCCTTTGAATAATAATCGGACCAATTCGAAATTCTGTGATGGAGCGAGGGCAGCGCTTGCCCTCACCTCGTCTTCCGCCTAATCATTTGTTCATGAAAATCGCGACATGGAACATTAATGGCGTCAAGGCGCGTATCGAAAACCTCCAGCATTGGCTGAAGGAATCGTCGCCTGATATCGCCTGCCTTCAGGAAATCAAGTCGGTGGATGATCTGTTCCCGCGACTAGAGATTGAAGCGCTCGGCTATCACGTCGAAACTCATGGTCAGAAGGGCTTTAACGGGGTCGCTATCCTTTCCAAAAAATCGCCTGATGAAGTCAATCGCGGGTTACCCGGCGATGACAGCGATGAACAGGCGCGCTTCATTGAAGCCGTTTTCTCGACGGAAAAGGGTGTTCTCCGTGTGGTGTCGCTATATTTGCCCAACGGTAATCCGGTAGATACAGAGAAATTCCCTTACAAGCTTTCCTGGATGCAGAGGCTGGAAAACTGGGCGAAGAGCCGACTTGAACTGGAAGAGCCACTTGTTCTCGCTGGCGATTATAACGTCATCCCGGAGCCTAATGACGCGAAAAACCCGCAGCAATGGCTCGGTGACGCGCTGTTTCAGCCGCAATCACGTCAGGCGTTCCGTCGGCTTGAAAATATGGGCTTTACCGAAACAGTTCGTGCGGCAACGGATGAAGACGGCGTCTATACATTCTGGGATTATCAGGCCGGTGCGTGGCAGAAGAACAATGGCATTCGCATCGATCATCTGTTGTTGTCGCCGGAAGCGGCAAACCATTTCGTTTCAACAGATATCGAAAAACACGTCAGAGCGTGGGAAAAGCCGTCAGATCATGTGCCTGTGACGGTAACATTGTCCGTCTGATCTCACGATTGGGAGCTTTGTTAAATGCAAAGCTCATTCTTCAGTTGTTAGAGCATTTCCAGCAAAAGTGCGAAGCGGTTTTGCGCTGGATAATGCGTAAAAACGAACAGATAGAGCGGTTCCAACGATTCATTCTTAACTAGAGCTGCTCTAAAAGTCGCCTTTGGCAACATAGTTGCTGGAGAGAGCTATGGCATTGCGGCGGTCAGCTTCACCGGCGATTGAGAAAGCCTGTTCCTGCATATCGCGAATCCAGGTGCAATCCTCCGTCGGGCAACGCTCGAACGCTGCGGTGAGCATGGCAAGGCCGCGAACGGTCTTTCCAGCCTGAAACAGCATATTGCCCAGCATGGCCTGCGCGCTTGCATTCCCCTTCTTGGCTGCAAGCTGGAACCAACGAGCCGCCTGCATTGAATTGCGTTCTCCGCCCTCGCCGTCCAGTAGCATCTTGCCAAGTTCATACTGAGCAGCAGGATCGCCAAAGTTGGATGCAGCCTGCACATAGAGGTTACGTGCGAACTTTGGATCAGAATCAACCGGGGAACCCGGAATACCGCGCCTTACATAGCCTGCGAGTGCGACCAGCGCATCAGCGACATAGGGTTCGTTCTCAGAACCCGGTTCTGCACCGTCGCGGACGATCTTTTCAAAAATCTGATAGGCTTCATAATCGTTCTCTGCAACGCCGTCGCCATCGGCATACATGCGAGCAAGCTTCCACTTGGCACCCTGATGACCACGTTCAGCTGCATAACGCAGCGCCTTGATGGCTTCGTCCTTGTGGCCGCTCTTATAGGCAGAGAAACCGAACTTGAAGAGTTCGAACGGACTACGTGATTTTTCAGAGTCATCGTTCAGATCAAATGCCGAAGCGCTGTTGCAGACAATGGCCAAGCCAAGTGCCGCAGCGATAAGGGGATATGAAAAACTGCGAATACGCATCACAACGCTGGTCTTTCACATTGGGTAGAAGTTGATGACATAAGTGACAGAGTACATTGTCTTTTCGTCAACACTGCGACCCGATTTTGACGGAATAAAGCTCGGCTATTGCCAGAAACACGAAATGAAAACGGAGCAGTCTTTTCGCTGCTCAAAAACGGATCGTTGTGAAACAATGCGTCGTTCTTCATTTCTTCCTGTCCTGAGGGAACTAACGTTTCCCGGAGTTGTTAATAGCTTTTGCCTTTCCTATCCGGTGACGCTTCTTTGTGGCGGGAAATGGGCAAAATGTGTCTCCCGTCTTTCTAGCCTAAAGCAATGGTAAAGACTGTTGCTGAATCAACACAAAATGAAATGTTGTTGGCCCCAATTAGTTGTGGTGACCCATTGGTGCAGGAGCGATGGAATTTCGCAAAGCCACCGGATGAGTTATGATCTGACGAAGGTCGGGGGCAGCAGATAATGAGCAACAGACGGCGCTATTACCGGCGACCATATCAGACAGGACAAAGAAGAAGAGGTGGAGCTTTCCGCAGCATCTTCTTAACTTTGCTTATCTTTTCCGCTCTCGTTGCAATTATCGTATCTCTGCCAGTCAACCGTCAGCCCAAAGAATCATTGGCGGGCACCGTCTATGTTATTGATGGCGACACCGTCATTCTCAACAAGGTTCACATCCGCCTTTTGGGTATCGACGCACCGGAGATGGAGCAAAGCTGTCAGACCGGTGAACGCACCTATCTCTGCGGTCGGGAAGCGCGCAATGCGCTGCGCGGCAGAATCAGCGGAGCTGCGATTCGCTGCGAAAAAGAAGGGATTGATAAATACGGGCGAGATCTCGGGCGATGCTATCTTGGTGAGACCGATCTTAACCGTTGGATGGTGGAACAGGGCTGGGCTGTCTCTTATGGCGACTATAGAAGCGAAGAGGTCGTCGCCCGCCGTGAAAAACTTGGGTTATGGGCGGGTAGCTTTGAAGCACCTTACCAATGGCGCAAAGAGCATCAGAAGCCAAATGTAGAGGCGGAAACGGGCCACGAGGCGCCCTCATCCGATGCAATCAGCGATGTGATCAACTATATCAGAGGCTGCGTCTCTGCTCTGTTCAACTCTCTCTGGTCTGGAGCCCAATAGGAATAATGGAAAATCTGGACGAGCTAAGGCACTCGATCCGGGCCTGTCGGATTTGCCGTGACACGCCTCAGTTTCTGCCACCTCTGCCGCACGAACCCAATCCGGTATGTATAATCTCGGATACTGCACGCATTGCGATCTGTGGGCAGGCTCCGGGCATTCGAGTGCATAACAGCTCCCTGCCGTTTAACGACCCTTCCGGTGACCGCTTGAGGCAATGGCTCGGCACAACACGCGAAGAGTTTTACGATCCGGCGCGTTTCGCAATTGTGCCAATGGGTTTCTGCTTTCCTGGTTATGACAAACAGGGCGGTGATCTTCCCCCGCGCCGCGAATGTCGTCAGACTTGGCACGACCGCGTCTTTGCTTCTATGCCGCAACTCGAGTTCATTCTTGTCGTCGGGCAGTATGCACTCGCCTATCATTTGCCCGAATGGCGCAAAACCAGCCTCACAGAAACAGTCCAGAACTGGCGCAGCTTTATGGAAACGCCGAATTCTGCCGGACGAACAGTTTTACCTCTGCCGCACCCATCCTGGCGCAACAGCGGCTGGCTCAAACGGAATCCTTGGTTTGATCAGGAAGTCGTTCCTCTCCTTCGCCAAAAAGTCCGTCACCTGATCGACGTTAGAAAATAAATTTTAGATCCTTTATTTTCATTAGAATAAATTTCCTGTAATTTCGGATGAATGCGAACCATAAGGTATGAAGTTTCATTGATCCGGAAAGTTCGGGAAACGATTTCTAATACCGGGATAAAAAACGTATGGACAGGCTCGACAGAAAAATACTGCGCTTACTGCAGGAAGACGCAACACTGGCGGTAGCAGATGTCGCCAAGAAGGTTGGCCTCTCCACAACCCCTTGCTGGCGCCGCATCCAGAAACTCGAGGAAGACGGCGTCATTAAGCGCCGCGTCGCAATCCTCGACCCTGTACGCGTCAACACACGCGTTACCGTATTCGTATCAGTGCGTACCAGCTCGCACAGCAATGAATGGTTGAAGCGCTTCTCGGAAGTGGTTCAGGAATTCCCTGAGGTCATCGAATTTTACCGCATGAGCGGTGATGTCGATTATCTGCTGCGTATAGCAGTGCCAGATATTGCGGCCTATGACGCGTTTTATAAACGCCTTATCAGCAAGATCGAAATTCGTGATGTGTCCTCATCCTTTGCGATGGAGCAGATCAAGTACACGACCGAACTGCCGCTCGACTACATGGTTCTGGACAAAGAAAACAATTAAAAGCTTTCATCACAGCTGAAAAAGCCCGGAGAATTCCGGGCTTTTTTGTGTTCATTTTGTGGTGCTTGTGACACCAGCTTGTTCAAATGTTGCCATTCCGCTATGGCAAAGCGCTGCGGCCTTGACGATACCAGCGGCCAATGCGGCACCTGTACCTTCACCAAGACGCATCCCAAGATCAAGAACTGGCTTCTTGCCCATCTTTTCAAGCATCAGTCGATGGCCCGGTTCTGCCGACACATGGCCGAAAAGGCAATGGTCGAGCGCTTCCGGGTTTGCGGCGTACAGCACGGCAGCAGCCGCACTGGCCACAAAGCCATCAACGATAACGGGAATTTTTTCCATACGGGCGGCAAGAATTGCACCAGCCATAGCAGCAACCTCACGTCCGCCGAGACGACGCAGAACTTCCAGGGGATCTTTAAGATGCGCCTGATGAAGCGTGATAGCAGCACGAACTGCAGCAAGCTTGCGTTCCAAAAGATCACCCGTCGACCCCGTACCCGGCCCAACCCAATCTTCAGCAGTACCGCCGAAGAGTGCTAGGGCGATGGCTGCTGCAATCGTTGTGTTGCCGATGCCCATTTCGCCGATGCAGAGAAGATCAGTGCCGCCGGCAATGCCTTCCATGCCAAACGCCATTGTCGCCGCACAGGTACGTTCATCCATCGCCGGTTCTTCGGTGATGTCTGCGGTCGGATGTTCCAGCGCGAGGTCGAAAACCTTGAGACCAAGATCGTTGGCAATGCATATCTGGTTGATTGCTGCGCCGCCCGCAGCAAAGTTCTCGACCATCTGTGCCGTCACACTTGATGGGAACGGCGTGATGTTTCTTGCAGTCACCCCATGATTGCCTGCAAAGACAGCGACCAGCGGGCGGTTGATCTGCGGCACCGATTTGCCAGTCCATGCGGCAAGCCACGCAACAATCTCTTCAAGCTGCCCAAGTGAGCCTGCTGGCTTGGTCAGTGTCGCTTCCCGCGCACGTACAGCCGCTTCTGCACCAAGATCAGGCCCGGGCAGATTGCGGATGAGTTCACGGAAATCGTCAAAAGGAAGGCCACTGGCGCTCATATCGTCTAGTCCAATCAATCAATGGAGGATACAAAACTGTTGTGCTCGTCCTATAAGCACTTACGTAAATTTTCAAATCACCTCTTTGCGCCACACCCTATTGGCGGCAAATATTCCGGCCAGCGGCATTATAGTTCTTAAAGCGGAGCAAGCAGTTGCAGCGAAACAGCTTCATAGGAGATACAATTCGTTCTCTGGGCTTTCTGAGCCGTCTGCCTTTGCCGCATAGCTGGCTTGCAGACGCAGATGAAGGCTTGGGCGATTCGCTGAAAACGAGTATGCGCGCGTTCCCTCTGGCGGGCGCGGTTCTTGGATTTCTGGCTGGCCTCGCCCTTCTGGTATCCGATTATCTGCACCTTCCAGCGATTGTTTCGGGCTTGATCGCCGTCGGCATGCTGGCAGCGATGACCGGTGCGCTGCATGAAGATGGTCTTGGTGATACTGCGGACGGCTTCTTTGGTGCGTCAACGCCTGATCGTCGTCTCGATATCATGAAAGATTCGCGCATTGGTACCTTTGCAGCACTCGCACTCATCATCTGGACCGGTATCAAGGTTTCGCTACTTGCTGCCATTATTGATCGTGCTGGCGCATGTTATGCGGCTCTGGCGCTGATTGGTGCAGAAGCTGCAAGTCGTGCTGCAATCCTCGCTCTCTGGCACGGATCACCGTCCGCTCGCCCCGGTGGGCTCGCCGATAATCTGGGCGCACCCAAATGGGAGACACTCGTTTGCGCATGTGTAATCGCGCTGGTGGTACTGATGATAACCATCATCCCTGCAGGCGGATTAATGGCTCTCATCAAGGTGCTCATTTTCAACGTCGTGCTTTTATTTGGCTTTGCAAAACTCTGCCTGGTCAAAATTGGCGGACAAACCGGTGATACGCTGGGTGCTGCGCAACAGATCAGTGCCGTGACAGTGTTACTCGGTCTTGTCACAACGCTTTGACGTGACCACATTGACCTTATGAACGCGGCAACAATCGAATCGCCATGCATTCTGGTATGCGTGATGGACATTCAGACCGGATTTTGTCTCGGCTGCGCCCGCACACTCGATGAAATTGCCGAATGGTCCTCAATGAAGGACGATCAACGGCGAGCAATCATGGCGCTTTTACCTGCACGCCATGAAAGACTGGAAAAGAAAGAAAGCTGATGGGGCGTTTGTTCTGGATCGTGATTGCAGCAATTGCAGTTGTCATATTGTTGCTGATGGCGAACGATGACAGCGGAACTACGCTTGGCATTGCGAATGATGCCTTTGGTCAGGCTGCCTATATGGGCATCTGGGGCGTCGTGCTTGCAGCAGGTTTGCTTGGTTCGGGAATCAAGCTGAGTGACTTTGCCCGTAACATGGCCGTGTGGGCGGTCATCATCCTCGGTCTCGTCGCGGCCTATCAGTATCGCTATGAGCTTCAGGATGCGGTCAGTCGCATTACGGCCGGGCTTATTCCCGGCAGCCCTATTTCAGGCCGTGCCGCCGATGGTTCCCTTACCGTAACATTGGCAAAGTCTGCCAACGGGCATTTCGAGGTTAATGGCCGTGTGAATGATGCGCGCGTCCATTTCCTTGTCGATACTGGTGCGTCTTCTGTCGTGCTTTCAAAGGAAGACGCAGAGCGCGCAGGCATCGACACGTCATCGCTCAACTATTCGGTGCCGATCAACACCGCGAACGGAAGAGCTACCGCTGCCAGCATCACCATTGCAAAATTACAGATCGGTGACATTGAACGGCAGAATGTCCGTGCAATGGTGACACAGGAAGGACTGATGACCGGCAGTCTGCTCGGTATGAACTTCCTGCAAACGCTTGGCGGGTTCAGCGTTCGCGGCGATCAGCTTATTATGATGGATTAAAGCATTTGAGCCAAAAGCGCGAAGCGGTTTTGCGTGAGACGCGATTCCTACGATTCAGTCTTAACTGAAGCCGCTCTGGAGCGACGCGCATCTAATCGTAACCACTGCATTCGCTCTAGATTTTTTAATTGTCGCATGTTCGCGAACGCTAAATGAATCCATTTAACTGCGACATGCTCTAGGCAGCTTCGCTGCTGGCTTCCATGATAGTCGCATAGGCCTGACGCAGCACATCGCTATTCGCGCCGGGCTTGGCGGCATCTGTTGACAAGATTTGACGCCAGCGGCGCGCACCTGGCTGCCCCATGAACAATCCAACCATGTGGCGGCTTATGTGTGAAAGCCTGCCGCCATCCGCAATGTGCCGATCAACATAGTCGCACATTGCCTCAATGATTTCGGTCATATCCGTAGGCTTTTCATCATCTCCATAAATGAGATGATCGACGTCCGCGAGCAATGCCGGATTATGATAAGCGGCACGCCCAAGCATGACGCCATCCAGATGATCGAGATGCGATATCGCATCTTCCAGAGTGCTTATACCGCCATTGATACCAATGAATGGCGCATCAAGGCGCTGTTTGAGACGATAGACACGATCATAATCAAGCGGCGGAATATCGCGATTTTCCTTTGGAGACAGCCCTTTCAGCCATGCTTTGCGGGCATGAACCCAAAGCGCATCAGCGCCTGCTTCAAGAACCTGATCTGCAACTGCATCCAGTGCCACTTCCGGGTCCTGATCATCAACGCCTATCCGGCATTTGACTGTGACGGGCACCGAGACAACTTCCTTCATGGCGGCGACGCAACGTGCAACCACTTCCGGTGTCTGCATCAGACAAGCGCCGAATGTGCCGGACTGAACACGGTCAGACGGGCAGCCGACATTGAGATTGATTTCATCGTAGCCGAAGCCAGCGCCAATTCGTGCAGCTTCCTGTAATTTGACCGGATCGGAACCGCCAAGCTGCAAAGCAATGGGATGTTCCGTTACATCAAATCCCATGAGACGGTCACGTGGGCCATGGATTGCCGCATCAGCGACAACCATCTCTGTGTAGAGCAAAGCACGCTTGGAAAACAGGCGGTGAAAATAGCGACAATGGCGATCCGACCAGTCGAGCATCGGCGCAACAGAGAACCGATGATCTGGATAGTTGTGATTTTTATTTTTTATTTCAGTCATTTAAACAACAATCCTGAGAATGCGATTCATCCAGATGTTTGGCGTTTTATCTGGCTATGGGTTGATACACCCTGCATCAAGTCGCGCAAAAAGCCATAAACGAAGCAAATGATCAAGTTTTGTCGTTTGGGCCAAGGTTTTCAATATAAGAAGCTTGTGTGATTTTTCACGGTATGGCGGACGCAAAAGCAGTCAAAGACAATCATTGTGTTGAATACTGTGACTTTAGCCAATTTTCCGCATTAAGATCAAAAACCGAACACGCCCACCTGATTCTGGCTTCCGTTTCTGGCCTTAAAATTCGAGGATCTTCATTTTGACCGACCTATCTCCCTTCAACAAAACATTCGACGCTTTTCTGTTCGATATGGACGGCACAGTGCTGAGTTCCATTGCAGCAACTGAGCGTGTCTGGGGCGAATGGGCAATCCGTCATGGTATTGATCCGGTCACATTTGTTCCAACCATTCATGGCGTGCGTGCTGTCGATACCGTCCGCAGACTGGGCCTGCCACATCTTGATCCAGACACGGAGGCCAAAATCCTGCTTGATGCGGAAATGGCTGATCTGGATGGGATCGTAGCCATTGAAGGTGCGCTTGACTTCCTGAACTCGCTACCGGAAAATCGCTGGGCAATCGTTACCTCGGCACCAATTGAACTGGCGCGGCGGCGTTTGCAGGCCGCAGGCTTGCCAATGCCTAAGACAATTGTTTCCGCTGAAGATGTTGAGCGTGGAAAACCAAGCCCTGAATGCTTCCAGCTCGGTGCAAAGAGGCTCGGCTTCGATCCTCATAATTGTCTTGTGTTTGAAGATGCCCCAGCTGGCATTGTCGCTGGCGAAACCGCTGGTGCGCGCGTCGTTGTCGTAACGGCAACGCACCCGCATTCGCCGGAAACATCGCACAAAAGCATCAACAGCTATCTCGAACTTAAGCTGTCTGTGGACGATGTAACAGGGCAACTTTCACTGACAGATGCTGAGACCTGAAACAAATAAACGGCGCGTGTCAGATCACGCGCCGTCCTTCGCGCCAAACGGTGCGAATGATCGGTACGTGCTCGGCAATCTGCACACGCACCAGATCACCACGCTTTCCAATTGCGATTTCACCACGATCCTGCAGGCCAACGGCTTTTGCCGGATTGCTTGATACCAGCTTGATCGCCTGTGGAAGCGTAATTTGCTCCATGACATCTGCCATGAAGAATGCCGATTGCATCATGCTTGCCGGAATATAATCAGACGAAATAATATCGAGATGACCGGCTTCAGCCAATTCGCGTGCCGAAACATTGCCAGAATGCGAACCACCACGCACCACATTGGGCGCGCCCATCAGAACCGACATACCCGCTTCCTTGGATGCCTTGGCGGCCAGATGTGTTGTTGGAAATTCAGCAACGCGAATTCCCTGCGTACTTGCTTCTGCAACGTGATCCGCTGTGGCGTCATCGTGGCTGGCCAGAACGATGCCGCGCTCAAGGCAATCACTGGCAATCGCCTTGCGGGTCGGTGCCGAATGTCGCTGTGACTGGCCCATACGCTTTTCGCAATAGCGTATGAATTCTTCTTCGGTCACTCTGAGCTTGCTCATGTAGTAGGATTTGTAGGTTTCAATATCCGTGAACTGCCGCTGTCCCGGTGCATGATCCATCAGTGAAACCAGTTTGACCAGCGGATGCACGCCAAACCGCTCGAATGCACTCAGGCAATCAGGTGCTGAAACCTCGCACCGCAAGTGCAGAAAATGGTCGGCGCGCAAACGTCCTGCCTCACGCCCCTCTGCGATTGCTGATGACAGCTTACGCATATCATCAATACCCGTCTGCGCTTCATCGTCGAAGCCGATCCGCAAAGCATCAAAGACTGTCGTAATGCCGGAAGCGGCAATCTGCGCGTCATGAGCCTGAACCGCAGCAATCGGATTCCAGCGCACTTTCGGGCGTGGCGCATAATGGCCTTCGAGATGGTCAGTGTGCAACTCGACCAGTCCCGGCGTCAAATAATCCCCTTCCATGTCTTTACCAGACACGGACGAGCCGGATGAAATATCAACGATGACACCATCAGCTATTTTAACGGTACCGCTGATTACTTCGTCAGGCAGAACAATATTTGCATTTTTTAGAACAGTTTCCGTCGTCATTCCTCAAGGCCTTCCCACAGCCCGAGAGGACCGTTTTGACACCTTAGTACCACCGGTCATCGGATGCAGCGAATGAATCTCGAATGGTGCGCCTTTTTCCGGTTCCACAAAGAGCGCAAGATTGGCGATTTCTACCGGATCATCCAGAACAGGCGCAAAAAAGTCGTCAAGCACGCGTTCGACATGCGGCCGCTGCTTTTCATCGACTGGTCCGGTCAGCGTCATATGAAAGCGAAACTCATCGAAAACGTAAGGATAGCCCCAGCGATCAAGGTTCTGGCGCTGCCCTTCGCTCAATCGTTCTGGACGACGCTTGGCAATTTCCGCATCCCGCAATGGCGCGCGAAAACGATCAAACGAAACCACCACGTCATTGGCAAGCTGATTGAGTTCAGCCACAGGCTCTTCCGGCACGAGCGCAAAGAACGGGCCAATACCCTGCAATTTCAGGCGTGGTATGACGAATGGCGCGCTCGAAGATGCGAAATACATCAGCGCGGAAAGCAAATCGCTTTCCTGATAGGTCTCGTCCAATCGGAAAGGCGCTTTCAACGTGCCATGAAAACCATAGCGGCGCGGCTCCTCGGTCAGTGCGGCAATATCTTCGGCCGCAAGCGTTCGAATCGCAGGAACCTTAACCGGCTCTCCACTAAACGCACTTCGCCCAAGCCAGTTGGCGGCAACTTTCAAAAGCGCATCGCCTGACGGCGGCGTGAAATAAATCGCGTAACGCATAGTGATTCCTCTCTTGGCGGGATCGTTACACGCAGATTGTGGCAAGTCGATAAAGGGTAAGTGACATCTGGATTTTACATCACCGCAAATTCCTATGGAGTACCCTGCACTTCTTCAACGCTCTAAATTATTGAACCTACGCATGGTGCTTTCCAAAAACTGGTTCAGATTTTTGGACTGATACTGTAGGCGTACGTGCGGATAGAAACGAGGAGATAACTATGGGTGGCTTTGCGTCGATCGGTGAGTGCATGATCGAACTGTCCGGCGGTGGCGATGATCAATGGCGCATGGGATATGCCGGCGACACACTGAACACCGCCTGGTACATGCGCGCGCTGAAAGACCAATCGTATCCCGTGGAATATGTCAGCGCATTTGGCGAGGACGATTTCTCGCAGAAGCAACGTGCTTTCCTCACATCAAATGGCATCGGCATTGCGCACAGCCCCATTATCAAGGGCGTCCATCCTGGGCTATATGCGATCACGCTCAATGGCGCAGAACGTTCGTTCACCTATTGGCGCAGTGATGCAGCAGCGCGACGCCTCGCAAACGACCGAAATGCCTTAAAAGCCAGCCTGGCTGGCCGCGATATGATCTACTTCTCGGGCATTTCAATTGCCATCGTCTTCCCGGAACATCGCGAAACTCTGTTCGAAATCTTACGTGAATGCCGCGCAGAAGGCGCCCGCATCGCATTTGATCCGAATTTCCGCCATCAGCTCTGGCCTGATCGCGAGGTCGCAAAGAAAGTCATCAGCGAAGCCATGCAGATTGCCGATATCGCGCTGCCGACTTTCCCCGATGAACAGGCGCTCTTTGGCGATGCGACGGCGCAGGCCTGTGCGGAAAGACTTATTGGTCTTGGTGTGAAGGAAATTGTGGTCAAGGACGGCACAGAGCCCGCGCTTGTTATAGCGGACGGCGAGCAAACCCTCATTCCATCCGTCAAAGCCAATGCGGTTGATACGACAGGTGCTGGTGACAGCTTTAACGGTGGTTATCTTGCCGCACGTATTGAAGGCTTATCGCCCGTTGAAGCTGCACGCAAAGCACATGCAGTTGCAGCGCGCGTAGTGGAAATTCGCGGCGCGCTGGCTCCAATGGAACACGCACGCGCCGCTTATCTCAACGAAACTAATCCCGCGTAAACGTAAAATGGCTCGTCTGGGCGTAAACTTCGCCCGGACGTAAGATCGCTTGAGGAACGTAGGAATATTCCAGCGAACCCGGCCAGACCTGCGGCTCCAGACAGAACCCTGCATGCTTGCCGTAAGGCTTGCCCATTAAACCAATGCAATCATTGGCCATTGTATTGCCGGCATAAAACTGAACGCCAGGCTCCGTCGTCTCAACATCAAGGCGAATACCGGACCGCGCACCTTTAACGGACGCACAGGGGCGCAACGGACCGCGTGCCGCCGTCATGCAGAAATTGCTGTCATATTCGACTTGCTTGCCGTCCTCCTTGAAGCGGACTGGACGGAAATCGCGGAAATCATAAGGCGTGTCTTTGACGGGCAAAATGCGCCCATCGGGAATCAGTGCCTCATCGACCGGCATATAGGCATCGGCTTCGATCTTTAACTGGTGATCGAGTATGTCGCCCTCTCCGCCATCATCAAGATTGAAATAGCTGTGATGGAGAAGATTGCACACCGTTGGCTTATCCGTCACTGCTTCAAGACGCACAATCAAAGTACCCTTTGCATTGAGCATATAGGTGCAGCTTACATTGAGATTACCGGGGAACCCCATCTCTCCATCGGCTGCAAGTGTGGCGAGCGTAACGAAATCAGATCCAGAGCCGGTGACTTTCCAGACGCGGTTTCCAAGGCCTTTGCTGCCGCCATGCAGATTATGAATTCCCTGAAAATTCGCCTCGACATCATATGTCTTTCCATCAAGCACAAACCGCGCATTGCGGATGCGATTGGAAAAGCGACCGGCGATTGCGCCTAAATGGGGCGAGTGCGCTGGATAATCGGCAAAATCACGATAGCCAATAACCAATGGCGCATCATGACCTTCCATGCGCAAATCCTGAACAGCTGCGCCCCATGTAATGATCTTCGCTTCGAGCGAACCATTGGCTATTGTAAGCCGATGAACCGCCTGCCCGTCCGGTGCATATCCAAAAATTTCCGATGTCACTTTGTTCGCCCATTTTGATGCGTTTTCGAGAGCCGCATCAAGCCGCATCGGCGCGTGCTGCGCAAGAGCGAATGCAACTAAACCGGAAGTATCTAGTGGTCTGAGCCCGACATTTTCATCCCTCGATACAAGCGTTAAAGCGGTTCCAGTTAATATTGAATCGTTGGAACCGCTGTAACTATTTGTTTTTACGCATTCCCGAACGCAAAACCGGTTCCTACTTTGGCTGAAAATGCTTTAAAGAAATTTCGGAATCAAAAAGACCATTAGCAAGCATTTGAATCTAGTGGATTTTTCGAATTTGACGTTTGAAACAGCATTTGTGTCGGTCGGGATTCACATGTCAAATTCAATCCACTAGACGTAACGTTCTTCAACGCACATTCAAAACAAATCAATATTATTTACCCAAACTATGGAGTAATATCGGTTAATTATAAGTATTATTTATTTTTACATTATATAAATTAGGGATTTCAGAGATGAAGCCTAACTTCAAAAAAATTATACCCTATATTTTTAGTGAAGAAGGTGGTTATGTCGACAATCCACATGACCCCGGCGGCGCTACCAATATGGGAATTACCATAGCGACACTCTCGGCATGGCGGGGACACCCGATATCTACATCAGATGTGATGGACCTTACACAAGCAGAAGCCACGAAAATCTATCAGCAACAATTCTGGAACAAGATCGATGGTGATGATCTCCCATCGGGCATTGATTACGCGGTATTCGACTTTGCGGTGAACTCAGGGCCAGGCAGGGCGGCGAAAATGCTGCAAGGCATTGTCAATCTGCCTGAAGATGGCGTCATCGGCGTTAAAACCCTTGCCGCACTTTCTGATCACTCGCCTGAGGCGATCATCAACGCACTATGTGATGCGCGCGCCACTTGGCTGAAAGGATTGTCCACAGCTTCGACCTTTGGCACTGGCTGGTTGGCACGCGTCGAGCGTGTCCGATCTCGTGCACTTGCACTTGCCGCGACCCCATCTGTCACCGAGCCTGCGGAACCGAAAGCCGCCTCGCTACCGAAAGCACGGCAATGCGATACGGCTGTCAAAACTGTGCTGAAACATCCCGAAGCGCTTGGTGCTTTGGGCAGTGCCGCATCGGGGCTTGCAGCGGTTGCTTCCGGCAATGGGCCAGTACAATACGCGCTTGCGATTGTCATGCTCGCATGCACCGCTGTCGGGCTTTGGTACTTCATAAAGCGGGTGAGAAGCGAACCCTGAACAATTCTTTTTTGAGCACATTTCAAAAAATTGTAATTCGCTCTATGTTGCGCTTCGCGTGCTGTGCACCTTATATGCGCAATCAGAGTGCGTTTCGATCTGACTTCATCAGATCGACGCGTCTCAATTATTTGTTTTCACGCGCATCTTTTCCGAAAACCGTTTCACACTTTTCGGGATGCGCTCTAAAGTCCGGCGAAGTCTCGGTGATCGTGAAGCTATTATGACTTTCCCTGTCACCGGAAAAACGCTAGATACGCGCAGATACTCAGACGTATGCCTGTAGTGGCATCGCCAAGAATAAAGGAATCGAAACTTGTCCTCTACTTTTGACAAAGTCGCCGACATCATTGCTGAAACAAGTGAAATCGATCGTGATACCATCACGCCCGAAAGCCACACCATTGATGATCTGGGCATCGACAGCCTCGATTTCCTCGACATCGTCTTTGCGATCGACAAAGAATTCGGCATCAAGATTCCGCTTGAACAGTGGACGCAGGAAGTGAACGAAGGCAAAGCGCCGACTGAAGAATACTTCGTTCTGAAGAATCTCTGCGCCAAGATCGACGAACTGGTCGCGGCCAAAAAGGGCTGACCAGCCGCGAAAGCTGACGGTATTGAAGGGTGAACATCCGTGTTCGCCCTGATTCCGTTTCTGGATCACGCACAGCATCCCAAGCACAGCATTTACGGGCAGAACCGAACTATGCAGAGCAATAAAGTCGTCATCACAGGAATTGGCATCATCTCTTCGCTTGGCGAAGGACTGGATGCGCATTGGAATGCTTTCTCAACGGCTGGTTCAGAACCACGCCTCGAAAAAGAAGCCTTTGCGCCGTATACAGTTCATCCGCTTGGTGAAGTCGATTGGGGCTTGCAAATCCCTAAGCGCGGCGACCAGCGCCAGATGGAAACCTGGCAGCGGCTTGGTACCTATGCGGCAGGTCTCGCGCTTGACGATGCGGGCATCAAGGATGACGAAGTATTGTGCGCCAGCATGGACATGATCGTGGGCGCCGGTGGCGGCGAACGCGATATCACTGTCGATATGCAGATTCTCGAAGAAGGCCGCACCAGTAACAACCGCGGTGTAATGCTCAACGAGAAGCTCTCGACAGAGCTGCGCCCTACCCTGTTTCTCGCTCAGCTTTCAAACCTGCTAGCAGGCAATATCTCCATCGTTCATAAAGTGACCGGCTCTTCCCGCACATTCATGGGCGAAGAAGGCTCCGGTATTGCTGCAATTGAGACGGCTGCGGCACGCATTCGTTCGGGTCAGAGCACACATGCGCTGGTCGGCGGCTCATACAATTCCGAACATTTCGACATGATTCTCGGTCACGAGCTTGGCGGATTGCTCAAGCACGACGGTTGGGCTTCACTGTGGGAACGTGATGGTACTGCCGGTGGCGGTATGATCTCCGGTTCCGGCGGTGTATTTCTTGTGCTCGAAAGCGCTGAACATGCTGAAAAGCGTGGCGCGCGCGCTTATGCGGAAATTGCGAGCATCGAAAGCGCCCAAATCCGCCGTGATGCCGATGATCTCGAAAAAACTGTGCGTGAACTGGTGCTTGCTTCCAATGGCGGCAAAGAACCTCAATATGTGGTTTCCGGCTCATCCGGCGCACATGCTGCGACCGCTGCCGAAAAAGCCGCACTGAATGGCGTTTCTTCAGCCTATCGCGGCATTACCGGGCTGACGGGGCATTTGCGCGAAGCTCAGTTCCCCTTGGCGCTGGCGCTCGCAGCCATTTCTGTTTGGAAAGGTGAGGCTTTCGCACCAACAAGCCCGTCTGAAAAGGCGATTGATGGAACAATCAGCGAAGCCATCGTCACCACCATCGGTGCAACTCGCGCTGAAGGTGCCGCAAAGCTGGTGAGAGCATAAGATGACCAAATATACAGACCATCTCGGCCGCCCCATCGTTGCAATTACAGGTGCAGGCGTTGTTTCCTCCCTCGGACAGGGCAAGGAAGATAATTGGGCTGCACTGACCGGCGGACGCTCCGGCATTCATGACATCACCCGTTTTCCGACTGAAAGCCTTAAGACACGCTTCTCCGGCACGGTCGACTTTCTGCCAGAAAGCAATATCGGCTCCTCTGCCCTCTCCGAGGCGCTCGCACGTCTTGCTGGTGAAGAGGCGCTCGCACAGTCCGGTCTTTCCGTGACCAACTTTGGCGGTCCACTTTTCCTTGCAGCACCTCCTGTTGAGCTGGACTGGAAAAGCCGGTTTGCGCTCGATGCAAGCATCAAGGATGAAGGTCCGGCCAGCTATCAGCTTCTGCTCGAAGCCTGCCGTCGTGCGCGTCAGATTGATCTCTTCAATACGACGCAGTTCGGCTATATCGCCGAGCGCCTGTCAGAGGTTTTTGGCACGCGCGGCCTGCCAGTTACGCTGTCGACTGCTTGCGCTTCGGGTGCGACCGCAATTCAGCTCGGCGTCGAAGCCATTCGTCGCGGCGAAAGCGATCGTGTTCTTTCGATCGGCACAGACGGTTCGGTATCAGCTGAATCGCTGATCCGCTTCTCGCTGCTGTCAGCGCTTTCGACCCAGAACGACAAACCGGAAAAGGCTTCAAAGCCCTTCTCCAAGGACCGTGACGGTTTTGCGATGGCCGAAGGTTCTGGTGCGCTGGTCATGGAATCACTTGAAAGTGCAGTGGCGCGCGGCGCAAAGGTGCTGGGCATTCTGGCAGGTTGTGGCGAAAAGGCCGACGATTTCCATCGCACCCGTTCCAAGCCGGATGCCTCGCCTGCTATCGGAACGGTACGTGCAGCACTTGCTGATGCCGGTTTGACTGAAGATCAGATTTCTTATGTCAACGCTCATGGCACCTCGACGCCTGAGAATGACAAAATGGAATATCTTGCTCTTTCAAGCGTATTTGGTGAGCAGATCGCGTCGATCCCGGTTTCATCCAACAAGTCGATGATTGGCCACACGCTGACTGCTGCCGGTGCTATCGAAGCCGTGTTTTCACTGCTGACGATCCAGACCGGCACATTGCCGCCAACTATCAATTACGACAATCCAGACCCGGCAATCCCGCTGGATGTCGTGCCGAATGTGAAGCGCGACGGACAGGTTTCCGCGGTGCTTTCAAACTCATTTGGCTTTGGTGGACAAAATGCCAGCCTTGTTTTGACGGCAAATCCGAATTAATCGGACTAAAAGTTATATATTCTCGGTAATCCCGGAAAGCCGAATGCTTTCCGGGATTATGTCTTGAAAAGGATAAATTCATGCGCGCCTTGCAGCTTCTTGATGATCGTCGTCTCGAAATGACCGATATCGCTCCGCCTGCCGCACCCGGCAATGGCGAAGTTACGGTCAGGATCAAAGCCGTCGCGCTCAATCATATTGATGTATGGGGCTGGCGCGGCATGGCATTTGCCAAGCGCAAGATGCCACTGGTCATCGGTGCGGAAGCCTCTGGCGTTGTCGATGCAATCGGTCCCGGTGTTTCCAATGTTCTGCCCGGTCAGCTCGTTTCGATCTATGGCGCACGCACTTGCGGTCTCTGCAAGGCCTGCCGCGAAGGCCGCGACAACCTCTGTGAACATGTAGGCGGCGTCCACGGCTTCCATCTTGATGGCTTTGCATGTGAAGCAGTCAATCTGCCAGCACGTCTTCTGGTTCCAGCACCTCCCGGCGTTGACGCAATCGGTGCGGCTGTTGCTCCTGTGACCTTCGGTACGGTCGAGCATATGCTGTTTGACAATGCGAAGCTTCAGCCGGGTGAAACGATTCTGGTTCAGGCCGGGGGTTCCGGCATTGGTTCGGCCGCAATCCAGCTTGCCAAGAAGATGGGCTGCACCGTCATCACTACCGTTGGCTCGGATGACAAGAT
This sequence comes from Ochrobactrum quorumnocens, assembly GCF_002278035.1. Lineage (NCBI taxonomy): Bacteria > Pseudomonadati > Pseudomonadota > Alphaproteobacteria > Hyphomicrobiales > Brucellaceae > Ochrobactrum > Ochrobactrum quorumnocens. Next base: position 874,871 of record NZ_CP022604.1, on the reverse strand, counting down.
CGAAAAGGCCAAGGCACTGGGTGCCGATCACGTTATCAATTATCGTGTCGACCGCTTTGAAGGTGTTGTTCGCAAGCTCACCAAAAAGAAGGGCGTCGATGTCGTGTTTGAACATGTCGGCGCAGACACATGGGCAGGCTCAATGCTTTGCATGAAGCGCGGTGGACGTCTTGTGACCTGTGGTTCCACCTCCGGCGTTTCCACGAACATGAACCTGATGATGTTGTTCCAACAGCAGCTTAAGCTTCTCGGTTCATTCGGTTGCCGCATGGAGAATATGGCTGACGCCATGCAGAAAATGGCGCAAGGCGTCGTTCATCCGGTCATCGACACGATTGTCGGCTTTGATGATATCGACACTGCTTTGAAGCGCATGGAAGGCCGCGACGTCTTCGGCAAAATCGTGTTGCAGATCGACTAAGCTTTTGATGTTCAAGTTCAAGCTTCTTCTCTTCAAATGGTCGCGTAAACTCAAGCAGTTCAACTACTGGCTTTGGGCGCAGGCAGTGTTTCTGGCTCTGGCCCTGCTGCGTCTGTTGCCTGCTAAAAGCGCGATCCGCTTCTCAGCTTGGTTTGCACGTCGTGTTGGGCCGCTCACGCCCCGACACAAGGTTGCGATCAACAATCTTCGTCTGGCCTATCCTGAGAAGAGCGAAGCAGAAATCGAAAAGATCGCCATCGAAATGTGGGATTCGATGGCTCGCCTCTTCGCAGAATATATCTTCCTCGACGCGATCTTCGATTTCGACCCAAATGCTACAGAGCCCGGCCTGATTGAAGTCGAAGGAATTCCGATCTTCGAACGCCTGCGTGATGAGAAGAAACCGCACATCTTCTTCACCGCGCATACAGGCAATTTCGAGCTTCTCCCGATCTGCGCGGGTACATTTGGTCTTGATGTGACGGCCCTCTTCCGTCCGCCGAACAATCCCTATATTGCGAAGACCGTTCTCAAGGCGCGCCGCACCAATATGGGGCATCTCGTGCCATCAAAGGCCGGTGCCGCTTGGTCGCTGGCGCGTGTTCTGGATGCTGGCGGTAATGTCGGGATGCTGGTGGACCAGAAGTTCCAGCGTGGCGTTCCCTCGACTTTTTTCGACCGACCGGTCAAGACCAATCCGCTCTTGGCAAAGCTCGCACGTCAATATGATTGTGATGTCTACCCGGCGCGCTGCATTCGTTTGCCTGGCGGTCGCTATCGGCTCGAACTCAAAGAGCGCATGGAGCTGCCACGCGACGAAAAAGGCGAAATCGATGTTGCCGCGACTGCTCAGCTTCTCAACGACACCGTTGAAGGCTGGGTACGCGAATATCCCGGCCAGTGGATGTGGTTCCACAAGCGTTGGGGCTGACCAACTAAATATGTGCGTTCGGCCCACCTTGGCCGGGCGCATTTTTATTTTATGATGTGAAAACATCCTGCAAGGGAGACAAACATGCGTCCTATCGCTATCGCCCCATCCATTTTGTCCGCTGACTTTGCGCGTCTTGGAGAAGAAGTTGATGCCGTGCTTGAAGCGGGTGCCGACTGGATTCATATCGACGTCATGGACGGTCATTTCGTGCCAAACATCACGTTTGGTCCACAGGTGGTAAAAGCCATTCGTCCGCGCACCAAGGCTTTCTTCGATACGCATCTCATGATTGCGCCTTGCGACCCCTATCTCGAGCACTTCGCTGATGCAGGCTGCGATCTGATCACGATCCATGCCGAAGCTGGCGCGCATACGCACCGCTCGCTTCAGAGCATCCGTGCTTTGGGCAAAAAGGCTGGTCTGGCGCTCAACCCTGCGACCCCTGTCGAGGCTCTGACAAATGTGATCGATGACGTTGACCTCGTTCTCGTCATGACGGTCAATCCGGGCTTTGGTGGTCAGAAGTTCATTGCGCCTATGCTCGACAAGATCAAGCGCGTGCGTGATATGATCGGTGACCGTCCAATCGACATTGAAGTGGATGGTGGCATTACACCTGAAACCGCTGGATCGGTTGTTGCTGCAGGTGCAAATATTCTTGTTGCCGGTTCTGCTGTCTACAAGGGTATCTCGGTAGAAACCTACCGCGCCAACATCGCAGCCATTCGCCAAGCAGCAGAAGCAGCACGCTGAACTATTTTCCCGGGGCGAGTGCATTGAGCAGAGCCTTGCGCTCTGCTAAACACCGCGCATTCCCTTTACCCAAGACCTGCAGCCCGGCAGACGGGCCGCCAAAACAGGATATGCCCATGATCCCGCGCTATTCCCGACCAGAAATGGTCGCCATCTGGTCTCCCGAAACCAAATTCCGTATCTGGTTCGAAATTGAGGCCTATGCCTGCGAAGCGCTCGCTGAACTGGGCGTAATCCCAAAGGAAGCTGCCAAGACCATTTGGGAAAAGGGTAGCGTTGCAAAGTTCGACGTTGCGCGCATCGATGAAATCGAAGCCGTCACCAAGCATGACGTCATTGCATTTCTGACGCATCTTGCTGAATTCATCGGCCCGGACAGCCGCTTTGTGCATCAGGGTATGACCTCTTCGGACGTGCTCGACACGACGCTGAATGTGCAGCTCGTACGCGCCGCTGATCTGCTTCTCGCAGACATGGACCGCGTGCTTGCAGCGCTCAAAAAGCGTTCTTTCGAGCATAAGGATACCGTTCGTATTGGTCGCAGCCATGGCATTCATGCCGAGCCGACAACAATGGGTCTCACATTTGCACGTTTCTACGCCGAGATGTCGCGTAACCGTGCTCGTCTCGTTGCAGCCCGCGCCGAAATCGCAACCGGTGCGGTGTCGGGTGCTGTTGGCACTTTCGCCAATATCGATCCACGCGTTGAAGAATATGTCTGCGAAAAGCTCGGTCTCGAAGCTGAGCCAGTTTCAACGCAGGTTATCCCGCGCGACCGCCATGCCATGTTCTTTGCAACGCTTGGCGTTATCGCTTCGTCGATTGAAAATGTTGCAATCGAAATCCGTCACATGCAGCGCACAGAAGTTCTGGAAGCAGAAGAGTTCTTCTCACCCGGCCAGAAGGGCTCGTCCGCTATGCCGCACAAGCGTAACCCTGTTCTGACCGAAAACCTGACCGGTCTCGCCCGTCTGGTTCGTATGTCGGTTGTGCCTGCTATGGAAAACGTTGCTCTCTGGCATGAACGCGATATTTCACATTCGAGTGTCGAGCGTGCGATTGGTCCGGACACCACCATCACGCTTGATTTCGCGCTGAACCGTCTGGCTGGCGTTATCGAGAAGCTGGTGATCTATCCAGACAACATGCTCAAGAACATGAACAAATTCCGTGGTCTCGTGCATTCACAGCGCGTGCTGTTGGCTCTTACGCAGGCTGGTGTTTCCCGTGAGGATTCCTATCGCCTCGTGCAGCGCAATGCGATGCGTGTCTGGGAACAGGGGGCAGACTTCCTTGAAGAACTGCTGGCCGATCAGGAAGTGCGTGCAGCACTCTCCGAAGAACAGATCCGCGAAAAGTTTGACCTTGGCTATCACACCAAGCATGTCGATACGATTTTCAAGCGCGTTTTCGGCTGAGATTTAGGGTCTAGAGCGCCGTGCGCCCTCTTGGGCGCACAAAGGTCGCTCTAACACTTTATATTTACAGCATAATTTTACCTTAAACTGATTCAAGTTTAAGGAATTATGCTGTAGTGGATTGAATTTGACGTTTGAATCCCAACTGACACATACGCTGTTTCAAACGTCAAACTCGAAAAAAGCCCCATGTTTCTCTAAACATGGGGCTTTTTATTATCTCGGGTTATGCGCTCTTTTTAATCGTATTGATTACATTGCCCCATGGATCTTCAAAGGCGCGGTTATTGCCGCCTCGCGTATCTTCCATCTCAACCCATCCAAGGCCAGTGCGGTCCTGATCACGTTTACCAGCACCAGAGCTCTGCCAGGCATTTGCGCCGATGTGGTGATGATATCCACCCGTAGACAAAAAAACTGCCTTGTCGCCATAGGTCTGCACGGTATCAAAGCCCAGTTGCTGATGCCAGAAAGCTTCGGCATCCTTTGCATTGCCCACGCGCAAGTGGACATGACCAATGACGGTATTCTGTGGCGCACCGTTCCATTCACCGCCCTCACGATCGATAACATCGAGAAGGTCTTTAACGTCAAGCGCATCGGTACCCATTTTCACACGATCACCGTTCCACTGCCACGTATTGTGTGGGCGATCGGAATAGATTTCGATGCCGTTCCCTTCCGGATCGGTCAGATAAATTGCTTCACTGACATTGTGGTCGGATGCACCGGCAACGGGCAACTGCTTGTCGATAGCACGACGCGACCAGCGTGCGAGATCGCCACGTGTCGGTAACAGAAATGCCGTGTGATAAAGACCTGCACTGCGTGGATCATCAGGTTTAGCTGCGGAAAACTGTTCGATTTCCATCAGTTCGCGATCACCTGCGCCCAAAACAATGGAAGCTCCACGGCGTGTCATCTCCCGCAAGCCCACAACGTTGCGATAATACTCTGCAAGGCCTTCAGCATCGCGCGCCTTAAGACCAACACGCGCCACACGTACTGGTGTCGTCATTGCGAAGGGCAAAGGTGCGTTTTTTGCAGTGTTGTTGGAAACGACCTTTTCGGTGGTGGCCGTCTTCAGCGTCTCAGTCATTTCATTCTCCTTCGGCGGCATTTCTGCGCGCGCGGAAAGAATATTGCTCATAACGGCTGCGCCTGCAGAACCAAGCATAGTTCTTCTGCTGATGGCCATAGTCGTTACATCCTCTCCGTAGTTATCTTCTCGCCAAAGATCACAATTCGGAGAGCGTTTCACAAGATAGCGATCATCGAACAAGCTGTTCATCATTTGCGTCAGTCATCTTCGAGTACCCGTCTTATACCAAGGCGCTTAATACTTTTCGCGCTATGCAATTAGAGCGTGTCCCGCTTAATCGCACCCATGGCGCTCGCTCTAAATTCTTTTAGCTGTCACATGTTCGCGGGAGCTCAAATGAATCCATTTGAGCTCGACACGCTTTAGCAAGCTTGAAGACATGCAAAATCGCCTCTAAATAGGAGGCATGAAAGTCAAAGACACAGATATCCTCATTATCCCTGGCTACACCAATTCCGGCCCCGATCACTGGCAGACCCGTTGGGAGAGCAAACTCTCGACGGCTCGGCGTGTCGAGCAGGCCGAATGGTCGAAACCCGTAAAGGACGATTGGGTCGCACAGCTTGTGAAAGCCGCCAATGAGGCCACAAAGCCTATTGTTCTGGTCGCGCATTCACTGGGTGTCGCGACCGCGCTTCACGCCATGCCGCACATTCAGCATAAGATTGCTGGCGCATTTTTTGTGGCACCACCGGACGTCTCAAATGAAAAGATCCGGCCCAAGCATCTTATGACCTTTGGTCCTTATCCGCGTGAGCGTTTGCCTTTTCCGACGATCACAGTCGTCAGTCGCAACGATCCGTTCTCAAGCTTTGAAGCCGCAGAAGAGGTTGTGAAGGATTGGGGCGCGATGTTGATAGATGCAGGTGAATCCGGGCACATCAATTCGGAATCAGGCCACGGCCCATGGCCTGAAGGCTCAATGGTTTTTGCTGAATTCATGACCCAGCTGCAACCTGTAAAACATCACTAATTCAATAAGTTATAAGTACATCTGATTAAATAGATTCATATCCAGTTTAAAAGCGGCAGATGACAATCCATCTGCCGCTTTTTTCTTATGCGCGAACAGCATCCACAAGCGTCTTGGCACCGAGGCGAATGTAGCCGCCGTCATTTCCTAATGTCAGAAACTGGAAGCCAAGCGGAATATAGCGACGTGCGAATTCTGCCGAAGGCGAGTAAATGCCTGTAAATTTCCCTGCAGCAGCTGCCTTGCGTGCAATGATGCTAATCGGCTCGATGATTGCTTCGGAATCCGGATTGGCTTCGCGGCCATTGCTCCAGGCAATCGAGAAGTCGGCAGGACCAACGAATACGCCATCAATACCGCGTACATCGAGAATCGCATCAAGTGCGTCGTATGCATCGCGCGTTTCAATCATCGCGAAAGCCAGCGTGTCCTGATTGGCCGTCACGAGATAGTCATTCGAACCTGGCGCGCCGTAATCGGCATTGGCTCGGAAAACGCCCCACGAACGCTCACCAACCGGCGGATATTTCATCGCTGCTGCAAATCTGCGTGCATCTTCAACCGAGTTGATCATTGGCGCGATTACAGCCTGAGCGCCAAAGTCGAGCGCACGGCTTGCCATATCAAAACGTCCAACCGGAATACGAACGACGGGTGGCTTTCCTGCGTTCAGGATCAACCCAAGACTGCGCAGCACACTTTGCTCATCATGGCCACCGTGCTGCATATCAAGCGTTACAGCCTCAAGAGCACTGTGAGCCAAAACCTCAACTGTCAGTATTTCCGGCAAGGATGACCATGCGGAAAGAACTGTTTCTCCGGCACGAAGACGCGAAGACAAAGACATGCTTATTCCCCTACTCAAGAGCATTTCCTGTTTAGACTGAAACAATGGAAATGTTCTATCTATTTGTTTTTACGCGCATCTTTCTCCGAAAACCGGCTCCCGCTTTTCGGGATACGCTCCAAATGATAAGGGCGAAAATGCGCTTTGCATTTCCGCCCCTGAATATCATTTAGTCCTTTTGGACCTGCTGAATTGCTTCCTCGAGGAAAGCAAACATCTTCTCGCGAATGGTTTCGTCCGTCACTTTCACACTCGCCGCGTCGAAATCAGCACGCAGCTTGCGGAAGACGTCTTCATCACCCGCTTCTTCAAAATCAGCTGCAACAACTTCACGAGCATAGGCATCAGCGTCTGCATCGTGCTTGCCAAGCAATTCTGCGGCCCAGAGACCAAGAATCTTGTTGCGGCGAGCTTCTGCCTTGAAGCGCAACTCCGCATCAAGTGCGAATTTGCTTTCGAAAGCGTTGCGGCGGTCATCCATGCCAGTGGTCATTAATACAGCTCCCAAGACTTTAAGCATTTCCTGCAAAAGCAGTTAAACTTTTGCATAAGACAATGCAGCAAAACAAATGCTTAGCGCGTGTACTGAGACTTATCCCAAAATTCAACACGCTCTAAGTTATGCGAGATCGTCATCCGTTCTCTTGCCTAAAGCTGGCAAGGGGCGCAAGATTATACAAGAGCCAAACAACACTTTCTTGATTTATCCGGCTCTGAATCACTTAAAACGGGGGAACGGGTACAAAGCAGGATTGTTAAAAGCCCACAATTGCTATACGTAGCCCGCGAGAATAGCGGCAAAAGCCGATCATCACATTTTTGGAAATCCGAGAAAAGCCATGAACCGTCGCCGCCGTATTTACGAGGGCAAGGCCAAGATTCTTTATGAAGGCCCTGAGCCCGGTACGCTTGTCCAATTCTTCAAGGATGACGCAACCGCGTTTAACGCGAAGAAGCATGAAGTTGTTGACGGAAAAGGCGTGTTGAATAACCGCATCTCCGAGCACATTTTCACCCAGCTTAACCGCATTGGAATTCCAACCCACTTTATCCGCCGTCTCAACATGCGTGAGCAGCTGATCAAGGAAGTGGAAATCATTCCGCTTGAGGTTGTTGTGCGTAATGTTGCTGCCGGTTCGCTGTCAAAGCGCCTCGGCCTCGAAGAAGGCACTGTTCTGCCACGCTCGATCATCGAGTTCTATTACAAGGCAGACGCGCTCGACGATCCAATGGTCACCGAAGAGCATATTACAGCTTTCGGTTGGGCAAGCCCTGCGGAAATCGACGACATCATGGCTCTTGCCATTCGCGTCAACGACTTCCTCACCGGCCTGTTCCTTGGCATTGGCATCCAACTTGTTGACTTCAAGATGGAGTGCGGCCGTCTGTTCGAAGGCGATATGATGCGTATCGTCGTCGCCGACGAAATCTCGCCAGACTCAGCGCGTCTTTGGGATGTCACCACAAATGACAAACTCGACAAAGACCGCTTCCGCCGCGATATGGGCGGGCTGGTTGAGGCCTATCAGGAAGTGGCGCGCCGTCTCGGCATTATGAACGAGAACGAAACGCCTCGTCCTTCCGGCCCTACGCTTGTGAAGTAAAATCCGCACAGCCCGGCAACTCGCGTTCCGGGCTGTTTTCATTGTTGTTACGCGAGAGCGTTTCCTGTTTTAACTGAACCATGCGAAACGCTCTAAGTAATTTTGTTTGTCGCATTATCCTACGCAAAACCGCTTCGCACTTTTGCTGGAAATGCTCTAGATCAGCAGGAACTACTCAGTGATCAAGGCACGCGTCACCGTTACACTGAAAAACGGCGTTCTCGACCCACAGGGCAAAGCCATTGTAGGCGCGCTCGGCAGCCTGGGTTTCGAAGGCATCAATTCTGCCCGTCAGGGCAAAGTCTTCGATCTCGAACTCGAAGGCTCGGACAAGGCAAAAGCTGAAGCCGATCTCAAGGCCATGTGCGAGAAGCTGCTCGCCAACACGGTTATTGAAGATTACGCGATCGTCATTGGCTGACAGGCTGCGGTTCAGATTATTTCTTGCGCGCCTTCAGAACAGCTGATGAGCGGTTTTGAAGGGCACTCAAATTCAAAGAGACGTAAAACGCCATGAAAGCAGCAGTCGTTCTTCTTCCCGGCCTTAATCGTGACCGCGATATGATTGCGGCCATAACAAAGATTTCTGGTCAGGCGCCTGTAACCGTCTGGCAGACTGATACCAGCATCCCCGACGATGTTGATCTGATCCTCATCCCAGGTGGCTTCTCCTACGGCGATTACCTGCGTTGTGGTGCAATTGCAGCCCGCATGCCCATTATGCAAGCTATTCACGAAAAGGCCGATAAGGGCATAATGGTCATCGGCGTTTGTAACGGCTTCCAGATTCTCGTCGAAGCCGGAATGCTGCCGGGCGCTTTGATGCGCAACACTTCGCTGAAGTTCGTCTGCCGTGAAGTGAAGCTTGAAATCAGCAACGCCAATACCGCCTTCACACGTGGTTATCAGCCTGGCCAGATCATCCGTTGCCCTGTCGCCCATCATGACGGCAACTACTTCGCTGATGACGAAACGCTCAAGCGTATCGAAGGTGAAGGTCAGGTTGTATTCCGTTATGCGGACGGGACAAATCCAAACGGCTCGGTCAACGATATCGCAGGCATCGTCAATGCGCGCGGCAACGTCCTTGGCATGATGCCTCATCCTGAAAACCTGATTGAAGGTGCACATGGCGGAGATGATGGCCGCGCACTTTTTGCAGGCGCTCTCGGTATCGCTGCCTAAGCGATTAGCCGCTGATAAACAGATCAAATGGCCTTCGTTGCAAAACGGCGGCCATTTTTTATTGCCTTACATCGGACGGTTCAATTGAGCTGGCAAATGAGAACTCCGTTCTCAGGGCCTAGCCTTGCAGAAAAATTCATGGCAGCTTGATCGTCAGATACTTCCTGAATACACCGAATCGGGGAACGATATCGATGCAGCTATATTCACGCCCACTCTCCCCCTATTCCGCTTTTGTACGTGGTGTTCTTTATCTCAAGGAACTACCGTTCAAACCTATTAACCTTCCCTATCCGTTTCCAGAAGACTTCATTCATGTGACGCCTTTAAAGCGTGTTCCGGTGCTGATAACCGGCTCTGGAGAGACACTATTTGAAGCAGCCATTATCGCCGAATATCTGGAAGACCATTTTCCAGAAACGCCTGTTCTGCCCGGTAGTCCCCGGGAGCGTGCGCTCATTCGGCTTTTGGCACGCGTGACTGAACTCGAAGTGCTTGGGCCAGCGATGAAGCTGTTCATTCTGCTCAGCAAGCCTGAGAAGGACGACGCCACCATTGATCGACTGTTCACCAAGCTTCGTACAGGTTTAAGTGTGGTTGAATCACGGCTCACCGATCAGGCTTTTGCGCTTAGCGATGCGCCAACGCTCGCCGATGCGTGGCTGGTGCCTGTGCGGTTTCTCATGGAACCGCTGAAGAAGCTTTCTGGAAAATCAGATTTGCTGGAAGCTTACCCAAAATTCGACACATATGCGGTGAAAGCAAAGCAGGATCCGGTGTTCGAACTTATCTGGAATGAAATGAATGACGGGTTGAAGGCTTTCATGCCGCAGCTTGCCTGAGTTATCCCAACCAATACTAAGCGCATTCTTTAAACATGCGCTTTAACTATTTGTTCTTGCGCATTCACCTCCCACAAAACCGCTTCGCGCTCTTGCAGGAAATGCCTTAATATCTTGTTTCTACGCGTTTATCGGCCAGCCAAACCCTTGATGGCTCTGCTGAAAACGTTCTGATGGAGTCTTCCTTGAAGAATAAGACCATTGCGCTTGTAGCACTTCCAGCGCTTGCACTGTTTGCAGCTTGTACGCCGAAGCCTGCACCCGGCCCCGTTTCTATCGATTCCAATAAGGCAGCACTTCCGACCATGGAGCGCATAGCACTTGGGGCAAACAGCTGCTGGTTCAAATCCAAGGATAAGGATTTCCGCGGCTATACACTTGCACCGGAACTCAACTCGTTTACCGGGCGTCCACGTTTTCTGGTGGTGTCTTCGCGCAATTTGGCTGGACGGCCACTGCTTGTTGTCCAAGCCCAAGGCAACCCTGCCCGCATCGAGGCTTTTGGTCCGATGATGCAACAGGCGCATGGCGGCCGCATTGCCAAGGACATCAATCGCTGGGCGTCCGGTCAGAAGGACTGCTGATCCATTTTATCAGCCTACAGCATAATTCCTTCAACTTGAATCAGTTTAAGGTAAAATTATGCTGTAAATATAGAGTGTTAGAGCGACCTTTGTGCGCCCAAGAGGGCGCACGGCGCTCTAGGGTCCAGACTCAATTGAGCCACCATGTGACGATGGCAGCGATATAGCATGTGGCTGTAAAGTTCAGCATGAGCTTGTCATATCGTGTCGCGACCCTCCTCCAGTCCTTGAGGCGGCAAAAGGTGCGTTCGATGATGTTTCGGCGGCGGTAGGCAATTGGGTTGAAAGGTTTGATCCGCTTACGGGTCGGATTATTTGGAATGACCGGTTCAGTGCCGCGAGCTTTGAGAAAATCGCGTAACGCGTTGCTATCGTAAGCCGTATCGGCAGCGCACAGGTTGCTTGGCGGCAGTGGCTCAAGCAGTGGGATGGCAATGGGAGCGTCACCGCGCTGCCCAGGGGTTATTCTCAGTGCGACTGGGCGGCCACAACCATCGACAACAGCATGTATTTTTGTCGATCTGCCGCCTCGCGATCGACCGATGGCTTGAGCTTCCGCCCCCCTTTTCCGCCAGCAGCAGATCGGTGCGCCTTTGCGGTGGTGCTGTCGATCATGTGAATGTCGCGATTGGTCGTCTGCACCAGTGCTTCGAATAGTTGCCGCCATATGCCTTTGGCAGACCAACGATGGAAACGATTGTAGATGGTTGTCGAGGGACCGTAGACAGCGGGGCAATCCTGCCACCGACAGCCAGTGCGCAGCACATGGATGATGCCGCTAATCACCCGGCGGTCGTCAGTTCGATGCGCGCCGGGTTGGTTCGTTGGAAGCAAAGGAGCGATCACTGCCCATTGCCGATCATCAAGCCAGAATTCTCCTGCCATGCTCCAAAACTCCCGTTATCAGGAGAGTGAATCATGAAGAAGTAATTTGATCAAATGTTTAATTGGGTTTGGAGCCTAGAGCGTGTCGCGTTTAATTGCACCCATGATGCTCGCTCTAGATTCTTTTAACTATCGCATGTTCGTGGCAGCTCAAATGAATCCATTTGAGCGCGACATGCTTTAATCAGCATGTCCTTACGCCCAGAACCGGTTCCCAGTTTTGGATGCATGCTTTAGCGGATATGGAAGCGCACCTTGCGCGCTTCCTTGTGAGCCGCACCCCGCGTTATGCCAATATCCCGGAGTTGTTCATCCGTCAGGTCCATCAACTGAATGCGACTGCGGCGCAGCATGAGACGTAGAGAACACCAATCAACGAAACTCTGCCAGATCGGGCGCGGTGTATAAGAAACAACGCTTTCCCTGCCTTGCATTGTATCAATTGTATCTATTTCATCATGCTTGACTGACACATAGGTCATAGCACACTGCCTTCATTTCTGGGCTTAATCACTATTTTGCACCAATCAGGCGCCTGTGAAGTAAATACAATTGACTCAAATATCGATACAATGCTTATATTGTGACCATGACAAATTGGCTCCCAGACCTCACCGATAAATCCGGCCCTCTCTACCTTCAACTGGCTGATGCCATTGAAGAAGCAATTGTAGATGGCGCGCTGCCAGCCGGACAGAAATTGCCACCGCAACGTAATCTCGCCTATGATCTCAAGGTGACAATCGGCACAATTGGACGAGCCTATGCTCTCGCGCATGAGCGAGGACTTGTAACCGGTGAAGTCGGCCGCGGTACGTATGTACTGGGCAATCAAGATCGCAAGAATGCACCTCCGGCCTATTCAAGCGATGGCATCGCCGGTACGCGCGTTCAGGATGCTCCCCTCGATAAGGGGCGTTTCGATACGACTGCCGCACCCGATGTTGGGCAGAACGCCGTGCTTGAGCCGCTTATCGCATCCGTTATCCGCAATTTCCCACATGAGGTCGTCAATTACACGCGGCATTTCCCGCAACATTGGCTGGAAGCCGGGCGACAATGGCTCGATCAGGAAAACGCGCCCGCCGATGCGAGTAACATCGTGATTACCAATGGCGCTCATGCGGGCGCAATCGCTGCAATCACGGCTTTTACCGCCCCCGGCGACCGGATCGTCTTTGAAGACCTCACCTATACGCAGGTCAGTCGTTCCGTGCGGATTACGGGGCGGCGCATCGCCATTGCTGCGAGTGACGAATATGGCATGATCCCTGAAGAGTTCGAGCGGGTCTGCAATCAACAGCACCCGGCAATGGCATTTCTGATGCCAAGCATTCACAATCCAACGCTCGCAACCATGCCCTATGAGCGTAGGTTAGCTATTGCCAGTATCGCAGCACGTCATAATGTCTGGCTTATCGAAGATGACACCTACGGGGTCATGACGCGATCAAACATACCGAAAATCGCTGATATTGCGCCGGAACGCACTTTCTTGCTGGGCAGTCTTTCAAAGGCTGTGACTGCTGGCTTGCGTTGCGGATGGGTCGCCTGCCCTCCGCATTGCGCGCAGCGTTTGCGTGTCACGCACAAGCTGATGACGGGAGGCGTTTCGTTTCTGCTTGCTGAAACCACCGCTCAAATGGTGCTTTCCGGTCAAGCGACAGCTCTTCTGGACAAATGCTCTGCTGAAATCGAATGGCGGGAGCAACTGGCCCGCAAAATCTTTGCCGGTTATGACTTTGTTTCTTCGCCGCACGTGCCAATCCTGTGGTTGAAGCTGCCTGAACCCTGGCTCACGAGCACATTCAAAGCAGCCGCATATGAAAACGGCCTGTTGATCGATGACGAAGACGAGTTCAAAGCTGGACGCATTGATCGGACATACCACCGGGTTCGCATTGCGTTTTCTTCGCCAACAGACCGTGCTCTGGTGGAAAATGGCTTCACAACTTTGCGCCAACTGCTGGAAAATGAACAAGCAGGCTATGAAGGCAGCATTTGAGCCGGGAAATCGGCATTTTCCTGTCGCGCTTCTGACAGAGTTAGGTTAAAGAGGCCCCTTGAAACCTTAGGTGTCCGCCCTTCGGCAGAAGTTTTCGGGTACCGCAGCCTGCCACGGGGTCCCTCAGCTCAATGACTATTTCCAATAAGCGCGACATCACGCCGGAACTTATCTCTGCCCACGGCCTCAAGCCGGACGAATATCAGCGTATCCTCGACCTGATCGGACGCGAACCAAGCTTCACGGAGCTCGGCATTTTCTCGGCCATGTGGAATGAACATTGTTCCTACAAGTCGTCGAAGAAGTGGCTGCGTACACTCCCGACAACCGGCCCTCGTGTTATTCAGGGCCCCGGCGAAAATGCCGGTGTTGTGGACATTGGCGATGGCGATTGCGTCGTCTTCAAGATGGAAAGCCACAACCACCCATCTTACATCGAGCCTTATCAGGGCGCGGCAACTGGCGTTGGCGGTATTTTACGTGACGTGTTCACAATGGGTGCTCGCCCGGTGGCAGCAATGAACGCGCTGCGCTTTGGCGAACCTGATCATCCAAAGACCCGCCATCTTGTTTCCGGCGTTGTTTCCGGCGTTGGCGGCTACGGCAATGCTTTCGGCGTTCCGACCGTTGGCGGTGAAGTGAACTTCGACAAGCGCTATAACGGCAATATTCTCGTCAATGCATTTGCTGCAGGCCTTGCCAAACATGACGGCATCTTCCTGTCCGAAGCCAAAGGCGTTGGCCTGCCGGTTGTCTATCTTGGGGCCAAGACGGGTCGTGATGGCGTTGGTGGCGCTACTATGGCATCGGCAGAGTTCGATGAATCCATTGAAGAAAAGCGTCCTACTGTTCAGGTTGGCGATCCATTTACTGAAAAGTGCCTTCTGGAAGCCTGCCTTGAGCTGATGGCTTCGGGCGCAGTTATCGCCATTCAGGATATGGGTGCCGCTGGCCTCACCTGCTCGGCTGTTGAAATGGGTGCCAAGGGCGATCTTGGTATCGAACTCATTCTCGACCACGTTCCTGTACGCGAAGTAAACATGACAGCGTATGAAATGATGCTGTCCGAAAGCCAGGAGCGTATGCTCATGGTTCTCAAGCCGGAAATGGAAGAAGAAGCGCAGGCAATCTTCCGCAAATGGGGCCTCGATTTCGCAATTGTCGGCAAGACCACCGACGATCTGCGGTTCCGCGTCATCCATCAGGGCGAAGAAGTTGCCAACCTGCCGATCAAGGAACTTGGCGACGAGGCTCCTGAATATGATCGTCCATGGATGGAACCGGGCAAACATGCTCCGCTGCCAGCAAGCAATGTGCCTCAGGTTGAAGACTATTCTGAAGCCCTGTTGAAGCTTATCGGTTCGCCTGATGGCTCATCGCGTCGTTGGGTTTATGAGCAGTACGACACACTCATTCAGGGTAATTCTTTGCAGCTCCCGGGTGGCGACGCAGGCGTGATCCGTGTTGAAGGTCACGACACCAAGGCTCTCGCCTTCTCGTCGGACGTCACACCGCGCTATTGCGAAGCCGATCCGTTTGAAGGCGGTAAGCAGGCCGTTGCCGAATGCTGGCGCAACATCACTGCGACCGGTGCCGAGCCGCTGGCTTCAACCGATAATCTCAACTTCGGCAATCCCGAAAAGCCGGAAATCATGGGTCAGCTGGTCAAGGCTATCGAAGGCATTGGCGAAGCCTGCCGTGCGCTTGATTTCCCGATCGTTTCTGGCAACGTATCGCTCTACAATGAAACCAATGGTCAGGCGATCCTGCCAACACCAACCATCGCTGGCGTTGGTCTGATCCCTGATTGGTCACAAATGGCCAAGATAGGCGGCATGCAGGACGGCGATACGCTGGTACTTTTGGGCACCGACGGCACGCATCTCGGCCAGTCCGTCTACCTGCGAGATATGTTTGACCGCGCTGATGGCCCTCCTCCGCCTGTTAATCTTGCATTCGAAAAGCGCAACGGCGAATTTGTCCGTTCGGCGATCCGCAATGGTCAGGTAACTGCTTGTCACGATTTATCCGATGGCGGCCTTGCAATTGCGATTGCTGAAATGGCAATCAAATCAGGCAAGGGCGCTGTGCTTGACGCAGGTGACGGCCTGCCTCATGCGGCTCTCTTCGGTGAAGATCAGGCGCGCTATGTTATTGCCGCAACGCCAGAAATGGCAAAGCTCATTGCATTGAATGCCGAAGGTGCCGGGATTCCATTCCGCGTACTGGGCACAGTCGGTGGTGATCGCCTGCAATTCACAGGAACCGTGGACGTTGCTGTTGCTGATCTCAACCAGGCTTTTGAAGGTTGGTTCCCAGGCTTCATGAGCGGTGAAGCTGCAGTCGACAACTAAACCTTATTGGCCAGAACCATCACCAATGAACGCCCGGCTGGGGACACCTTGCCGGGCGTTTGCTTGCCGACAATTTAAGCCTTCGCTTTTCGCATTATCCGAAGCAATACCGCTGCGCACTTTTGCTGGAAATGCTGTAGACAGTTCAATGTTGACGTATCACGATGATACGTTACGATTCGATATACCTATTTGTTCTTCGCATTATCCAACGCAAAACCGCTATGCACGTTTGTTGGGAATGCTATAAAAAGCCAGAAATGGCGGGAGTTTTTGCATGGCTATGGACTCTCATGAGATCGAAAAACTGATACGCGAAGGGATTCCCGGCGCAAAGGTTACGATCCGCGACCTTGCCGGAGATGGAGATCATTATGCTGCCGAAGTGGTCGCGGAAAGCTTCCGTGGCAAGTCGCGCGTTCAGCAGCATCAGATGGTTTATGACGCTCTAAAGGGTAATATGGGCGGCGTACTTCATGCGCTCGCCCTTCAGACCAGCATACCGGAATAACTGAAATACACCGCCTCTGATTATTACGCTTGCGGGACAAACTATCTGGGCATGGAAACGTGCAAGAGCAGCATCGGAATTAACAATTAGAGGCGGTGATTTTCTTCCTGCGGCAAGATGTTGCCCCCAATCTAGCCCGAATTCGCGCTAATTTGACTTGCTTTCACCTCTAGAGGGTGATTACCAAAGCTCAGCTTACTATATTGAGGCAGAACCTCTCCCTACGCGGGCCGGGATTTGAACCGGCATCCTGAAAGGAATTGAAATGACCGGAATCAACGATTTTATCGACAATGAAGTGAAGACCAACGATATCGTGCTGTTCATGAAGGGCACGCCAGGCTTCCCACAGTGTGGTTTTTCCGGTCAGGTCGTACAGATTCTTGACTATCTCGGAGTCGACTATAAAGGCGTTAACGTGCTCGCTTCCGACGATATCCGTCAGGGCATCAAGGATTATTCCAACTGGCCAACCGTCCCTCAGCTCTATGTCAAGGGCGAGTTCATTGGTGGCTGCGATATCGTACGCGAAATGTTCCAGTCAAACGAATTGCAGACACTTTTTGCTGACAAGGGTATTGCCACCAAGGCTGCTTGAGGATTAATTACCCCTCATACGGCTTTTGCCTCCGTTTTATTCTAAAAGGCGCCGATTAGTGGCGCCTTTTATATTGGCCTGATATTCAGGCTAAACGGGTCTCGCCCGCCAGACTTGTTTAAGAAATCTCCGATCTCACGCCGCCTGTTCTGCAAGTGGCACATAATTATGCCAAGGAATACCAGTCATGCCGCTAGACATCAGGAACGGTTCGCCGGACCAGAAAGCATCCATGCGCGGACGCACCGAATTTATTGCTCTTATCGCTGCAATCATGGCAATCAATGCGCTTGCGGTTGATATCATGCTGCCCGGTCTGCCGCAGATTGGAGCTAGCCTTGGGGTTCTCACTGAAAACCACGCGCAGTTTGTCATCACGGCCTATCTGTTGGGCTTTGGCGTATCGCAGCTGTTTTACGGTCCACTGAGCGACCGCTTCGGTCGACGACTGCCGCTATTTGGTGGCTTGGCGATCTATATTCTCGCAGCTCTCGGAGCTGCGGTTGCAACCGATTTTACGACGCTCATTGTCTTGCGCGTGCTACAGGGGCTGGGTGCCGCAGCAACACGTGTCATTGCCGTTTCCGTCGTGCGTGATCGCTTTGCCGGACGCCAGATGGCTGAAGTCATGTCGCTTGTCATGATGGTTTTCATGATCCTGCCAGTCATAGCGCCGGCCACGGGACAGCTGATCATGTTGTTTGGCGAATGGCACCTGATCTTCCTCTCGATGGCGATAATGGCCGCTGTTGTCGCCGTCTGGGCCTATATTCGCCTGCCTGAAACCCTGCCCGTTGATCATCGCCGTCCGCTTACAGTGAAGAGCGTTATTGGAGGTTTCGGTATTGTTCTCTCCAACCGTGTTGCTCTTTTCTACATGTTCGGCACGTCATTCATTCTCGGCGCGTTGTTTGGCTACATCAATTCCGCGCAGCAGATTTTCGTCGGCATATACCAGCTCGGCACGATGTTCCCACTGGCTTTTGCTGCCGTGGCAATGACACTTGCACTCGCCTCATTCCTTAATTCGCGCCTTGTCGGGCGTTACGGAATGCGCCGAATTTCGCAGACAATGTTGCTGGTATTCGTCGGCTTTAGCCTGCTTTGGGTTGTGCTTTCAGTAGTGTTTAGTGGCCCTGTGCCGTTCTGGATTCTGATGGCGATCTACATGACTATCATGTTCTCGTTCAGCCTGGTTGTATCAAATTTTAACGCCCTCGCCATGGAGCCACTCGGTGAAGTGGCTGGCACGGCATCCTCCGTTCTGGGTTTTGCACAGACGGTGATCGGTGCAGCACTTGGCGCAGTCATCGGTCAGGCATTTGACGGAACGACGACGCCTGTTGCAGCAGGTTACTGTGTGTTGGGCTTCATTGCATTCATCTGCGTTTTGATTGCGGAGCGTGGTAAAATGTTCAAACCGCACAACAAACCGATCTGATTATCAATTAAAAAGCCCGCCAATTGGCGGGCTTTTCCTTATTCAGCCCAAAGGGCTGTCTGAATTGCTTTCCAGCTTTCCTTGTCAGGCGCGACGAGTATCCCGCCGCCTGTATGTGACGGCAGATACGGGCTTTCATCCCAGCGCGCGAGATATCCGCCTGCTTCCTGATGAATGAGTGCACCCGGTAAATGATCCCATGGCATCAGCTTGTTATAGACCGCAAAATGCGCGCCACCGGTCGCGATAATGCGATATTCATGTGCGGCACAGCGATAGCCGATTTGTGACAGGAACTTCGTGTGATTGCGCGCAAGACGCGACCGTGTCGGCTCGGCTGTATATTGCCAGGAAACCGATCCCGTCATCTGCGATATATCCGCAGCTTCTGCCACGCGCACGGGACTCGTGGAACCATTTAGGTAGCGGATATGACTACCACCGCCTTTTGCGGCCAGTATCCAGTCCTTGCCAACCGGATCATAAATAATACCGGCAACCGTTTCACCCTTCGACACAACTGCCAACATCACACCAAACAGCGGAACGCCTGATGCGAAGTTGAAGGTGCCGTCAACCGGATCAATGGTGAATGCAAGGTCCGCATCGCCGAGGCCATTCAACAGCGTTTCATCGTCGGAACAAGCTTCTTCGCCAACAATCAAAGCGCCGGGAAAGCGTTCATTGAGACGTGCTGTGATATAGCGTTCTGCGTTTACATCGGCTTCGGTCACGAGGTCTGCCGGAGAGGTCTTCTGGCGAATATCACCCTGCCCCAACTGCCGAAAGCGCGGCATGATTTCTTCGTTTGCGGCGTCTGCGAGAAGGTCAGCCAACCAATCGATCTGATTTTCATCAAACTTCACTATCATTCTCCATATCACCACCCGCCGTCAGGCCAGCGAAATCAAACAGGTTGCGATCAAGCAGATGGCTTGGGCGCACGTTAGTCATGGCGCGGATCATCGTATCCTTGCGGCCAGGCATACGCTTTTCAATGTCGGTCAGCATCGCCTTCATTGCATTGCGTTGAAGACCTTCCTGACTGCCGCACAGATCGCACGGAATGATCGGAAACTCCATTGCCGTGGCAAACTTTTCGAGATCTTCCTCAGCTACGTACGCAAGCGGACGGAACACCATCAGATCGCCTTCGTCGTTGAGAAGCTTTGGTGGCATGGCCGCGAGACGACCACCATGAAACAAGTTCATGAAGAAGGTTTCGAGAATATCTTCTCGATGATGACCGAGAACGATTGCAGAGCAGCCCTCTTCACGCGCGACGCGATAAAGATTGCCACGACGCAATCGCGAGCAAAGCGAGCAATAGGTGCTCGTTGCAGGCAGCTTCTCAGTCACAATCGAATAAGTATCCTTATATTCGATGCGGTGTTCGATGCCGTAATTGTTCAGAAATTCAGGCAGAATATGTTTTGGAAAATTCGGTTGCCCCTGATCCAGATTGACCGCCAGCAATTCCACCGGCAGCAAGCCACGCCATTTAAGATCGAGCAGCAAAGCAAGCAGACCGTAAGAATCCTTGCCGCCTGAGAGGCACACCATCCAGCGCTCACCGGGCTTTACCATGGCGAAGTCATCAACAGCCTGACGTGTCAGCCGCAACAGGCGCTTGCGCAGCTTGTTGAATTCGACCGACGTCGGCACATCACGAAAAAGCGGATGACAACCGTCAGCTCCGGCATCTTCAGCAATGTTTGGATCGAAAGCGTTCATAGTGCTTCCTACGAATGAGAGAAATTTAGACCTACATACAAAAAAGCCGCCCTTGGGGGAACCAAGGGCGGCCATTTATTTCTGCAGACTGAGCTAGAGGCTCAGAATTAACGCGAATAGAATTCGACGACGAGGTTTGGTTCCATCTGAACTGCGTATGGAACGTCACCCAGAACTGGAACGCGTGCGAAGGTTGCAACCATCTTGTTGTGATCGACTTCAACGTAGTCAGGAACGTCGCGTTCTGCGAGCGAAACTGCTTCGAGAACAATAACGAGCTGCTTCGACTTTTCACGAACTTCAACAACGTCACCAGCCTTGAGGCGGAACGACTGAATGTTGACGCGGCGACCGTTCACGTTCACGTGGCCGTGGTTGATGAACTGGCGTGCAGCGAAGATCGTTGGAACGAACTTTGCGCGGTACACAACCGCATCCAGACGCGATTCGAGCAGGCCGATGAGGTTTTCACCGGTATCGCCCTTGCGGCGAGCTGCTTCGTCATAGGTCTTGCGGAACTGCTTTTCCGAGATATCGCCGTAGAAGCCCTTGAGCTTCTGCTTTGCACGGAGCTGTACACCGAAGTCGGACAGCTTGCCCTTACGGCGCTGACCGTGCTGGCCTGGGCCATATTCACGACGGTTCACAGGGGACTTCGGACGGCCCCAGATGTTTTCGCCAAGACGGCGATCAATTTTGTACTTAGCGGATTCGCGCTTGCTCATCGCATTTCCTTTAAAAAGTTGGTGCGCCTTGCGGCACAGATAGGAAACGCGCCCTCCTCTGCCCTTGTTTTACAAGGACTGACAGAATGAAGCGCGCAGCTGCGATCTTCATCCACGGGACACGTCAAATGAAACGCCGGAGCGTTTAGGCTCCAGCGATGGCGGCTTTTAGTCATGGAGGTGTCATCTTGTCAAGGCTGAAGCCCTGATTTTCGGCCATTTCAGCCGTTTATCGCGCATCCAGAAAAGTGTGAAGCCATTTTCGGGTACATACACGTTGATATCCCCCCGAAGACTAAATGCAACGATCTGCCATCAAGTGTGAAGGAACGACAAGCCCTCCTTCGACATTAGGCCATAGCGCTCGCTATCAAAAGAGGTGAACATGGCCGTTTCTTTCTCTTTCTTTCAAAAGATTATTATTACCTGTCTCGTCGCCGTCGCTATCACGATACTCCCCGGTGAAAACATGACCGGACCTACAACGGCAAATGCACAGAACCTCATTGAAAGGGTGTTGAGCGGTAACGCAAAGCAGCCGTCTGCCAAAAAACGCCCAAAGAAAAAACGCAATACGAAGCGCCAGCAATCAAAGGCCGCCTCTTCGACCCAGAGCAAGGCGTTACCATCCTCCAACATAGTTCCGGTGCCAACGCCTGCCCCGGCACGTGAAGAGGCAAAAGAGCCTACACCAGTGGTGCCTGTGCCTGCGCCCGCCGATGTAACGCCATTGCCTGAGAAAAAACCCGAACAACCTATGAAACAATCCAAGCCCGTTGATGAACAGCCTGAGCCAAAAAAGGCCGAACGTATCTATCAGGTATCGTGTCCAGCATTGATGGCAGGCGACGTGGAGGGAAAGCTTTTGCCACCGATCGAAGATGGCTCGCAATGCAGGGCGCTTTCGCCGCTCTCACTCACTGCTATTGGCAAAAATGAACCTGTAAAATTTGCAAATGCAGTCACGACAAACTGCGCCATGGCCGTCACACTCGCTGAATGGTCTACAAACGTCAAAGATGCCGCTAAAAAAGTGTATGGCGATAGCGTCAAGATCACCGAAATTGGCACTGGATCGGATTATCAATGCCGCAACGTTAATGGCGCATCAACCGGCCGTGTTTCTGAGCATGCATTCGCCAATGCGCTCGATATCATGTCGTTCAAATTCTCGGATGGGTCTAAAACTGAACTCGAAAGCGGCTGGAACGGATCAGAAAAAGACAAAGCGTTCTGGCGTGCTGTGCATGGCGCAAGTTGCAAGCTTTTCATGACCGTGATCGGACCAGATGGGGATGCGGCACACCTTACAAACATGCATCTGGATCAGGGTTGCCACGGCAAATCCTGCCTTGCTCGAATCTGCCAATAAGATATTCTCGAGCTGGTATGATATTGAATCGAGTGTGGTTTACGGATTTGAAGTTCCTAAACGTGGATGCAACACAAATGATGGGAACTTCAAATCCACCACACTAGACGGGGGACATCATTAAAAAGCCCAAACTGCCTTTCTAATAGCATCGTCATTATCGATTTTGCTCACTGCACTTTTGCGCGGTGACCTTTCAAAGGAAACGATCCATGAAATCGACCAAAATTATACTTTCGGCAATTTTTACTCTTGGCATCGCGGGCGCGGCTCATGCAGACGCTGTACCGAAACGCTCCAAGGATTTCACTGGCAACTACCAGACCCTCGTGAAAGACCAGCAAGCTTCGCCACAAGTGGCTGATTGCATCGCCAGCGCCTATGATTACGTGAAGAAGAGCAAGAAATATGATCGTCTCGGCTTCACCAAGGACGATATCGCTGCTGCCACAACCAATGACAAATCATCGAAGTTCAGCGCGAAAGACGCGAGCAAGGTTTCTGCCGTTATTTCAGTACCCGGAGAAGCCCGCACCAAAAGCGGCGGCACACAATGGGATACGATCACCCTGCGCTGTGGCATAACTGGCGGTAAGCTTAAGGCAATTGAATTGGCACCCGGAAAAGGCGCGTAATAAGCGCTGGTTGCTCCGGATATCAGAGCAGCTGATGTTAATCAGTTGCTCTTTTTGTCTGAGACGTGTTCTGGCAGGCCTTTATGTTTGGTCTCAGCAAACTCTTCGAGCTCTTTCTCGGTCATCGATTCGTACATTTCTTTTGAAGCGCCGATCAGCTCGCTTTTCTTGATCTCGCCACGCTTGGCGGCAAGAGCGGCACCTGCAGCTTTTTGCTGAGCCTGTGATTTTGCTGGCATTGTTCTTACTCCCTTTGCTGGGAGAGTAACGAATGCGCCGGTATCAGGTTCCCTATTCTTCGACACCGCCATCAAAGCGTGAACGAGCTTCGCGCATTTCCTTACGATTCTTGACCGCCCACTGGCCAAGAACATCAATCGGCACCGCCAGCGAGTGGCCAAGCTCGGTCAGCGAATATTCAACCTCTGGCGGCGACGTTGGACGGACATGGCGCGCCACAAGCCCATCACGCTCAAGCGAACGCAAGGTGACAGTAAGCATCCGCTGGGAAATCCCTTCAATAGCACGACGCAATGCATTGAAACGCATCGACCCCGTTTGCAAATTGAAAACAACGAGGATGCTCCACGTATCACCGACCCGGTCGAGAACTTCGCGGATAGGACATAAGCCTTCGCCATCGGGGTCAGACTGAAACGCAGCCGTCGATGACAATAGCGGCGCTTTAGCATCCGGGCGTGTGTTGATCGTCATTCTATCTCCTTGGGCAAACTTCTGGCGCTTCATTCTCGACTGATCGCCCTTGCCAGCGGCGCGGTTACTTCCATGTACCCTAATCATGAAAAAGTGCGTTCTTCACAAGGCTCGTCGTATCGACTACCTAGTTACCATAAAGAACCTGATTATTAAATATCACTTCTCCAGTTGGAACTGAAAGGAAACTGTCATGGCTAAAATCGCACTGATCGGCGCTACGGGTTTTGTTGGCACTGCCGTTCTCAAGGAAGCCGCATCGCGCGGCCATAGCGTAACCGCGCTCGTCCGCAATACGGATAAGGTTGCGAAACTCGATAATGTTACTGCGGTGAAGACGGACATATTCGACACCGATGCGCTCGCAAAGCAGATTGCAGGGCATGACATCGTCATTTCTGCGTTCAATCCCGGCTGGGCGGACGCCAACATCCGTGAAAACCACATCAAGGGTAGCCGTTCCATCAATGAAGCTGCCAAAAAAGCAGGTGTTAAGCGTCTCATCGCAGTAGGCGGAGCCGGTAGCCTCGCGATCAAGGGCCACCAGCTTGTGGATTCCCCTGAGTTCCCTGCCGAATGGAAAGAAGGCGCACTAGGTGCACGTCAGGCATTGAATGAGTTGCGCGAAGAGAAGGACCTGGACTGGACCTTTGTCTCTCCTGCAATCATCCTCCAGCCCGGCGAACGCACAGGCAAATATCGCCTTGGTGCAGACGAGCCTGTTTTTGACGACAAGGGCGAAAGCAAAATCTCCGTAGAAGATCTGGCCGTTGCAATCGTGGATGAAGCAGAACAAGGCAAGCAAATTCGAAAGCGCTTCACCGCAGCATACTAAAACCATCTATTTCCGGGCGGGCAACCGCCCGGTTTCCTCAAGGTAACCCAATCACCTTTCAGTGCGTTCTTAACAAGCAGCATGAGTCATCTTAACTAGGTTGCGACAGCCAACGAATTGATGGAACGCCATGGAACTCGGTATTTATACATTCGGCGATATCGGGCCTGATCTCGAAACCAATCGCCTCCTTTCGCCGCAACAGCGGCTCAACAATCTTATTGAAGAAATCGAGCTTGCCGATCAGGTGGGTCTTGATGTTTTCGGTGTGGGCGAGCATCACCGCCCAGACTATGCCGTTTCTGCGCCACCAATTGTGTTGGCAGCAGCCGCATCGCGCACCAAAAACATCAAACTGACCAGTGCCGTGACGGTTCTCTCGTCCGATGATCCGGTACGCGTTTATCAGCAGTTCTCGACGCTTGATCTCATCTCCAATGGTCGCGCCGAAATCATGGCCGGACGCGGGTCGTTTATCGAATCCTTCCCGCTGTTTGGATATGATCTCGACGATTACGACACGCTTTTTGCTGAAAAACTCGACCTCCTCCTCAATACCCGGGAGAATGAACGCGTAGACTGGACCGGAACTACGCGCCCCGCAATTGATGGACGCGGTGTCTATCCCCGTGCCTTCCCGGGCTCTTTGCCAGTATGGCTTGCGGTTGGTGGGACGCCTGCCTCGGTGGGTCGCGCAGCGCTTCTTGGCTTACCGTTGGCAATTGCCATTATTGGCGGATACCCGGAACGCTTTTCACAGCTGACCGATTTCTATCGCGAGGCTGGCCTCAAGGCCGGTCATACCCCTGAAAAGCTCAAAGTTGGAATAAACTCACACGGCTATATTGCTGAAAACTCTCAACAAGCTGGCAATGAGTTTTTCGACCCTTACTCTCATGTGATGAGCAAAATCGGGCGGGAACGCGGCTGGCCACCAACCACTCGAGAACAATTTGATGCCATGTGCCAGCCGCGCGGTTCGCTGCTTGTCGGTAGCCCTCAGCAGGTGATCGATAAAATTCTAACCCAGCACAGCTATTTCAAACATGATCGTTTCTTGTTGCAGACCGCCCTTGGTAACCTGCCGCATAAGCATACAATGAAATCGATAGAGTTGTTCGGGACCAAGGTTGCGCCAGAAATACGCAAAGCATTGAACCTGAAAGCATCTGCATAAAGAAAAAACCGGCCAATCACCATTGGCCGGTTTTTCATTAAAGCGCGTTTCGATCTGATTGGATCAGATCGGCGCTCTAATTATCTGTTTTAACGCGCATCTTTGTCCGAAAACCGTTTCACACTTTTCGGGACGCGCTCTAAACCAGTTCGACTTCCACGACACCGGGAATTGCCTTCATGGCGCTGGCGATTTGTGGACTGACGCGATAGCGGTGCGGAAGTTCGATCTCGACTTCGCGCTGGCCTTCTTCCTTGATCACGATAAGGCTCACCTGACCGTCACCACGCGTGTTGAAATGCGGCACGATACTTTTAACCGCCTCTGCAGAGCGCAGATAAAGCCTCAATGCCTTCTGCATCCGACACGCTTCATCTTCGAGAGACTGGACCGTCTGGATGCGCAGACCAATGCCTTCTGGACGGTTTTCAGCAGCAACAGTTATCACCACCGATTTGCCGCTTTCGAGAAGATCGCGATACTGCGCAAGACCTTCCGAAAAGAGCACGGCTTCAAACTGACCACTGGCATCCGAAAGCTGCACGATACCCATCTTGTTGCCAGTGCGAGTCTTGCGTTCCTGACGGGTCGTGACAGTGCCTGCCAGACGCCCGGCATTTGCACCGCGCTTCACAGCAGCCGAAAAATCGGCCCAGCTCTGAACGCGCATACGGTCGAGAACCTGACGATATTCATCCAGCGGATGAGCGGACAGGTAAAAGCCTACCGCCTGAAATTCACGATGGAGCTTTTCTGACGGCAGCCAGGGTGCTGCCTGTGGCAGGATCAATTGTTCTTTCGGTGCTCCCGAAAGGCCGAAAATATCTGACTGGCCACTTGCTGCATTTTCCTGCGTGCGCTGTGCAAAGCCCATGATGCGGTCCATGCCGGCGCTCATAGCGGCGCGATCACGCCCGAAGCAATCCAGCGCGCCTGCATTGATCAGGCTTTCCGTCACACGTCGATTGACGATTTTCGGATCGATCCGCTCGCAAAAATCCTCGAGACTTTCAAAAGGCTTCTCAGCCCGTACGTTGACGATGTGGTCTACAGCCGCTTCGCCAACGCCCTTGATCGCCGCCAGCGAATAGAAAATCTTTCTTTCGCCCACCTCAAATGTGCGGAAGGAAGTCATGACGGATGGTGTCACGACATCGATACCCAGACGATTGGCCTCGCGCCGGAAGTCATTGAGCTTGTCGGCGTTGGACATATCGTAGGTCATAGACGCGGCGAGAAACTCGACCGGATAATGCGCCTTCATGTAGGCGGTCTGATAAGACACGATCGCGTATGCTGCGGCGTGAGACTTATTGAAGCCATAGTCGGCGAACTTGGCCAACAGGTCGAAGATCATATTCGCCTGCGCCTTATCGACACCGCCTGCAATCGCCCCTTCGACGAAACGAACGCGCTGCTTGTCCATCTCCACGCGGATCTTCTTACCCATGGCGCGACGCAGAAGGTCAGCTTCACCGAGCGAGTAGCCCGAAAGCACCTGCGCGATCTGCATTACCTGCTCCTGATAAACGATAACGCCTTGCGTTTCCTTGATCAGGCCATCAATTTTCGGGTGAATGGAGGCGATTTCCTCCTCACCATTCTTACGCGCATTATAGGTCGGGATATTCTCCATCGGACCCGGACGATATAGGGCCACAAGCGCGATGATGTCTTCAATGCGGTCGGGACGCATGCCGAGCAGCGCCTTGCGCATGCCCGCACTTTCCACCTGAAACACACCGACCGTCTCGCCGCGCGAAAGCATTTCATAGGTCAGTTCATCATCAAGAGGCAGGCGCGTAAGGTCGATTTCAATGCCTTTACGGGCGACAAGCTTAACCGCTGTTTCCAGCACAGTGAGCGTTTTCAGGCCAAGAAAGTCGAACTTGACCAGCCCCGCTTGCTCAACCCACTTCATGTTGAACTGCGTAACCGGCATATCCGAGCGCGGATCGCGATACATTGGCACGAGTTCAGAAAGCGGACGATCACCAATCACGATACCGGCGGCGTGCGTTGAGGCGTGTCGGTAAAGACCTTCCAGTTTCAGCGCCATATCGAGAAGACGGCCAACGACCGGTTCTTTCTCGCGCTCCTCGTTGATCTTCGGCTCTGTCTCAATAGCCTGCGCCAGAGAAACTGGGTTGGCAGGATTTTGCGGTACCAGCTTACAAAGACGATCCACCTGCCCGTAAGGCATCTCGAGAACGCGGCCCACGTCGCGCAGCACAGCGCGCGCCTGAAGCGTTCCGAAAGTTATAATCTGTGCGACCTGATCGCGCCCGTATTTCTCCTGCACGTAGCGAATGACTTCTTCGCGACGTTCCTGACAGAAGTCGATATCGAAATCGGGCATCGATACGCGGTCTGGATTGAGAAACCGCTCAAACAGCAGCGAGAACCGCAGCGGATCAACGTCAGTAATGGTCAATGCATAAGCGACAAGAGAACCGGCACCCGAACCACGCCCTGGCCCAACGGGAATGCCATGCGACTTCGCCCATTTAATAAAGTCCGCAACGATTAGGAAGTAACCCGGGAACTTCATGCGGGTGATAATGCCAATCTCGTAATCGAGACGTTCGGAATATTGTTCTTCCGTATATCCTTCAGCAAGACCAGCTGTTTCGAGCCGCATCTTCAAGCCTTCACGCGCCTGTCGGGCCAGCTCCTCTGCTTCGGCCTCAATAGCTGCTTCCGGATCGTCAGATTCGCCAGTAAAGCGCGGGAGAATTGGCTGGCGTGTCTGTGTGAACCAGCTGCAACGCTCTGCAATTTCAATCGTATTTTCGAGCGCTTCCGGCAGATCGGCAAACAGAGCCGTCATTTCGGCGCGGCTTTTAAGATGATGGTCGGGCGTCAGACGGCGGCGATCATCATTGGAAAGGATTTGTCCCTCAGCAATAGCGAGCAGCGCATCATGCGCCTCAAAGTCCTCCGCCTTGAGGAAGAAGGCTTCATTGGTTGCCACAAGCGGCAAGTCCATCGCATAGGCGAGTTCAACGGTCTTCGCCTCAAGCCCGCGGTCATAGCCTGATTGACGCTGCAATTCGACATATAGCCGATTGCCAAAAGCTTCTTTCAAGAAAGTTAGACGCGCTTCTGCACGGTCCGGGCGATCTGCAGCAAAAGCCCGTCCGATTGGACCGAGCTGTCCACCCGAAAGCACGATGACGTCATCGGACAAGCCGGACAGCCAGCTTGCATCAATGTGAACCGGATCGCCCGATGGGGTATCGAGGAATGCACGGCTGACGAGCCTTACGATATTGGCATAGCCCTCTTCGGTCGAAGCGAGCAAAACGATAGGCGCCAAATCAAGGACCAGTCGGCGATTGGCACTACGGCTATTATCGTTGTGATCGCCGAACCCTACGTCCAGTTGACACCCGATAATTGGCTGCAAGCCATCTTTCGAAGCCTTCTGGGCGAATTCCAGAGCACCAAAAAGATTATTGGTGTCGGTTATCGCGATGGCCGGTGCTTCATCGGCAATCGCCTGTTTGATGATCTTGCCGACGGGCAGAGCACCTTCGAGCAAGGAATAGGCAGAATGTACCCGCAAATGAACGAAACGAGGTGACGACTTGCCCTCGCCCGCTGCAATGCTTGCTGTATCACTCATTCTATTTCCCCGATCTATGCAGAGCTGATAGCACCGCCCTAACATGATAGCGAAATCATGTTCCGGCGCAGACCGAGCACGTCTCAGTGAATGAGAGCTGCACCCGGTAACGGGCGACTCTTATCGCCCACTACGCCAGTTTCGGGGAATACGGCAACGATGTCCAGAGCGACGGTCGTTACAATCAACGGGGTTCACAAGAGAACCCTTATCACGTTTTCAGATTACACTTACCCAGATGGCGAAAGTGGCAACGAACAGGCTGACGGAGACGAAAGACAAAACGTCGTAGACGAGATCGGTCATTGGAATAACTCCTCTTTGTTCACGTATGTTTAGTTTTTGTTCCATTTTTGTTCTAATGTCAACACCTGCCTTAATGACCACGTGTATTTAAGGTTTATGAAAAATAAACGTGCAATCGCCGGCAGCGTGGCTGTCGGCGTTGAACAAATGAGATATGTGGGAAATTGCTTTGATACCGCATGGCAGACACGCTTCCCGCCTTGCCATATGCTTACAGCGGCTCCAGTTGAGATCGAATTGTTGGAACCACTGTTACTATTTGTTTGTACGCATTTACCTCACGCAAAACCGCTTCGCACTTTTGGCTCAAACGCTATGATCAGACGTCGACGACCTTGCCTTCGCGAAGCGTCACGCGACGATCCATACGGCGGGCCAGTTCGTGGTTATGCGTCGCGATTAATGCTGCAAGCCCCGACTGGCGCACAAGAGCCTCCAGAGCACCGAAGACATAAGACGATGTCGTCGGATCAAGATTGCCCGTTGGCTCATCAGCCAACAGCACCAGAGGCGCATTGGCAACTGCACGCGCAATCGCGACGCGCTGCTGCTCACCACCGGAAAGCTCTGACGGACGATGGGATGCGCGCTTGCCGATCTTCATATAGTCGAGCAGCTGCTGTGCCCGTGCTGATGCTGCCTTCTGCGGCAAGCCACGGATCATTTGCGGCATCATCACGTTTTCGAGTGCTGAGAATTCCGGCAACAGATGATGGAACTGATACACGAAGCCAACATCGTTTCGGCGGATAGCCGTGCGTTCATCTTCAGAAAGCGTGCTGCACGAGCGACCATCCAGAATAACGTCGCCGCTGTCCGGACGCTCCAGCAGACCCGCAGTATGCAGCAAAGTCGACTTGCCCGCACCAGATGGTGCAACGAGCGCCACCATCTCACCACGACGCAAAGTGAAACTCGCATCCTTCAGGATAACCAGTTCACGATCGACTTCCTTATAGGCCCGGCTCACATTTTCCAGGCGCAGAATGACTTCAGCCGCCATTATTCATACCTCAGTGCTTCGACCGGATCGAGTTTGGCAGCGCGCCAGGCCGGAAAAATGGTGGCAATAAAGGAAAGGATCAAGGCCATCGCAATGACGGAAACTGTTTCACCGACGTCCATCTTTGCTGGAAGCGTACTCAAGAAATACAGTTCCGGATTGAACAATGTCGTGCCTGAAAGCCATGAGAAGAACTGTCGAATCCTCTCGACATTAAGGCATACCACGACACCTAAAACCACACCGGCAAGAGTACCGGTCACACCAATCGCCGCACCAGTCATCAGGAATATACGCATGACCGCGCCACGCGTTGCTCCCATGGTTCTGAGGATCGCAATATCCCGCCCCTTGTCCTTCACCAGCATGATAAGGCCGGAGATAATATTGAGCGCAGCAACAAGCACGATCAAGGTCAGGATCATGAACATAACATTGCGTTCGACCTGTAGTGCCGAGAAGAAAGTCTGGTTGCGCTGACGCCAATCGACCAGAGAAATCTGCCTTGCCGCCACCTCCTCGACAGGCGCGCGCATCGCATCAACCTTGTCAGGATTGTCGACAAATATCTCTAGTGATTGCACCTTGCCTTCCTGATTGAAGAAAAGCTGCGCCTCTGAAAGCGGCATCATCACAATTGACGCATCATATTCCGACATGCCGATCTCAAAGATTGCGGCAATCGGATAAGCCTTCACGCGTGGATTGACACCAAAAGGCGTGACGTCACCATCGGGCGAGATAACGCGCAATGAATCGCCAATAGAAAGGCCCAGATTTTCAGCCATACGGGTACCGATTGCCACGCCGCCGCTCTGATCGAAGCCCTTCAAGGTGCCCTGTTTTACGTTCGTGGAAACCAGCTTGAGCTTGTCCAGATCCTCTTCCCGAAGTCCGCGCACCAATGCACCGGTGCCAGCTCCGATGTTGCCCTGAACGAGAGCCTGCCCCTCGACCACAGGAATGGCGAACTGGACGCCCTTGATACCATCTATGCGCTGGATGAGGCTCGCATAATCATCAAGCGGCCGATCCATCGGCTGCATGATGAGGTGGCCATTGATACCCAGAATGCGGGTCAAAAGCTCGGCACGAAACCCGTTCATCACCGCCATAACGATGATGAGTGTGGCAACACCAAGCATGATGCCGGTGAAAGAAAAACCGGCAATGACCGAAATAAACGTCTCGCGGCGGCGCGCTCGCAAATAGCGCCATGCGATCATCCGCTCAAAGGCTGAGAACGGACCGGAAGAAGGCGCCTTGCTCGATGCCTTCTGCTTGCCATCAGATTTTGCTGCCGCCGCATTGCTCATATTTAAGCCGTCAACAGGTTGATTGCCGCTTCAACAGTGAGGTTCTGACGCTCACCCGTCTTGCGATCCTTAACTTCGACTTCACCCGCGGCAACGCTGCGTGGACCGACGATCACCTGATAAGGCAGACCAATCAGATCAAGAGTTGCGAATTTGGAGCCCGGACGGTTGTCCGTGTCGTCCAGCAGCGGATCGAGGCCAGCATTAGTGAAGGCTTCGTAGAGCTTTTCGCTCACGCCATCACAACCTTCGTCACCTGGCTTCATATTGACAATGCCAACGCCGAACGGTGCGATTGCCTTTGGCCAGATGATGCCTGCTTCATCATGCGAAGCTTCAATCGCGGCAGCAACCAGACGCGAT
Organism: Ochrobactrum quorumnocens; assembly: GCF_002278035.1. NCBI lineage: Bacteria > Pseudomonadati > Pseudomonadota > Alphaproteobacteria > Hyphomicrobiales > Brucellaceae > Ochrobactrum > Ochrobactrum quorumnocens. Next base: position 842,606 of record NZ_CP022604.1, on the reverse strand, counting down.
GGGCCAATACCATAAGAACCCATTGATACAAGGTGGTCCTTGCCATCAGGCCCCTGCACTTTCGCACCCATTGGTTCGGAATACTTGGTGCCGAAATGGAAGATATGACCAACTTCGATACCCCGAGCCGAAACCTGATCGTCGGCTTTCACCGCAGACCATTCTGCTTCGTCGTGCATTTCATCAGTTGCCGCATAAGGCGTTGTCCAGCGTGTAACGATATCCGTTAGCTGCGCATCATTACGGAAATCCGTATCAGCACCTGGAACCGCCAGATCGAGATAAGCCTTGTCGCAATAAACCTGGCTTTCGCCTGTTTCCGCGAGAATGATAAACTCATGAGAAAGATCGCCACCGATCGGGCCGGTATCGGCACGCATCGGGATCGCCTGCAGGCCTACGCGGGCGAAAGTGCGCAGATAGGAAACGAACATGCGATAATAAGCCATTTTCGCGCCCTCATAATCGAGGTCGAACGAATAGGCGTCTTTCATCAGGAATTCGCGCGAGCGCATTACGCCGAAACGTGGACGTACTTCATCGCGGAACTTCCACTGAATATGATAGAGGTTGAGCGGTAGATCCTTATAGGAGCGCACATAGGAACGGAAAATATCCGTGACCATCTCCTCATTGGTCGGACCGAAGAGCATATCGCGCTCCTGACGGTCCTGAATGCGCAGCATTTCCTTGCCGTATGCATCGTAGCGACCACTTTCGCGCCAAAGATCGGCGGATTGGATCGTCGGCATGAGAATTTCGTTGGCCCCTGCACGGTTCTGCTCTTCACGAATGATGTTGCAGACCTTGTTGAGGACCTTAAGACCAAGCGGGAGCCATGAATAGATGCCTGCCGACTGCTGCCGGATCATACCGGCGCGCAGCATCAACCTGTGAGAGACAATTTCTGCCTCCTTTGGGTTTTCTTTCAGAATGGGCAAAAAATACTGCGACAGACGCATCGTGACCACCGATCAAGAGAGAGATTGCCTGAGTATCAACTGAGTGTGTGTAGAATCAGGCAAAAATTAAGCAAACTTGGCGGTTTCATATCGGGTTATGCCGCTGTTGAAAACCCGCCTCTCCGCGCTTTACTGAGGAGCCTTTTTGCCGTCCACAACCATCATCGGCGACTTGTTAAATACAGATAAGGAAAGACTGCTGAAGGATTCACTTTAATTTTCAATGTATTATGTATCTGAGATATTAAAACAGAAAAAAATACGAAGGAAATATGACGACTCGAAAGATTTTTGGTGACAAAAGGTGTGCAGTCCGCTATTTTTTTCATCAACAAGCCTAACAACGGAATAGAACCGTTGTATCACGCGGTCAAAGTCTTGGGAGGATGGATCCAGGCGCGAAATTCCGCCGCCGCCAGTAAAATGGAAACGGGTCGAACGCGTATTCGACTAGCAAGGCGTGAGCCTTGCTTTTTTTTTGGCTTTATCGCGACTGCAATCTGCGAAACCGCAACGCTCAGCACAAGCCTTTGATATTCTTTTTACTTTTCTTATTTTCATCATGCTGAACGGCTGGCGTTAAAGCATTTCCAGCAAAAGTGGAAACCAGTTTTGCGTTCGGAAATGCGTAAAAAGAAATAGTTACAGCGGTTCCAACGATTAAACATCAACTGGAGCCGCCGTAAGCTTAGTTTCGGTGCGCATCCATCTCGAAAAACTTCATTAAAATAAAGCATGTCGCTTCGCTAATTGTCTATCTATTCAAACAGTTATGCAGAAACAATAATTTTTAGATTCAAGGCATATTCTCAATAAAATGCGCCCACTGCCCAACGCAAAACGACGCCTAAATTTTAGGCGCCGCTCCGTCAAATCAGAAAAATAAGCACTATAGAACGACCGCTTTTACTTCAGATCAGGGAAGAAGTGCGGGATATCGTCAAGGCCGAAACCTTTGATCTGCGTCATGTAATAGTAAAGGCAGAAGATAGCCGTAGCCACCAAGGTTGTTCGCAGAAATGCAAGCCCGATGCGCGGCTTGGCAGGAGCGCTTGCAACCGTACCCAGTGTCACATCGTTTTCTTCTGCTTGCGTCCGCAAGCCGACAGGCAAAAGCGCAAACAGCGTCGTCCACCAGATGACAAAATAAATCGCGATGCCTGAAACCCAGGACATTATTATACCTCCTCCAGTTCGATCAGTGTCCCATTGAAGTCCTTGGGATGCAAAAACAGAACGGGTTTGCCGTGTGCGCCGATCTTTGGCTCACCATCACCGAGAATGCGCGCGCCTTCGGTCTTGAGACGATCGCGGGCAGCAATAATATCGGCGACCTCATAGCAAAGGTGATGCATGCCGCCAGATGGATTCTTTTCGAGGAAGGAGGCAATGGGTGATCCCTCACCCAATGGCTCAAGCAATTCGATCTTGGTATTGCCAACATCGATGAAGACCACCGTAACACCATGTTCAGGCAAGGCTTGTGGCGCTGTTACTTTCGCGCCCAATTGGCTGCTGTAAAGCGCGGAAGCAGCCTTTATATCTGGCACCGCGATTGCGACATGGTTCAGGCGTTCAAGCATCAGTGTCCTCCTCCCGAAAACAGAGCTACTTTATCCGGTTGATAAACACCGTCACTACCGGCTTTTTGCCCCATGCCTCATTTGTCGCAGAGCGAACAGCTCGGCGGACCGATTCACGAACCACTTCGAGATCTTTACGACGCGCGCGTGGAATGCTGTCGATGGCCTCGATTGCCGCATCGAGCAGAATGTCTTCCATCAGATCGCCCTGCCCGTCTTCTTCCGGCAATCCGAAAGCCACGAGATCGGGTTCATCCATAATCTTGAAATCACGATCGAGCAGTACTGAAACAGCGACATGACCGACAAAAGCGAGCTTACGACGCTCTACCATGCCTATCTCGTCTTCGTCACCGATCAGCTTGCCGTCCTTGTAGATGCGGCCAACCGGTGCTTCATCGATGATTTCGGCTCTGCCGGGTGCAAGACGCAGCATATCGCCGTCACGAACCTGAGCAATTTCTTCGATGCCTTCCATTGCACCAAGCGACCCTTGGGCAACCAGATGTGCTGCCTCTCCGTGTACCGGAACAAGAATTTTCGGACGCACCCAAGAATACATGCGCTTGAGTTCATTACGACGCGGGTGGCCGGAAACATGCACGAGCGCATCATCATCGCTGATTAGCTTGATACCCTGATCGATGAGCTTGTTCTTGATATCCAGAATAGCCTTCTCATTACCGGGAATAGGCCGCGATGAGAAAATCACTGTATCACCCGCCGACAAAGCGATGCTGCGCATTTCATCGCGAGCAAGTTTTGCAAGCGCTGCGCGTGGCTCGCCCTGACTACCCGTCAGAATAACAACGACATTTTCACGCGGAATATAGCCGTAATCGTCTTCACTGAGGAACTCCGGCAGGCCTTCCATATAGCCAAGCTCGGTTGCCACAGCGATCGTGCGCTTCATCGAACGACCGACCACCAACACCTGACGCCCAGCATCGCGTGCTGCTTCCGTAATAGAGCGGATACGACCGACATTAGACGAGAAGGTTGTAACAGCCACGCGACCGCGTGCATTTTCGATCAGCTCACGCAGGCTATCGCCGACTTGACGCTCGGAAGGAGATTCACCTTCGCGCATCGCATTGGTGGAATCGCAGATGAGTGCCAGAACACCCTGATCTCCAAGCGCACGAAACCGTGCTTCATCAATGAGCGGCCCCATCGAAGGATCGGGGTCCATCTTCCAGTCGCCCGTGTGAACAACCGTGCCAAGTGGCGTGGTAATAGCTAGCGAAACGGGTTCAGGGATCGAGTGCGTAACGGCAATTGCTTCGAGCTTGAATGGACCGACTTCGAAAGTTTCGCCAGCCTTGAAGATCGTGACCGGGATTTCCGGTGCACCAAATTCAGACTGACGTTTTGCTTCAAGCAAGCCTGCCGTGAATGGTGTCGCGTAGACCGGCGCTTTCAAGCGTGGCCAAAGATCGAGCAGCGCGCCGTAATGGTCTTCATGCGCATGCGTAATGATGATGCCGCGCAGATTGTTCTTCTCGGCTTCAAGGAAGCGAATATCCGGCAGGATCAGATCCGCGCCAGGATGTTCTGGACCGGCAAAGCTTACGCCCATGTCGACCACGATCCATTCACGATTGTCTTCTGGACCTAAGCCATACATAGCCAGGTTCATGCCGATTTCGCCGACACCGCCAAGGGGCAGGAAGACAAATTGGGTCGATGGTGAGCGGGGCATAATGCCTCCCTGTTCTAACTCATGGTTTAGAGCGACGACTTGCCGAGTTGATTCAGCTTTACGCTCTAACTTTTTGATTTAACGCATAACCTTTAGCAAAAGTGTCTAACACCTTTTGAGCTATGCGCCGTAAGTTTTCGTTCTTTCGCCTGTCATCATGGGAAAACCTGTTCCCATCATTCAACGACACGCCCTAATTATGACCCAGTTGAACCGGCTGCCGATAGTTTGCAAACCCGGAACAACGCGCACAGCGATCAATTGTGCACAATATTCACTCAGGAAACGGGTTTAACAGAGGCCGCTGTTCCAAAATAAACGTCCCCAGCTGTCACCGGAACACGTGTACCGTCATCCTCGCGAATGACAAGCCGGCAATCCGAATCGATAGTTTCAAAAACGCCTTCGACAATGCGACCATTCAATTGCATCACAACAGGCTGACCAAGTCCGTGTGCCCGCTTGAGCCACAGCTCACGGATCGTGTTGAGGCCACGGCCATCATCCCAAATGCTATAATAATGGCACCATGCATCAGACAACGCCAAAAACAAGATAGTAGCATCGGCGTTACCGCCCAATCCGTTGATGGACGTCGCAGCGTAAGGCAAGCCATCCGGAGCGGCCACGACATTCGTGCCCATACCCACAGCAAGACCAAACAGGCCTTCGGCAAGCAACGTCGATTCCAGGAGAATACCGGACAGTTTTGCACCGTCAACGAGAACGTCGTTCGGCCATTTAAGCGCAACGTTCACGCGGGCCGCAACAGTCGATGGCAGAACCGCATCGACAGCATCGGCCAAAGCCAAACCAGCCACGAAACCTAAAGTGGCGGCAATCTTGGGATCAAAACGATCAACCAGAAGCAATGTTGCTGCAAGATTGCCTTCAGGAGCAGTCCATGTACGGCCGCGTCGGCCGCGTCCGCTCTCCTGCTTGGGAGAAACGAACCAGAGGCGTCCTGCATCGCCGGCATTCGCCCGCTCCAGCGCCTCTGCATTGGTAGAACCAACGACTGGAAAAAACTCCAGTCTGTATCCGTCTGCTAAAGCCGCAGGTGCCAGCGTGAAACCCATGCCATCACCTGCGGCTTTATTTATTGTCATGCTCAGAAGAACGTCTTGGCTGCAGTTTCAGCCAAACCGCCAAGCCAGCCGCCAATCAATCCATAGAACAAAACGAATGCACCCGAAGCGAGCAGTACCAGACGAAGCTCGATTGCTGGTGTAACGAAGGTCGTTACCGGCTCATCGAACCACATGATCTTGATCATGCGCAGGTAGTAGAACGCGCCGACAACGGAAGCGACAATACCGATGATTGCGAGCGGATACAGACCCACTTCAACGGCTGCGACGAAGGTGTACCACTTACCGAAGAAGCCAGCGAGCGGCGGAATACCTGCAAGCGAGAACAGCATCATGGTCATGATTGTTGCCATAACCGGATTGGTCCGCGACAGGCCTGCCAGATCTTCAATCTGCTCGACATTGCCTTCCTTTGTCCGCATGGACAGGATGAAAGCAAAGCTACCAAGCGTCATGACGAGATAGATCAGCATGTAAAGCGCAACGCCGCGAACACCAACAACCGTACCAGCTGCCAGACCAACGAGCGCATAGCCCATGTGGCTGATCGATGAGTAAGCCATCAGGCGCTTAATGTTACGCTGGCCGATAGCAGCAAAGGCACCCAGCACCATCGACGCGATTGCGACGAAAGTAATGACCTGCTGCCAGTCGTGGGTGACAGGAGCGAAAGCGCCTTCCACAACACGAACGATCAGAGCCATTGCAGCCATCTTAGGGGCAGCAGCAAAAAACGCGGTTACAGGTGTTGGCGAACCTTCATAAACGTCCGGCGTCCACATATGGAACGGAACGGCAGAAATCTTGAAGCAAAGGCCTGCCAGAATGAACACCAGACCGAAGACCAGACCGAGCTGACGCTCGCCACCGGAAATAGAACTGGCGATTTCCGCAAAGCCGATGTGACCAGTGTAGCCATAAACAAGACTGATACCGTAAAGCAGCATGCCCGAAGAGAGCGCACCCAGAACAAAGTATTTCAGTCCGGCTTCTGTCGAACGAACGCTGTCACGATTGAAAGCTGCGAGCACATAGAGTGCGAGCGACTGCAGCTCGAGGCCCATATAAAGCGTCAGCATGTTGGATGCTGATACCATGATGAGCATGCCAAGCGTCGCAAGAACGATCAGCACTGGGAACTCGAACTTGTCGAACTTCTCTTCACGCGCAAAACCAACGGACATGACGAGCGTCACGATAGAGCCGATCAATGTCAGCACTTTCATGAAGCGTGCGAAACCATCGTTCACAAAGCTGCCGCCAAAGGCGATACCGTTGTGCGGGAAGATAACGACAAGAGCCAGTGCAGCAATCAAAACGGCGACAGCGAGCCCATTGACGAGTGTGGAGGCGCGCTCTCCGGAGAACACGCCGATCATAAGCAATGCCAGCCCGCTCAGCGCGAGGAGAACCTCGGGTGCTGCGAGAGACAGGGAAGCAATCAGGTCGGTTTGCATCGGGCCTTTGCCTTTACTACTGCGCCAGCGTAGCGCTAGCGGCATTCGCCAGCGCTGCGTCGTAATTATTAACCAGTGCATGCACAGCGCTTGCGGTCGCATCGAAGACCGGCACTGGATACACACCGAAGAAAATGGTGAGGATCACAAGCGGATACAGGATCAGCTTTTCACGCGGGCTGAGATCGAGAAGGCCTTTGAGACTTTCCTTGGTCAGCGCACCGAAAACCACGTTGCGATAAAGCCACAGCGCATAGGCTGCCGACAGAATCACACCAGAGGTTGCGAACAGAGCCACCCACGTATTGACGCGGAAGACACCGAACAGCGTGAGGAATTCACCGATAAAGCCTGACGTACCCGGAAGACCGACATTCGCCATCGTCAAGATGAGGAATGCAACGGCATATTTCGGCATGTTGTTGACGAGACCGCCAAAGGCCGAAATCTCACGGGTATGCATACGATCATAGATCACGCCGACACAAAGGAAGAGTGCTCCTGAAACGATACCGTGCGAGAGCATCTGGAAGATTGCACCCTGCACACCCTGCTCATTGGCTGCGAAAATACCCATGGTGACGTAGCCCATGTGCGCAACCGAGGAGTAAGCAATCAGCTTCTTGATATCTTCCTGCACCAAAGCAACGAGCGAGGTGTAGACGATAGCAATTGCGGAAAGTGCAAAGACGAATGGAGCGAAATCGGCAGATGCCAGCGGGAACATCGGCAACGAGAAGCGCAGGAAGCCATAGCCACCCAGCTTCAGAAGGATACCGGCCAGAATAACCGAGCCTGCCGTTGGTGCTTCAACGTGCGCGTCCGGCAACCAGGTGTGAACCGGCCACATCGGCATCTTTACAGCGAACGATGCGAAGAATGCCAGCCATAGCCACGTTTGCATGCCTGCAGGGAAATCGTACTTGAGCAGCTCCACGATATTCAATGTACCGGCCTGCCAGTACATTGCCATGATCGCGATCAGCATCAGTACCGAGCCGAGCAGCGTGTAGAGGAAGAACTTGAAGCTTGCATAAACGCGGCGCTTGCCACCCCAGACACCGATGATGATGAACATCGGGATAAGGCTTGCTTCAAAGAAGACGTAGAACAGGAACAGATCCAGCGCGCAGAACACGCCGATCATGAGCGTTTCCAGAATAAGGAACGCGATCATGTATTCCTTGACGCGCTTGTCGATAGCGATCCAGCTTGCCAGCACGCAGAAAGGCATGAGGAAAGCAGAAAGCACGACGAAGAGCATTGAAATGCCGTCAACGCCCATGTGGTAGGAAATCCCACCACCGAGCCAGTCGACCTGTTCGACCATCTGGAAGCCTGGATTTGAATTATCAAACCCAGCCCAGATAACCAGAGACAGAATGAACACGAAAACCGTAGTCAGCAGCGCAACATTCTTAATGTTACGACGCGAGGCTTCGCTGTCATCCTTGATGAGAAGGATCAACAAGGCGCCGACGAGCGGCAGAAATGTGACCGTAGAAAGAATTGGCCAATCGGTCATCAGAGAGAGCTCCCGAGCATCATCCAGGTGACGAGCGCGGCGACGCCGATAAGCATCGCGAATGCGTAGTGATAAAGGTAACCAGACTGCATCTTCACAACGCGACCTGTAACATCAAGAACGCGTGCAGCGACACCGTTTGGACCGTATCCGTCGATAATCTTGCCGTCGCCGACCTTCCAGAAGAAGCGGCCGAGCCAACGTGCAGGACGAACGAAGATGCGGTCATACAGTTCGTCGAAGTACCACTTGTTGAGAAGGAACTGGTACAGACCGCGATGACGTTCTGCGAGTGCCTTCGGAATGTGTGGTGCTCGGATATAGAACACCCAGGCCGTAACCAGACCGATCACCATCGCGATGAACGGAGACAGTTTAACCCACAACGGAACGTGGTGATAATGATCCAGGATTTCATTGCCTGGAGCGGTGTAGAGCGCGCCCTTCCAGAACTCTGCATATTCGTGTCCGAAGAAGTATTCCTTGAAGACGAAACCAGCAAACAGAGCACCAACAGCAAGCAGCAACAACGGAACGAGCATCACTGGCGGCGATTCATGCACATGATGCATGACTTCAGCGGAAGCGCGTGGCTTGCCATAGAAAGTCATGAAAATCAGACGCCATGAATAGAAGCTCGTGAACATCGCTGCGATAACCAGAAGCGTGAAGGCGTAACCTGACGCAAGGCTGTGCGATGCGAAGACCGACTCGATAATAGCATCCTTCGAGAAGAAGCCAGCCGTACCGATGATCGTTCCTGGAACGCCCAGACCCGTAATCGCAACAGTACCGATCATCATCATCCAGTAGGTGATTGGGATCAGCTTGCGCAGACCACCCATGCGACGCATGTCCTGCTCGTCCGAAACGGCATGGATAACCGAACCGGCGCAAAGGAACAGAAGTGCCTTGAAGAATGCATGCGTGAAGAGGTGAAATACAGCCGCGCCATAAGCGCCGACACCCAGAGCCGCAAACATATAACCAAGCTGCGAACAGGTCGAGTAAGCGATAACGCGCTTGATGTCGTTCTGTACAAGCGCAACTGTTGCAGCAAAGAATGCTGTCGTTGCGCCGATAATCGTCACGATCAACAATGCGGTGTGCGAATGTTCAAAGATCGGCGACAAACGTGCAACCATGAACACACCCGCGGTCACCATCGTTGCCGCGTGAATAAGTGCGGAAACAGGTGTCGGGCCTTCCATCGCGTCAGGAAGCCATGTGTGCAGCAGGAACTGCGCGGACTTACCCATCGCACCCATGAAAAGCAGCAGGCAAACAACAGTAAGGGCTGTTTCCTTGTGCAGTTCATAGCCGAGGAAGTTGAGAACAACCGCACCGGTATCGGCAGCACCTTCAGCAGGCAAATAATTCGCAGCAGCAGCAAAGATCGTGTTGTAATCGACCGACTGGAACAGTGCGAACAGGCCGAAGATACCGAGCAGGAAGCCGAAGTCACCAACGCGGTTGACAACGAAGGCTTTCATTGCGGCGGCATTTGCCGATGGCTTCTGGAACCAGAAACCGATCAGAAGATAGGATGCCAGACCCACACCTTCCCAGCCGAAGAACATCTGAATCAGATTGTCCGACGTTACCAACATAAGCATGGCGAAGGTGAAGAGCGACAGATAGGCAAAGAAGCGCGGACGATGCGGATCGTGGTGCATATATCCAATCGAATAGATATGCACGAGTGCCGACACCGAGTTGATCACGACAAGCATGACGCCGGTCAACGTATCGACGCGCAGCGCCCAATCAAAGGACAGCGAACCGGACGTAACCCAATGAAGCACGGGGATACGAACCGTTTCGGCATCGTGGCCGAGCGGGATTTGAAAGAACACGACCCATGACAGGATCGCAACGATCACCATCAGGCCGGAAGTAAGATATTCACTCGCTTTGGCACCAATCTTGTTGCCGAAAAGACCGGCAACAAGAAAGCCAATAAGCGGAAGGAAGACGATCGCGTTATAGAGCATTTGCCCGTCAACCTTTCATAACATTGACGTCTTCCACCGCGATAGAACCGCGATTACGGAAGAAAACAACGAGGATTGCCAGACCGATAGCCGCTTCTGCAGCTGCAACAGTCAGAACGAAGAGCGCGAAAACCTGCCCGACCATATCGCCAAGCACAGAAGAAAACGCCACGAAGTTGAGATTGACCGAGAGGAGGATCAATTCGACAGACATCAGGATGACGATGACGTTCTTGCGGTTTAAGAAAATACCGAAAACGCCAAGTGTGAACAGGATGGCTGAAACGGTCAGATAATGAGAAATACCGATTTCCATATTCTTATCCTCAGATGCCTTTGCCCGTTTCGACCTTCTTGATCTCGATCGCCGTTTCAGGCGTACGAGCAACCTGATCCGGGATCGACTGGCGCTTTACATTTGGCTTGTGCCGCAGCGTCAGAACGATCGCACCGATCATGGCAACGAGAAGAACCAATCCGGCAATCTGGAAGTTGAAAACGTAGTCGGTGTAAAGAATGTCACCGAGGGCTGCAGTGTTGGTGCGTTCTGCGAGATCAGGGATAGGAACCGAGCCCTGCCCCAGCTTAGGAGCGAACATCGAACCTGCGAACACAACGATCAGCTCGCCAAGCAGGATCAGACCAACAAGAGCACCAACCGGCGCATATTGCAGCGCACCACGCTTGAGCTCAGAGAAATCGACATCCAACATCATGACGACGAAGAGGAAGAGAACCGCCACAGCGCCGACATAAACGACAAGCAGGATCATGGCGAGGAACTCGGCCCCCGTTAGCAAGAACAGTGCCGCCGCATTGAAGAAAGCGAGGATCAGAAACAGCACCGAATGCACGGGGTTGCGCGCCGCAATCACCATGAACGCGCTGGCGATCATGATAAAGGCGAACAGATAAAAGAACGCTGCCGCAATACCTGTCAGCATGGGGATCCCCCAACACCTTTCCGTGGACAAAGCCCTATTGCTTTGCCCGCTTTAGTCTTTGTTTGTCGCGAAAAATCGCGAAACTTAAATTCAGGCAACAAGCGAGGCTGCCCCCTCTTGTTGCCGCTTTTCAAACCGGATGCCGAAACAGAGGTTTCAGCAAAACCAATCAGCGATATGGCGCATCAATAGCGATGTTGCGCGCAATTTCGCGTTCCCAGCGATCGCCATTGGCAAGGAGCTTGTCCTTGTCATAGTAGAGCTCTTCGCGGGTTTCGGTCGCAAACTCGAAGTTCGGACCTTCAACGATCGCATCTACAGGGCAAGCTTCCTGACAGAAGCCGCAATAGATGCACTTCACCATATCGATGTCGTAACGCACCGTGCGGCGCGTGCCATCATTGCGGCGGGGACCCGCTTCAATGGTGATAGCCTGCGCCGGGCAGATCGCTTCGCAAAGCTTGCAAGCAATGCAGCGTTCTTCGCCGTTGGGATAACGACGCAGCGCGTGTTCGCCACGAAAACGTGGAGAAATCGGACCCTTTTCATGCGGGTAGTTCAACGTCGCTTTTGGCGCGAAAAACTGGCGCATGGAGAGGAAGAAAGCGCCGACGAATTCCTTGAGAAGGAGTGATTTCGCGGCCTGTGCGAAAGAAGCCATTTTTCTTTCTCCTTACACCAGATCGAAGACTTTGATGACGGTCGCGGTCAGAACAACCATGAAGAGCGAGATCGGCAGGAACACTTTCCAGCCCAGACGCATCAACTGGTCGTAGCGGTAACGCGGTACGAAAGCCTTTACCATAGCGAACATGAAGAAGCAGAAGCAAAGCTTGAGCATGAACCAGATGATGCCCGGAACCCAATTGAGGAACCATACGTCGACCGGAGGCAACCAGCCGCCAAGGAAGAGCGTCGTCATCAGGGCGCACATCAGCGTGATCGCCACATACTCGCCGAGGAAGAACAGAAGGAACGGTGTGGACGAATACTCGATCATATGACCGGCCACGAGTTCCGATTCAGCTTCGACAAGGTCGAATGGCGGGCGGTTCGTTTCAGCAAGTGCCGAAATGAAGAAGATCACGAACATCGGGAACAGAACCAGCCAGTTCCAGTCGAGGAACGAAGCCGGCAGTCCGAGCGATGTACCGATACCCGTATTCTGCGACAACACGATATCTGTCAGGTTAAGCGAGCCAACCGTCAGAAGAACCGTAACGATCACAAAACCGATCGACACTTCATAGGAGACCATCTGCGCTGCCGAACGAAGTGCACCCAGAAACGGATACTTCGAGTTCGAGGCCCAGCCGCCCATGATAACGCCATAAACTTCAAGCGAAGAAATAGCGAAGATGTAAAGCAAACCGACATTGATGTTGGCGATTGCCCAACCTTCATTGACGGGAATGACCGCCCAGGTTGCCATTGCCAGCACAGCGGAAATGAAAGGTGCAAGAAGAAACACACCCTTATTCGCGCCGGATGGAATGATCGGCTCTTTGAAGACGAACTTCAAAAGATCGGCAAAAGCCTGAAACAGACCCCATGGGCCAACGACGTTCGGTCCACGGCGAAGCTGCACGGCTGCCCAAATCTTACGATCCGCATAAAGCAGGTAAGCCACGACGATCAGCAATACGACAAGCAGAACGACCGACTTCAGCGCTATAATCAGCGCGGGCAAGACGTAAGCTGCAAAAATTCCGTCCATTATTCCGTCTCTCTCTCGCTTACTCAGCTGCCTGTTGGAAGCTGCCGGCCGCAAGCGCCGAGCACTCGGCCATGACAGCGGAAGCACGCGCGATTGGGTTCGTCAGGTAGAAATCCTTGACCGGGGAAACGAACGCAGCGCCGCCACCCAGGTTGGTTGCCTTACCAGCCAGCGCGACCAGATCGTCGGCAGCGGCAGGTGCAACAGTGTCAATGGCCATCATATGCGGGTAATCTGCATAGAGCTTGGCGCGAAGCTGTGCGAGGCTGTCAAATGGCAGACGCTTGCCGAGCGTGTCGGAAAGAGCGCGCAGAATTGCCCAATCTTCCTTTGCTTCGCCCGGTGCGAAACCAGCACGGTTGCCGAGCTGCACGCGACCTTCAGTGTTAAGCCATGTACCCGATTTTTCGGTGTAAGCCGCACCTGGCAGGATAACGTCAGCCGCATGTGCACCGGCATCGCCATGCGTACCGATATAGACAACGAAGCTCGAACCCTTGGCCGTCATGTCGAGTTCGTCTGCACCGAGCAGAAACACAACATCAAGATTGCCGAGCATTTCGCCTGCAACCTTGCCGCCCTCACCCGGCACAACGCCGAGATCAAGAGCACCGACGCGCGAAGCCGCAGTGTGAAGGACCGAGAAGCCGTTCCATTCGCCATTGATCGCGCCGACATCTTGCGCGAGCTTTGCAGCTTGAGCCAGAACAGCAGCGCCGTTTTCGCCAGTCAATGCGCCCTGACCAACAATGATCAGCGGACGTTCGGCTTTCGCCAGCACGTCGCGGAATGCATTTTTGCCGGAAGCGACAGCTGCAAGTGTGTCTGCACCTGCGCCAAGATATTCGTAGTTGTAACGCAGTTCAGCCTGTTCACCGATCAGAGCGATTGGGAAATGGCCCATGCGCTGACGCTTGCGAATACGAGCGTTCAGAATAGCCGCTTCAACACGTGGGTTGGAGCCGATGATCAGAAGAGCGTCAGCATTTTCAATGCCTTCGATCGTCGTATTAAAGAGATAGCTTGCACGACCCAAAGCTGGATCAAGTGCTGCGCCATCCTGACGGCTATCAATATTGGCAGAACCAAGCGACGCGATCAGGCTCTTCAGAGCATAAAGTTCTTCAACCGAAGCCAGATCGCCAGCAACAGCCCCGATCTTGTCAGCAGATGTTGCCGAAACCTTGGCAGCGATTGCTGCAAAAGCTTCAGGCCACGATGCTGCTACCAGACGACCATCCTTACGAACATATGGGCGATCAAGGCGCTGGGTGCGCAGACCATCCCAGATGAAACGGGTCTTGTCGGAAATCCACTCTTCGTTCACGGCTTCGTTGACGCGTGGCATGATGCGCATCACTTCACGACCACGGGTGTCAACGCGGATGTTCGAACCAACTGCATCCATCACGTCGATGGTTTCAGTCTTGTTCAATTCCCACGGACGCGCCTGGAATTCATATGGACGTGAGGTCAGAGCACCAACCGGGCAAAGGTCGATGACATTGCCCTGCAGCTCCGAAGTCATAGCGCGCTCGAGATAAGTGGTGATTTCAGCATCTTCACCACGACCAATGAGGCCGAGTTCAGAAATACCAGCCACTTCGGTCGTGAAGCGGACGCAGCGCGTGCAGTGAATGCAGCGTGTCATCACAGTCTTGACGAGCGGGCCGATATACTTGTTCTCAACCGCACGCTTGTTTTCGCGATAGCGTGAACCGTCGGTACCAAACGCCATTGCCTGATCTTGCAGATCGCACTCACCTGCCTGATCGCAAATCGGGCAATCGAGCGGATGGTTGATGAGTAGGAATTCCATCACGCCTTCGCGGGCCTTTTTGACCATCGGCGTGTTGGTGAAAATTTCAGGTGCTTCGCCATTCGGGCCGGGACGCAGATCGCGTACGCCCATAGCGCAGGATGCAGCCGGCTTTGGCGGTCCACCCTTCACTTCAACAAGGCACATGCGGCAGTTTCCGGCGATGGAAAGCCGTTCGTGGAAACAAAAACGCGGGACTTCCGCCCCCGCGGCTTCGGCAGCCTGAAGGAGCGTATAGTGATCGGGTACTTCGATCTCTGTGCCGTCAACCTTAATATTTGCCATCGCTTATCCAAACCTGCGGCTCTTGCCGCATCTTCCAGATGTCAAACTCTATTACGGCCCGTGGGAGACGGACCGCACCACACAATGCGTCAGCCTTATTCCGCTGCTTCCAGACGGATGTTGCGGCTCTGAACAGCGTTGCGCGTATAATCGTCAATGCGCTTTTCAATTTCCGGACGGAAATTGCGGATCAGGCCCTGAATAGGCCATGCAGCAGCATCACCAAGCGCGCAGATCGTGTGACCTTCAATTTGCTTGGTCACATCAAACAGCATGTCGATTTCGCGCTTCTGCGCGTTACCCTTGACCATGCGTTCCATGACGCGCCACATCCAACCAGTACCTTCGCGGCAAGGCGTGCACTGGCCGCAGCTTTCATGCTTGAAGAAAGCTGCAAGACGAGCAATTGCCTTGATGACGTCAGTGGACTTGTCCATGACGATCAGACCGCCTGTTCCGAACGACGATTTTTTGTCGCGCATACCGTCGAAATCCATGATGGCGTCCATCATGTCTTCGGCCTTAATAATCGGGCATGATGCGCCGCCAGGAATGACTGCAAGCAGATTGTCCCAGCCGCCGCGAATACCGCCGCCATGCTTTTCGATCAGCTCGCGGAAGGTGATGCCGAGGCCCTCTTCCACGGTGCATGGCGTATTCACATGACCGGAAATCTGGAACAGCTTCGTGCCGACATTGTTCGGACGACCGATCGACGAGAACCATGCGCCGCCGCGACGAAGGATCGTCGGAGCAACAGCAATCGATTCAACGTTGTTCACTGTCGTCGGGCAGCCATAGAGGCCCATATTTGCGGGGAAAGGAGGCTTTAGACGTGGCTGGCCCTTCTTTCCTTCAAGGCTTTCCAACAGAGCGGTTTCTTCGCCGCAGATATAAGCGCCAGCGCCGTGATGGAGAAGAATCTCCATATCCCAGCCGCACTTATTGTTCTTGCCCAGAAGACCTGCATCGTAACATTCGTCAATCGCTGCCTGAAGCGCTTCACGCTCACGCATGAATTCGCCGCGCAGATAGATATAAGCAACGTGAGCGCCCATGGCGCAACCGGCGATAACGCAGCCTTCGATCAGCGTATGCGGATCGTGGCGCAGAATTTCGCGGTCCTTACAGGTGCCCGGTTCGGATTCGTCGGCATTGACGACGAGGTAATGCGGCCGGTCCGTAACTTCCTTCGGCATAAAGGACCATTTCAGGCCGGTCGGGAAGCCAGCACCACCACGACCACGAAGGCCAGATGCCTTCATCTCGTCGATGATCCAGTCACGACCCTTGTCGATGAAGCCTTTGGTGTTATCCCAATGGCCACGCGACATAGCGCCCTTCAGGGACATGTCCTTGAAGCCATAGATATTGGTGAATATGCGATCCTTATCAGCCAGCATGTCTCACCTGTTTCCGTTTCTGTTTGCCAATGTCGAAGTCATCATACGGGCTTCTTTCCGAATACCTTGATGTATTCTTCGACGCCGCCCTTGGCCAAAGCCTTGGCCTGCTTAACCCAGTCTTCACGATCAATGCGACCGTGGAAGCTCAGATAGCCGTCAACCCATTCGCGCTCGGCTTTCTTCCAGGAAGCAACCTGCTTGAAGGTGAAAACACCCAGCTCATGCAGGGTTTCCTCAATCTTCGGGCCGACGCCGGAAATAAGCTTCAGATCGTCAACAGCTTCTGGACGCTCAATTGCTTCCGGACGGTTCTTATCGTCAAGCTTGTAATCTTGCTTGCTGTCAACCGAA
The DNA here is from genome assembly GCF_002278035.1 of Ochrobactrum quorumnocens. Classification (NCBI taxonomy): domain Bacteria; kingdom Pseudomonadati; phylum Pseudomonadota; class Alphaproteobacteria; order Hyphomicrobiales; family Brucellaceae; genus Ochrobactrum; species Ochrobactrum quorumnocens. Next base: position 825,770 of record NZ_CP022604.1, on the reverse strand, counting down.
GCAGCCTTCTCAGCAGCGTTTGATGCCTTAACATCAGACGGCGTCTTGAGGCTTGGATCGGTTTCTGTAGCATTGGTCACTGGTTTGGCTGCATTCGACGGTGCAACGTTCTTGGCTTCTTCCGCAGCTTTCGCTGCAGCTTCTGCCTTAGCCTTTGCTTCAGCTTCCGCCTTGGCTTTGGCAACTGCAGCATCGGATGCCTTACGGGTTTCCAGACCGATCTTCTTGTAGTCCAGATCTTCAGTCAGCGCTGTTAGACCGCCCATAGGTTCAGACGTAATACGCCCATCCTGCGGACCCGTCTTAACAGTGTCGCCCTTACCTGCTTCGAACGCATCGATAATTTCAGCAAGGCGTTCCGGTGTCAGGTCTTCATAAGCGTCCTTGAAGATCATGACCATCGGTGCATTGACACAAGCGCCCTGGCATTCAACTTCTTCCCACGACAGCGTGCCTTCGGCGTTAAGCTCAAAAGGATCGTGGTGGATTTTATGACGGCAAACATCCATCAGTGCTTCCGAGCCACGCAACATGCATGGCGTGGTGCCGCAAACCTGAATGTGCGCGCGCGTGCCAACTGGCTTCAGCTGGAACTGCGTATAGAAAGTAGCGACTTCGAGAACGCGGATCAGCGGCATATCGAGCATGTTTGCGACATGTTCGATAGCAGCCTTCGTGACCCAGCCATCCTGCTCCTGCGCACGCATGAGCAAAGGGATAACAGCCGACTGTTGGCGGCCTTCAGGGTATTTTGCGATCGTCTTGTGCGCCCAGTTCTGATTTTCCGCGTTAAAAGCGAAACCAGCCGGCTGGACGGCATCATCTGCGAGACGGCGAACGGACATCAGCGGTCAACCTCACCAAACACGATATCGAGCGAGCCAAGAATTGCCGACACGTCAGCCAACATGTGACCGCGGCACAGGAAATCCATGGCCTGAAGATGGGCAAAGCCCGGGGCGCGCAGCTTGCAGCGATAAGGCTTGTTGGTGCCATCCGATACGAGGAAGACGCCAAATTCACCCTTTGGTGCTTCGACAGCTGCATAAACTTCACCGGCAGGCACGTGATAGCCTTCCGTATAAAGTTTGAAGTGATGGATGAGCGCTTCCATCGAACGCTTCATCTCGCCGCGCTTCGGCGGCACGATCTTGTTATCGGTATTGGAGACAGGACCTACGCGTTCCTTGCCGAGCAGAAGATCAACGCACTGGCGCATGATGCGGGCCGATTGGCGCATTTCTTCCATACGGATCAAGTAACGGTCATAGCAGTCACCGTTCTTACCGATCGGAATATCGAATTCCATTTCGTTGTAGCATTCATAAGGCTGCGACTTGCGCAGATCCCATGCTGCACCCGAACCACGAACCATGACGCCCGAGAAGCCCCATGCCCAAGCATCATCAAGCGAAACAACACCGATATCGACGTTACGCTGTTTAAAAATGCGGTTTGGCGTAATCAGATCGTCGAGATTGGCAAGCGTGGTATTGAGGAACGGATCGATCCACTTGCCGATATCTTCCACAAGCTGATCAGGCAGATCCTGATGAACACCACCTGGACGGAAATAAGCTGCGTGCATACGTGCACCACAAGCGCGTTCATAGAACACCATCAACTTTTCACGTTCTTCAAAGCCCCAGAGCGGCGGCGTCAGCGCACCAACGTCCATAGCCTGCGTGGTCACGTTAAGAATGTGATTCAGAATACGGCCGATTTCCGAGTAAAGCACGCGGATCAGCTGGCCACGCTTAGGCACATCAACGCCGAGCAGGCGTTCGACAGCGATCGCATAGGCGTGCTCCTGATTCATCGGCGCCACATAATCGAGACGGTCGAGATAAGGCAAAGCCTGAAGATAGGTCTTCGTTTCCATCAGCTTCTCGGTGCCGCGATGCAGCAGACCGATATGCGGATCGACACGTTCAACGACTTCGCCGTCGAGTTCAAGAACTAGACGCAAAACGCCGTGCGCAGCCGGATGCTGCGGACCGAAGTTAATATTAAAGTTGCGGACCTGAGTCTCAGCCATGTTCAGCTTCCTGTTTGGCTGCTATCGCCGTCAAGAATTCCTCGCCGGTCATCCGGTGGGTCTTGTTGGCAAAATCGTAATTTGCAGGCTTGTTATCGATGAAGATTTCTTCGGCGAAATGAAACAGCTCCGGCTCGGCAAAAGCCTGCATGGACACCATCGTCATTCCATCGTGCACGCCGCGCCAAAACAGCGAGGCACCACACTTCGAACAAAAACGACGCTCACCCCACTCTGAAGAGCTATAGGTCGCAAGCGCAGCTTCATTTTCAATCTCGACCGAAGTACCACAGTTCACAGCCATAAACGCGCCACCGGACCAGCGACGGCATATGCTGCAATGGCAAACGTCCATTTCCATCTTCGCAGGAGAGGCTGTGAATTTCACCTCTCCACAAAGACATTGGCCGTTCAATCTTTCGACAGAGCCCATCATCTCACCTTAATTCGTCTTTGCCTTCTCGTCGCCGGGCAGGACGTAGTCAGTCCCTTCCCACGGCGAGAGGAAGTCGAAATTGCGGAATTCCTGTCGCAGAACGACGGGCTCGTAAATGACGCGCTTTGCTTCATCGCTATAGCGAACTTCAACGAAACCAGTCGTTGGAAAGTCCTTGCGCAGCGGATGACCTTCAAAACCATAATCGGTCAGAATACGACGCAGATCAGGATGGCCGGAGAACAGAATGCCATACATGTCGTAAGCTTCACGTTCGAACCACTCGGCACCGACATAGACAGACACTGCAGACGGCACCAGCGTATCTTCATCAGCGCGAACCTTAATGCGGATACGAAGGTTCTGACGTGGAGACATGAGCTGATAGACAACGTCGAAGCGCTGTACGCGCTGCGGATAGTCTACGCCGGAAATATCCGTCAGGTTCACGAACTGGCACTGCACGTCATCGCGCAGGAACGTGAGAACGCTGATCAAGCTTGCAACTGGAACGCTGAGCGTCAGCTCACCATAAGCCAGATTCGCCTCTTCGATCGCATCGCCGAGACGTTCCTTGATATAGCCGGAAAGTTCACCAAGAGCTTCTTCGCTCATATCTCTAACTTCCTTCTTTAGAACCCGACCCATCCTTGGGAAAACAGATCGACTTCTAACAAACCCTCTTGCACAATTCAGACAGCAACGGCCCGATTAGCGCTCGATAGTACCAGTACGGCGGATCTTCTTCTGAAGCATAAGAATGCCATAAAGCAGCGCTTCCGCGGTTGGCGGGCAGCCTGGAACATAAATATCGACTGGAACCACACGATCGCAGCCACGCACTACAGAATAAGAGTAGTGATAATAGCCGCCGCCATTGGCGCAGGAACCCATCGAAATAACATAGCGAGGCTCAGGCATCTGGTCATAGACCTTACGCAAAGCCGGAGCCATCTTGTTGGTCAGTGTACCTGCAACGATCATGACGTCGGACTGGCGCGGAGATGCGCGTGGCGCAATACCGAAACGCTCTGCATCATAGCGCGGCATGGAAATATGCATCATTTCCACAGCGCAGCATGCGAGGCCGAAAGTCATCCACATCAGCGAGCCCGTACGTGCCCAGGTGATCAGAGCGTCAGCAGAGGTGACGATGAAGCCCTTGTCGGACAGTTCGCTGTTGAGATCATTGAAGAATGCGTCATCGGAGCCGACAGGCTTGCCCGTGCGAGGGTCAAGAATACCCTTTGGCTGCGGGGCAATGAGCGTCAAACCCGACGCCTGATTTGTACCGGTCAATCCCATTCCAGCGCTCCCTTCTTCCATTCGTAGATGAAGCCGATGGTCAAAACACCAAGGAAAAGCATCATCGACAGAAAGCCGAACCAGCCGATTGCGCCGAAGGACACAGCCCACGGGAACAGGAAGGCGACTTCGAGATCGAAGATGATGAAGAGAATCGACACCAGATAGAAACGGATGTCGAATTTCATGCGAGCGTCATCAAAGGCATTGAACCCACACTCGTAAGCTGAAAGCTTTTCCGGGTCGGGCTGTCTGTACGCGACAAGAAACGGCGCAACCAGAAGGGCTACACCAATTACCATCGCGATGCCGAGAAAGATGACAATCGGCAAATAGGAACTTAAAAGCTCGTTCATGATCCTTATCCGGCTTGAATACGAGGCTGCGCCGCCTGTCATAAGCTTTTTAGAGCCTACCACCATGCGACACATTGCATCTCTTGCGACCTCGTCGCCTCAAGCAGCTTCAAAAGGCATGCCGTGCGAACTTAAGTATTTGGCGGGACGGTTAGCGCAGCATGCGCGCGAGCGCAAGCCCTCCAACACGAACAGGCGGGTATAGTCCGGCCAAGATGCTTAATAAGAGGCAACATCAAGCCCATATATGCCACCCAAACCCCATATAGCACGAAAACATCATAATTTCGTGAGGAAAAGGCAAACAGCGATCTTTCGCCATTATCCACCCGATAGAATCAATCGATTTAAATCATTCGGCTCATTCTTGTGACCGATTCAGATGGATCTCAACGCGCGTGAAAGAAAGTAAAGCGTGCAGAAATGTGTAGCGATAATGCAATCCTCAGCGGACAAACTTTATACGCCGGATTTCATATGAGGCATAAGCCTCAACAGCATTTCGGACTCTCTTTATATATAGGGGTCAAAATCGAGCCCCATATCTGAAAGGCATAACAGCGCCCTGCCCCACTGAATGAAACATTCTCCGCGTTCGGAAAATTATCACCGCGATCGTTACGGTTTTTGGAAAGATTTGGCGCATGTGAGCCAACGCGCAAGATTGCTTGCCTTCAATTAACTGGGCGCGCCTCTAAAATCCCATGGATCGCACATAGCGACATCGGCTCAGCACGCAGAATCGATGACTTTCAAATTTATGTACCCGAAGGGACTGACTTTCAGCCTTGGGTGCCGGACAGGATTCGCAAGGAGAGAGCGTTGGGCACATATCTGCTCGCCAGCGGCGACGTTCTGGTAATTCTGGCCGGAATCCTCTCCGTCATTTATCTTTCGTTGAAGAAGAAGGCAAAATAGCCTCAGCTTTCGGCACGGAATCACATCGCTCTTTGGCACGTGAACCCCATTTTTTGAGGCAAACTCACAAACGCAAAAAACGCTGAATCAAAACAATGACTGCAGCGATCAAACTCAAATATTTAGTAGATAAGGAAAAGAACGCGAGGTGCGCCATTTTCATCAAGATTTCTGTTTGATTTCCTGAATGAAAATGGCGCGAGTGACGGGGCTCGAACCCGCGACCTCCGGCGTGACAGGCCGGCACTCTAACCAACTGAGCTACACCCGCGCATTTCATTTTCAGCCGCTTGGCTGAGTAGTCACCGGCGTTTCCGTTCGGTGTGAGCGGTCGTTTAAGGGGTTCTCTCACCAGTGTCAAGCGAGTGGTTTGAAGAAAAAAGAAGAATTTTGTTTTTATTCGAAAAGCCGCGCATTTATGGGGTTCCGAGTTTGGCCTGCTTTATCCACACCGGCACGCCCCTCCCCGGAAGGTATTCAAAATTCACATGAATTGGAATCGCGATTCAAATCGGCGATCATGAAGCGTACAATTCCAGGTGCTCTAATAGGGATGTCTCTGCCAGTTATAATTGATGAAGCTTGTGGATTGTAGCCGGAGAAATAAAAAGAATGCATTTTTGTAATTTTGCGCTTGCACTCTTCGAACGAATTGCCTAAACGGCTCTCACAGCGGCTGATAAGTCAGTCGGGCGATTAGCTCAGTTGGTAGAGCGCTTCGTTTACACCGAAGATGTCGGGAGTTCGAGTCTCTCATCGCCCACCATATTTTCCAATCACTTAGATCGAAAATATAAAGTTTCCCATAGGTTCAATGAACCTCTCCGGCTTAAGAGCCCACATACGTCCCTCCCTAAAATATCCTTCGAACTGGCTCTGAATAATAGACCATCTCAACGCTGAGAATTTGCGCCCTATTTTGTCCTGTTCGGGAGAATCATACGTGCGGGCGGTCCACACATACTTACCCATGGCGGAGATACAGGCGATGGATTCTCTGTAGAAACGCTCGAATCACATTTCGATTTTATTTCCCACAGATCTCGTGATTGCCCGGAATCGCCCACCTCACAAAACTCGTATGAGAAAGACAACTCAAAACTAGCAACAGTTGCTAGGGCTGCGTTGGGTTGCGCCTTGCACGAATAGGCTTGCGTTCTTCAGCCCCTTCAGGCGCCCCCATTTTACAGCACCCAATGCCTGCTCCGATTCAAAACTTCACGCTAAAATTGGCATTAACGCCGTTTTGAATATAATCCGAGCCAAATTGTCCCTGATAAGCAACCCCAAGCTTGGTAGTTGGTGTCATCGCGAAATCGAGCCCGGCTTCGATGAAAGCTGTATCCCTGCCAATCGAATTGCCAGCCGACGTGAAGGCGTTGGAGCCCACCGCAAAGCTCGCCGTTGACGTTGGGATTACATCGCCAAAGGCATGCCTCCAACCGAGATCCATACGGACAGTTGTGAGGGCGTTGCCAAGATTAAAGCTGGTCGCTGCGCGAATGCCGAGCATCGACAGTGTTGTATCCATGCTACCAGATTGAACCGCGAGCGCAGCACCATTCTGATCGCTTTCTGTAAAGCCATCAGTTCTGACATGCACATAAGCAAGATTGGCGTAAGGCTCTAGAGTAGAACGCTGGCTGAGATTGTACTTATACCCAAGTTCGCCAAAGGCTTGGAAAGTACCGGCATTATAGTCAGCCGACAGGTTGTCGGAGAATCCATTGAAGCTGACCGAACGGCTCAATTCAATATTATGCCAGGAATAGCTCAGACCGGTGCGCAGACCGATGGAGCCCTGTGCCGCGGCCCATTCAGTTCCTGTATAGGCACCCAATGTATAATTATCGCTGGAGCCGGAAGAATGGAGGCTCGCAGTTTTAAAGGTAGAACGGCTGTAACCCGCCATAACGCCGAGCCGCCAGTTATCATAGACACTGCCGTCAATACCGGAAATGAAACCACCCAGTGTGGATTTGGTGCGAGCAGCATTGTCATCACCCGACTGGCTTGCCCAACTACCAAACACAGTTCCCCAAGCTGCATAGCGGTTAAGATCTTCCGAACTGTTTGTCTCAGACGCGACTTTATCAATAGCGCCTGCAGCTTGAGTTGATTTTTGTTGCGGAGCGAAGGCAAGTACTGAAACCGGATTGACTGGCGTACCGCCAAATGCCTGCGACAGACGGTTAGTGACCGACAAACGTGTCGCCCCGCTGGCGTTGATCAATACCCCGTTCGCGGATGCATAGGCCTCGCCGCTCAATTGCGGCAATGCCGAACGAATGGTTGAACCGTCAGTGGCTGAGAAATCCAGAGCTGCGATAAGCGGTTCGAGCTGTGGCGAGGGATTAACAACAAGCCTGTCCAGAACATTCCCCACATTGTGGGCGTTTTCGCTACCGGCGTATTGTTCATAGGCATGAACATCACGGCTCAGAGAGACGGTATAGGATGCATTGCCATTATCGGTCGCGGTTGCATTCAGTGTTGGCGAGGCAAGCGTGGTGGTGACTTCGGTAAAAGCACCATTCACCGTATTGGCCTGCAGCCACAGATCCGAAGTAATGCTGAAACCATTGCCATAGAATCCGCGCTCGGGCGCAAAGCTTAAGGTGCCGTCGAGATCGGCACCTCCAGTCACGATCAGGTTGCTGATATGCTTCTGGTTATTAAAGGCCAGTTGCAGTCTGCCACTATCGGACTGCTCATAATTGCCATCAATGAAGATGGCACTGCCCGGCAGAGATGAGAACAAGGTCCCTCGATTAACGAAGTAACGATCGTCATTGATCCGGTACTGACCACGACCTGCAAGTGTCGCTTCTTGACCCACAATAACTTCGTAAAGATCGTGATTGCCAGTAAGGGTTGATGAACCACCCCAAAACTGCAGCGACAGGTTATCGCCAGTAATGTTGTCAGCATAACTGATATTGAAATTTGCGTCCGTGTTATCGGTGGCTTTCCCCTGATCATCAGCTTCCAGTCCGAAGCGAAGCTGGGTCAAACGCAGATCGTTATTCTCATCCATTTCCCGATAATTGGAAACAATGTCACCAGTAATGCTTGCTCCCTGCATCACATTGATTTCACCGACATAGGCATTGTCCGACATGTAGATCGCGGCCCTGCTTCCTGCCACTCGCCCCGTCAGGTCGAACGTTGAGACAAGCGGGCCGCTGACTTCGGCGAGCGCTGCTGCATAATAGTCGGGAAAATAGTTTTCGAGATCAGCCACCTGCGAAGTGACAAAGTAAGAGCCACGATATTCAGTATCGTCACCCATAGAATTGTGACCAAAGTCAAAGCTGACCGCGATACCGTTTTCACCCAGCGCCTCGACATCGCCGCGCTGTGTCAGAGTGTGATCTCTTCCATAGGCAAACATAACGCCAAGGCCATTTAAACCGTCAGCATAGACGCGTGTGCCAGGTAAAATGATCAAATCATTGCCAATACCATCGACACGAATGCCTGCGCCGCCAGCACCTGCAGAGAGCAAATCGGCGCGTTGAATTACGGTGTTGTCACTGCCATAGACATGCAAGCCAAGGCCCATCGTTGCCGTGTTGAATGTATTGGGAATATAGCCAGTACCTTCACTATTACGAGCGAAGAAAGGATTGTCATTGAGAAGCGTGACGCCATCGTTATAGACCGAGTATCCAAATAAATTGCGACGATCAATCGTATAGCCAATATCCTGCAGCGCCGCGAATTCAGCCTCCCTCAACGACATATAGTTGGAATATTGCTGATGGCTCATCATGCTGTTTCTCAGCTCGACATGCGAAAAAGGCTGATCCAGTCTTCCAGGCTGCAGACTTGAGTCAACGCGCAGTGGGATGCCCGGCATTGCGCCGTTGAGAACCTCATCCACGTGAGAGCCGGAAAAGTAAGCCCAACCAGCACTGACATCAAAAGTGTCTGCACCTTCCTCGGCGGCGTAACAATAATTGCAGATTATGGTCTGATTGGCTGCCGCTGCCTTGCCATTACCATCGATCAAATGGCTGCTCCAGGCATTGAGTACAGATTGGAATTCCGCTTCCACCGGAGCGCCAGGTTGTTGATCGTAATTGACCGAAGCCGATATACCCAGCGCATGCGCCATTTCATGAATGAGCGTACTGGTCATATCTACCTGAGAGGTCTGAATCAGTTGTGATGGAACAAATGGCTGCTCCCAATCCCAATCCATCTTGCCAATTGATATCATCCCATGCGCTCCGTCGAGGAGTTGTGCCGGATCGATCAAGCCATTGTTTAAAGCCGCATTGACCAGTGTGCCGGCGCCATTCACCTCTGTGGCAATAGGGCTGTATGCAAATGCGTTTTCTTCTTCTTCTGTACCGATATTGATGATGGCGGGGTTTATTCCCGGTCTAATCTTTATAATATCTGACCAGTATTGAGCTGCTGAATAGATACGGTCTAGCGTTGCGGGATCAAAAACCCAACTCGACGGCTTTTCCCCATCATAAGTTCCATCATTTGGATAGAACAGATGCAGGTCAAAAACTTTATTGCCATTGGCATCATGAATTTCATGGGGCGTGAATGCGTGAGCAGAGCCGGAAAAAATGCCGGACAAAAGTCCCGCTGAAAGACAGGTGCTCGATGCCAAAGCCAACATGGATACTAGTTTCATTCTGATTCCCCTGCCCCAAATACACTTACCGCTAATACAGGACAGTAAAGTGTCAGGAAAAACCATCACTGAAATTTGGTAGCTGTTAAAAGGGTAAACACGACATCGGAAAGAAGGGGAGTTTCTATTGAAGGGGTATATTTCGAGTAAGGCGATAGCTTTTGGTTCTTCCATGCCGGCTGGAGAATCCACGCCGTCCTAAAGCATGTCGCGCTCAAATGGATTCATTTGAGCTCCCACCCACATGCGACAGTTAAAAGAATCCAGAGTGAGCGCCGTGGGTGCGATTAAGCGCGACACGCTCTAACGCTGCGTTCCTTTAGAAAAATTTGTGGCCGAGGCCCCCGCCCGAGATGCAACCAAGAACGCACTTTCACTCAAATCACGCTTTAAGTAAGTGGGTCCAAAGTCAAGGTGCGCGACGGGCTAACCATGACCTTTTACCCCCCCGTTAGAATACGAGCTTTGTTTCCTAAATCTCATCTTCTCAAAGTCTACCTACAAATATGGCCCCATCTCCGGGGCCATATTTTTTTACTATCATAGTCTCTTTTTAGCAGAATTCGTTCACCACTTGGCTTTGAACCCAACGGTCCCTTTGAGCGCATAACTGTCCGCGAAGTGATTGAGGGCCGTGTTGATGGAGCCCTCGCCATAAATGGCATATTTATTGTCAGCCCAGGCATAAGTGCCGCCAGCACCAATCCCGCCCCAGGTCTTGTCATTGTCGGTGTCAAAATCAACCCCTGCCACGTTGACTGTCGTACCGCCCAGGAACTGCTGATAGAGATTGGCAATGCCATAGACATTGGTGTTGACAGTCATGCCGTCATCGTTCTTCCAGTCATTGCGATAATTGGCGGCAAGGCCGATGCGACCAGTCAGACTGTCGCCATCATGCAAGCTGACCCGGCTGCCCCAAGTATCATGAAACGCATCCGCATCGATTGAAGACCACATCAGTTGTGCCTGCGGTGTCAGAGACCAGCTCTGATTGATGGCAAACCGCTGACCGGCTTCAAGGCTCATCGCATAGCCGGTTGCTTTGCTGCCATCAGCAAGACCTTTATTGGCCGTGGTGGAGTTGAGATCATTGTCGAACCACGTCACCTGTGCCTGACCGTCGACATAAAGACCGTCATTGCCATACCAGGTGGCCGTAGCACCAAGGCTCCAAGCATCGGTGCTGATATCGCCATCACCATGGAAAGAAGAGACGTCGCCCTTGGCATGTCCATATTGGCCAGTGATGCCAGCGATCAGTTTGCCGTTCTCACCCTCATAGAATTGGCCATCAACGCCCGCCTGCATTGTAAGCGTGTTGATGTCCTGCTTCATGCGCGATGTAGAGGTGTCCGGTTCCAGACGGTTATGTGCTCCTTCGACGCGCGCCCAAATGCCGTAATTGTCCACAACGGCACCATTATCTGCACCATTGCCGTTCTCTCCGGTCCAGTAGCGGTTGCCCACGCGTTGCTGGAGGGTTGGCAACTTGTTGAGCGCCAGCATATTCTGCGCATAGCCTTCATAAACTGGCACACCCGCACTGTAACGAGGTTCTGGATCAGGGCCGGGATTTGGACCATCGACGTGGCTTGAGAGATACCAGTCACCGTCATCCGGTGTATTGGTGCCGCCTTGCTCCAGCGTATAGGCATAAGCGCCGCCCACCACCGCCTGTTGGCCATCTTTAGTCTGATAGCTGTTGGCGAGCGAAAAAGTCCCACCAGAGTTGCCGCCAATATCGACAACCTTAATGCCATTGACCGTCTGCGCACCTGTGCCGCCGACATTGTTGACATAGAGCTTCGTGGAACCGGACGTGTTGCCGCCGACTTTCAGCATATCGGTCTTGGAATCGTCACCGCCCAGAACCGTATTGATCGTCATCATGCCGCCGTTGCCAGCATAATTGCCTGTCACATTCAGTGTGGTGCCACCATTGCCGCCAAAATTGACATGACCGTCATTGATGAGCGCAGCCATCGACGTCGAGAAGCCACCAAGGTCAATGCCTGAGCCATTTGCAACCGTGTAAACAGATGCACCAGACAAAGCGCCTTGTGCAGCCTGTATGAGTTTGCCTTCGTTAACATTCGTTGCGCCACTGTAGCTGCTGGTTCCCGAAAGAGTCAGGTCACCAAGACCATTCTTGGTCAGAGAACCCGAACCATCGATTACACCGGCAAATGTCGTATCGATCGCTTGATCAAGAGTGAGATCGCCGGACCTCATCGCCACATTGCCCGCGCCAGCCAGACCACCAACGGTGGTGTTGAAACCGGCAAGGTCAGCTTTTGCGCCATCATTGACCGTTAGAAGACCAGAACCGAAGGCATGATCGGCGGCACCCGCCTGTGCTGTGCCCTTCTCGACCGTCAGACCACCAGAGAAACTGTTGCCGCCGGAAAGGAGCAAGGTGCCGTCACCACGCTTCCAGACGCGACCATCACCGGAAAGTGCTTGTGTAACGGCAAAGCTATTGCTGGCATCGGCGATGTCAAACCCGCCGCCATGACTGCCAAGCGTCATGGCGCGATCTGTCGACGTATACTGTGTACCAGTAACCTGCAGCGTACCGCCATCGAGCGTCAGCCCACCATCTGCATTGCCAAGCTTGGCATCAGACGAGACCGAAAGTGTGCCGCCTGTAATCGTCGTACCGCCGGAATAACTATTATCCTCGGTCAGCGTGGTCGTCCCGGCTCCCATTTGGGTGACTGAACCCGTACCGCTGATTACATTCGAGAATGTCACATCATCGGAACGATTAAAGGCCAACACGCCCTTATGCGTCGCATCCGTCCCCGTGCTAACATCAACCGCGAGATCACCGCTCGTGCCCCCCATCCCCAAGCTGCAACATGCCGCCAGTAATGTTCATCGTGCCGGTATAAGCAGAATTATCACCCGTAAAGACAGTCGTTCCAGCAATCTGGTTGATCGTGCCCTTGCCGCTGATCGCTGCGCGAACCGTGGTTCCATCTGTCGTGTTGAAGTTCAGAACGCCGTTGCTGCCGCCACCGTTCCGATTGAACTTGATTGCATCAACGTTCAAGTTTCCTGCGGCTTTTGCGGACTGACCGACCTCACCGCCAACGTTAACAATGCCGGTTGTCCCATTGTCATAGGCAATATGCAGTAAGCGATCATTGATGCTACCGCCGTCATAGATATCCAGTTTACCATCGCTCTGCTGCCCGACGATGATGCCATCCTGACCATTCCACGCAGAACCTTCGCCCGATATAATGGCAGTCCCTGTTCCTTTAAAAGAACCCAGGCTGATCTGGCTCCCCGTCACCTGCCCACCATCGGCTATCATCAGATCGCCCTCCCCTTCAAAGCCAACGTTGATGACATTATCGTGAGCATTAAACACCGACCCCTGACCCGTAATAATCAAGTGCCCCGTGCTTCCCGCTTCGGCCCCAACAACGATGTTATTACCAACAGCTGTCGGTGAATCTACACGGCCACCATTACTGACAGTGAGAGTTGCACTATCACTTAACTCTTCTCCAATAGTGATCCCCCCGGTGGTCACAGAAAGAGTGGAACCCTTGCCATCAACAGTAACAGATGCCGGATCGGAAAGATTCCAGTAGCCGATCAGCAAAGTTTGACTGGTTACAGAGGCACCACCCATAATGTTCAATGTACCTGAGCCGGAATCCCCGACTGTCAGACTCTCGTCCGACAGATCCCAGTTGGTCACTCCTGCTGGCGGGGGTGGTGAAACGCTACCGGTATAGGTAATCGAAGGATCGGCGAAAGCAGCCGAGGACAACAGCATGGCGCAACCCAGTACGAGGGCCGCGAGAGAAGCACCTGACCTTAGTGCAATTTGGCTGTGATTTAATATTTTGATGCTTGGCATTAATATTCCTGCTCCACAGACCCTAAGTCTAGAATTCAAAGCTTCGTTAAATTAGTATTCAAATAAATATATTTTATATTACTAAATTAAATAAACATTAATATTGATTTCAATATACTTATTATTTGAATGGATATCATAAAAATAACGTTAATCAATCCGGGATATTATTTTTAATATTAAACATTAATAATATTAATTGTTACGTTTACTTCACTACAGAACACGCTTAATCCAATTCTCTGAGAGACATTCTGCCGATGCGGCCCCAGATCAGCTGGTTGCTGCGATGGAACAATATCTCTTATAGCGACACGAACAGCCGAACACATTCGAGCGCCGAGATATGCAATTGTCATTGAGCATTGCGCTCCCGTGTTTCGATGATGGCGATCAGTCCAGCCACGCCGAAACCGGCGGACGCACATGGCATAGGCTGTGGACCGATCAGATTGAAGATGAAGCCGCCGAACAGCGTGTCGACACCTGAACCGGGCGACGTAAGCTTCAGACCATTCGCCTTTTGGGGGCAATGTATATCATTGGAATTTTCAGAGAATTCACCGCAATCCTAGAGCGAGTGCCGTGGGTGCGATCAAGCGCGACACGCTCTACAGCATAATTCTTTAAACTTGAATCAGTTTAAGGTAAAATTATGCTGTAAATATAAAGTGTTAGAGCGACCTTTGTGCGCCCAAGAGGGCGCACGGCGCTCTAATGCGTAGACCCAAGCAAATCAGCGCAACAAAAAAGGCCGGGGCAAAAATGCACCGACCTTCCTGATCATCAATGTCTACCAGTGCCAGTACATCCGTGGTCAAAAGCGTCAATTGATGAAGGCTATTGCGAGCGACAGACGCGTTCCAGCGCTCATCAGCAATGCCTATGCCGAGATGTATAGAATGATATTGTGTTCAAAGAAAGTTTGATAACAAAAAACTCAGGTTCGACGAGAAAACTTCAATCTTCCGCGCAACTCAAGACATGTAATGATCAGCACGGCACCGATGCCATAGGCCAGCACATCAAGCCAGTCAGGTGTAGCACCGAGGATGATCCTCAGTGCTCGATTGCCAATTTCGATACCGGTAATCTTTGCGAGATATTGACCCAGCTCGATGGCGACACCAATCAAGAAGGCTGCAACGGCCAACAAAATTCTGTTCCCATCAATCATGATGCGCAAAGCGGAATAGACAAAGATCACTGCGATCACATCGCCCAGAAAGCTTCTTATCCAGCCCAAGCCAGCCCCCGCTGTGGCTAAGGCCGCTAACGCGAGGAAGAGAGCAATGGCGGTGATGAGTGCCGTCAGAGAAAACTTGAACTGCAACAAGATCTCCTCAAAATCAGCCCTCGAAGGCTTTGAGCGCAAATTGTTTAGCCTGAAACAATTGAATTAAAATCCGCCACCCCTGCAAAGCGCGCAGCGCGGACCTTGCCGAATTTACTTTCATCAACGACCAGATGCTTTTGTAAAGCTCGCTGCATCGCCATCTGCTTGACCGGCACTTCATGAAAGTGAGAGCAGGTTACACCGTGCTGATCATCCACTCCGCCTGCTGACATGAAAGCCTTGTTGATATTCACGCGCTTGAGAACTTCAATGCCCTCGTCACTCGAAAATGAAGCCGCTTCGGGGTGATAAACACCGCCAAGCACGATCAACCGGACATCATCCCGACGAGATAGAATCTCAGCAACATTCAGGGAATAACAAACCACAGTGATGTGCTGATTATGCGGAATCAACTGCGCCAGATGCGGTGTTGTCGTGCCACAATCGATGAACACGGTATCATGCGGCTCGATGAGCGCGGCGGCAGCGGCACATGCCAGAATCTTCGCGTTGGCATGACAGTCTTTTTCAAAATCAAAGACATAATCGCTGTCGTTTCCATTATCCTGAACAGGAATAATGTAACCACCCAAACAATTGAGCGGTCCGGTATCATTGCTTATATCCCGGCGGATTGTCATTTCTGACACGCCGAGCCTCAAGGCCGCATCGCGAATACGCACGACTCCTGTTTCGTCCACAAGGGCTGCGAGTTCGGCAATCCGTTCGTCTTTACGGCTGATTCTGCTCACTGATTCCCCATTTCGGTTGCTGCTCACCTTCGTTTAGCTTGCCGCATCAATTGGTGCAATTGCGACGACACATACTTGACAGGTCGAACAGAAATATGAAACGATCCAAACATAATGATCGAATTGTAACATTATAATTCGCATTATCGGGAGGTTCTGACAACAAGAATTTATGGCAAGCGGCAGCGCAACATGCAGCCAGCGCCAAAGAGAGGAATTTGCGGCGCTTAGTGCTGCAAAGGAGGAGACACTGGTGTCAGCATCAAGCAGCGAAGCACCAGCGTAAAAATCAGTAGTCACCAATCTCGTCTGACGATGATGCGTTTAGGCGGGGGCTATTCATTTCCAGGGAGGAAATACCGGTGAAGAAGTTTATCGCGTCCATGGCTATTGCCATGTCTGTTGCCGTGCCACATGCTTTTGCTGAAGGCGTCGTCGATACATCCAAGATCAACAAAGATCTGATCACAACCGCAAACGATAAGAAATACACGATTGCGACGGTTGTTAAGGTCGACGGAATTGCCTGGTTCGACCGTATGCGTGATGGTGTTGAACAGTTCAAGTCAGATACCGGCAACGACGTGTGGATGGTCGGCCCAAGCCAGGCAGATGCTGCAGCTCAGGTGCAGATCGTCGAAAACCTGATCGCACAGGGCGTTGACGCTATTGCCATCGTGCCGTTCTCGGTTGAGGCGGTGGAACCAGTCTTGAAGAAGGCTCGTGAACGCGGCATCGTCGTCGTCAGCCATGAAGCTTCCAACATTCAGAATGTCGACTATGACATCGAAGCCTTCGACAACAAGGCTTACGGCGCGAACCTGATGAAGGAACTCGGCAAGTCGATGGGCGGCAAAGGTAAGTATGTTGCTACTGTCGGCAGCCTGACCTCGAAGTCACAGATGGAATGGGTTGATGGTGCCGTCGAGTACCAGAAGGCCAATTTCCCGGAAATGTCGCAGGCAACCGAACGTCTCGAAACCTATGACGATGCAAACACCGACTATAACAAGCTCAAAGAAGCGATGACCGCTTATCCGGACATCACCGGCATTCTCGGGGCTCCGATGCCAACTTCTGCTGGCGCTGGCCGTCTGATTGCCGAAGGTGGCCTGAAGGGCAAAGTCTCTTTCGCAGGCACAGGTCTTGTGTCGGTGGCCGGTGAATACATCAAGAATGATGACGTTCAGTACATTCAGTTCTGGGACCCGGCCGTCGCAGGCTATGCCATGAACATGCTGGCAGTTGCAGCGCTTGAAAAGAAGAATGAGCAAATCAAGGCTGGTCTAAATCTCGGCCTGCCTGGCTATGAAAGCCTGATCGCTCCTGACGCTTCCAAGCCAAACCTGCTCTACGGCGCAGGCTGGGTCGGCGTAACCAAGGAAAACATGGATCAGTACGATTTTTAATCGTTGCTGAACAGGAGAAAGAGGCCCTCGCCTCTTTCTCCCCATTCCATCTGCATTTGCAGCCTTGCACGAGGCCTTTATGACTGAGAATCTCATCGAATTGCGCCATATCGGCAAGCGCTTCGGCGGCGTTAAAGCGCTGGACGACGTATCTCTTGCCATCAAGCCGGGCGAAATTCATTGCCTTGCGGGCGAAAATGGCTCTGGCAAGTCCACTGTAATCAAAATCATGTCTGGTGTTTACACGCCTGAAGACGGTGAAATCCTTATCGACGGCAAGACAGTCGGCAAGCTTGATCCCGTCAAATCCGTGCACCACGGCATTCAGGTTATTTATCAGGACTTCTCCCTGTTCGGGAACCTGACGGTCGCAGAGAACCTCGCGATTAATACTTTTCTCATGGAAGGCCGCAAGGCTGTTGACTGGAAGCGCGTGCGCGAACTTGCGCAGCAGGCGCTTGATCGTCTTGGCGTTCAGATGGATCTGGATGCCGATGTGGACAGTCTACCAACCTCCGGCAAACAGATTGTAGCAATTGCGCGCGCGATGATGGCTGATGCGCGGCTATTGATCATGGATGAACCGACAACCGCCCTCACCCGAAACGAAGTCGACGCACTTTTCAAGATCGTGCGCGATATTCAGGCGCAGGGCATCGCGGTACTTTTCGTCAGCCATAAAATGCGCGAAATGCTGGAAATCAGCGAGAGGCTCACGGTTTTTCGCAATGGCAAGAAGGTTGCGGAAGGTCCGATCAACGAATTTGACGAACCGGCTATCACCCGCGCCATGACCGGTCAGGAATTGATGGCGCACAGCTATCATTGGGCACTGCGTGATGGAGCGGCCAGCGCACCAAGCCTTGAAGTCGAAAATCTGACCGTACCAGGTACCGTGGAAAATGCCAGTCTCACACTTCATGCTGGTGAGATTGTAGGGATTTCCGGGCTGATCGGCTCAGGCCGCACGGAACTTGCGCTGGCGCTCTTCGGCATGAAACCGGATTTTACTGGCGCTGTGCGGATTGATGGCAAGTCCGTTCATCCCAAAACCGTGCAGGAAGGCATCGCCAGCGGCGTTGCTTATGTGCCGGAAGATCGCCTCACCGAAGGGCTGTTCCTCACCCAGTCGATTGAGCGCAATATTATTGTGACCTCGATTGAGAAATTCGTGCGCGGCATATTTATCAATCGCAAAAAAGCTGACGCAACAACCCGCGATATGTTCTCTGCGATGAATATCGTCGCCCCAGGCCCGCATACGCCGGTCAGCCATCTCTCCGGCGGCAACGCGCAGCGCGTGGTGCTGGCGCGCTGGCTTCTTACAGGTGCAAAAATCCTGATCCTCAACGGCCCAACAGTTGGCGTGGATGTGGGTTCAAAAGCTCAGATTCACAACATCATCCGCAAACTCGCACAGGATGAAGGTCTGGCCGTTCTGATGATTTCCGATGATGTGCCAGAGCTTGTTCAGAACTGTAACCGTGTGCTGGTGATGCATCGTGGACGTTTTGTCGATGAACTCTCCGGTGAAAACATGACTGAAGACGCCGTCAATGACCGGCTCAAGACGTTGAATTGAGGAACCGGCACATGAAATTCTTTCGCAGTACCGAATTCATCATTGCCTGTGTGCTTCTGGCCGCAATGATCATCATTGGTCTTATCAACCCGGCCTTCTGGTCACTGGATAATATTTTCGGGCTTCTTCGTTCCAATGTCGTGATCGGCATCATGGCGCTTGGCGTTCTGCTGGTGATGATTTCCGGCGGCATCGACGTATCGTTTACGGCTTTTGCCATTGCCGCAATGTATCTGACCGTCCGTGCCATGGTTTACCTTGGCTATGACGGCGTGTTCATTCCTTTTGTAGCGGCAACGCTTATCGGCCTACTGCTTGGCGCATTCAATGGCTTCATCATTCATCGCTTCAAGATGATCCCGCTGATCGTGACGCTCGGCACCGGCTCCATTGTGCGCGGCCTTGTGCTGGGTCTCGTTGGCACCAGCATCGTCAACATCAACAAGATGCCCAAAGAGCTAATCGAGTTTGGCAAGACAGATGTAATCTCGCTTACCTCGGCTACCGGCACGACCTTCGGTCTCACAGCGATGTTCCTCGTCTATCTGGTGCTCGCCCTGCTGATCCACCTGATCCTCACTCACACCATGATCGGGCGCAGTGTTTATGCCTATGGCGGCTCGCCCGAAGCTGCAAAGCGCGTCGGCTTTAACACGCGCCGCACGATCTTCTTCGTTTATTGCGTGGCGGGTGCCTTGGCAGGTTTTGCGGGGTTGCTGCATTCATCCATGATCTGGCTTGCCAATCCACGCGATTTTGTAGGCCTTGAGCTTGATGTGATCGCAGCCGTGGTTCTCGGTGGCGCGTCGATTTTCGGCGGTCGCGGAACGGTACTCGGCACACTCATGGGCGTCTTCATGCTCGTGATGGTCAAAAACTCGCTCATCATCATGAAGGTCGACACCACATGGCAGCGCGTTGTGGTTGGCCTCATCATCATTGCGGCCACTGCCATCACAGCGTGGCGTGATCGCAAAAGCATCGCCTAAAGGGAGAAAGCGACATGAAACAGTCTTTCGACATGCGCCGCATCCTTGGCGGAGACAACAATATCATCCAGCTCGTTGTTATCACCGTGCTTGTTTTTGCACTGATGACATGGATGAACCCGGACAAGTTCCTGCGTTACTACAACTTTGAATCCATCAGCTACATCATGCCAGAGCTGGGCATCCTGGCTATCGCAATGATGATCGCAATGTTGACCGGCGGGATTGATCTTTCGGTCGTCGGCATTGCCAATCTGGCAGGCATTGTCGCTGGCGTCTATTTCCACTCAAGCATGGTACAGGCGGCGCAGACGTCGGGCTCTGGAATATTGTTCTACACCATCATCGGCATACTGCTTGCCATGCTGATCGGCCTTTTATCCGGACTGGTGAATGGTTTGCTGATTGCCAAGCTGCGGATCACGCCAATCCTTGCAACACTAGGCACCGGACAGGTCTTGATGGGACTGGCACTGGTACTCACGGGGGGACCGGCCATCGTCGGCTTTCCTGATGCGTGGAACTGGGTAGGCAATGGCAAGATCATGGGCATCGCTACACCTTTCCTGTTGTTCATTGTCGTCTGCATTCTCGTCGGAATTTTGCTGACGCGCACCACGCTTGGTATCAATCTGATGTTGATTGGCACCAACCCGCGCGCAGCCGTGTTTGCTGGCATCCGCAAAGAGCGCATGATCCTTTATTCCTACATGCTGACGAGCGTTCTGGCCTCGCTTGCGGGGATCATTTTGTCGGGACGTACCAATGCGGCTAAATCCGATTATGGCGCGTCCTATCTGTTGCAGGCAGTTCTGATCGCCGTGCTGGGTGGCACCAATCCGGCTGGTGGCAAAGGGCGTGTTTTGGGCATCGCCATAGCGCTGATCGCTCTCATGCTTCTTTCCTCCGGCTTCCAGATGATGCGGTTTTCCAACCACCTGATCGACTTCATCTGGGGCGCGTTCCTCATCCTCGTCATCGCGATCAATGCTTCGCGCAATCAAGGCAGGTGATCCCAAATGCAGGATATTGAATTTCATCTTCGTCGTCAGGACTTTGTTGAACAACCGCATGTCATTGCCAGTGCAGACGGGCTGAGTGTGACGGCATTTCGTTATCCAAGCGGCATCGAAGCTCTGCTGATCGAAAACGAACGCGGCAATATCATCGTGCTTCCATTCATGGGGCAGATGGTATGGGCCGCAGAGTTCGACGGCATTGATCTCACCATGGGCAACAGCTTCTCCATGCCGCGTCCGGCAACGACCATCGTCGAGACTTATGGATGCTTTGCTTTTCACAGCGGAATCTTGCGCAATGGCTGCCCTTCGCCGCAGGATAATCACCTTCTGCATGGTGAAATGGCCTGCGCAAAGATGGACAAAGCAGGCCTTTTGTTCGGCGCAGATGAACATGGCAGCTTTGTCGAAGTCACTGGCGAATATGAATATGTCATGGGCTTTGGCGCGCATTATCTCGCTCGGCCAAGCGTTCGGCTTCATGCGAAGGAAACGCTTTTCGACATCACCATGGATGTTGAAAACCTGTCATCGGCTCCGATGGAGCTGATGTATATGTGCCACGTCAATTTCGCCTATGACGAAGACGCGCGCATTGTGCAGCCGGTCGCCTTTACACCAGATCAGGTGCAGGTTCGCACGGCCGTTCCGGGCCATGTGACACCCAATGACGATTACCTCTCCTTGATTGATGAACTGGCCGCAGATCCTTCCGTGATGGAAGTGCTCGATGAGCCGGAGCGCTACGATCCAGAGCAGGTATTCTACATTCGTGGCTTACCAACCGATGCCGATGGCAAGACCCATCAGATGATGCAGTTAGCCGATGGCGACGGCTTTGCGATCTCCTATCCGGATGAGGCTTTCCCAAAAACTGTGCGGTGGATTCTCGTCAACGGTGATGCGCAGGTTGCAGCCTTTGCCCTGCCATCCACTTGCGAGCCGGAAGGCTATCTCGCCGAAAAAGCCAAGAACAATGTGCGGATACTGGCGTCGGGTGAACGCGCCATCTTCCCCGTGCGCGTTGGCTATCTCGATCAGCCTGCCGCTGAACAGTTTGAAGCCAAGATCAGGGCACTCTGAAATTTCAAAGGAACTTCTCATGACCAGAAAGATCGGAGTGGTCGGCTCCAACATGGTGGATCTCATCACCTACGTGAACCGTATGCCCGGCCCCGGCGAAACACTTGAAGCACCGACTTTCGAGATTGGTTGCGGCGGCAAGGGGGCAAATCAGGCTGTTGCAGCTGCACGTCTCGGTGCCGACGTGATGATGGTAACGCGCGTTGGTGACGACGTCTTTGCCGATAACACGATCCGCAATCTCAACAGCTTTGGCGTCGATACGCGACACGTTCTCAAAGTATCGGGCAAGTCGAGCGGTGTAGCCCCCATCTTCGTCGAACCTTCAGGCGAAAACTCGATCCTGATCGTCAAAGGTGCAAATGCAGACCTCTTGCCCGCCGAAGTCGACAAGGCTGCCGATGATCTGAAGGAATGCGGCCTGATCCTCATGCAGATGGAAGTGCCGGTCGAGACCGTCTACCACACAATCGCTTTTGCGGCTGAAAATGGCATAGAAACCATATTGAACCCCGCGCCTGCGGCGGCAGATCTTGATCCGGAACGCATCCGGCAAGTGACCTTCCTCGTGCCCAACGAGAGCGAGCTTGCTCTTTTGTCTGGCCTTCCGACCAGCACGGATGATGAGATTGTCGTTGCCGCTCGCTCGCTGATTGCGCATGGCATCCGCACGGTCATCGTGACGCTGGGCGGACGTGGCGCACGCATGATTACCGCAACTGAAATCGTCAATATCCCGCCGGTCAAAGTCACACCGAAAGACACGACAGGCGCAGGCGATGCATTTATCGGCTCGTTTGCCCACTTTTATGCAGAGAGGGGCGATGTGGAAGCAGCGCTTCGCAAAGCCTCCCTTTATGCCGCTCATTCCATCACCCGACCCGGCACGCAAAAGGCTTATGCCAGTGCCGATGAATTTGAAACGTTCTGCCGTGAACACGCGCCTTTGATCGAACGCGCCTAAGTGCTCTTGAACGTCAACAAACCTCACAGACGGACAATACAATGACCGAAGCCCTTCCCCGCAATAATGGCACACCGCTCAAGCCTGAATGGTTTGAAGATGTTGTCGTGAACCGCAGTGCCTCGGAACGTCGTGCTGCAACGCTGCCTGCACGTCGTTCGATCAAGAAAGAATATCAGGCAGCATGGCTCATCCGTGCAATCCAGTGCATCGACCTGACCACACTTGCTGGTGACGACACTGCCGGGCGTGTGCGCAGACTTTGCGCTAAAGCGCGCCGTCCTGTGCGTGATGATATTCTGGAAGCCCTCGGCCTTCTCGATGCAGGCATAACCACCGGCGCAGTCTGTGTTTATCCGACCATGGTATCCCATGCAGTCAAAGCACTGGAAGGCTCCGGCATTCCCGTAGCCTCTGTGGCAACAGGTTTTCCGGCAGGCCTGACACCTTTGCCATTGCGCCTTGCAGAAATCACCTATGCGGTTGAGCAGGGTGCCCACGAAATCGACATCGTCATTACCCGCGAGCATGTGCTGACACAAAACTGGTCCGCGCTTTATGACGAAATTGCCGCCATGCGCGAAGCCTGTGGCGAGGCGCATATGAAGGCCATTCTCGCAACCGGTGATCTCAACACGCTAACCAATGTTTATCGCGCCTCAATGGTGGCGATGCAGGCGGGTTCTGATTTCATCAAGACCTCGACCGGCAAGGAAGATGTCAACGCGACGCTGCCCGTCAGCCTGACGATGGTACGGGCGCTGCGCGATTATGGCGAATTGTCCGGCCAGATCGTCGGCTTCAAGCCAGCCGGTGGCCTCAAGACCGCCAAGGACGCTCTCGCGTGGCTCACGCTCATGAAAGAAGAACTCGGTAATCGTTGGCTCGAACCAGATCTCTTCCGCTTAGGCGCCTCATCCATGCTTGGCGATATCGAACGGCAATTAGAGCACTTCGTGACCGGACGCTATTCGAGCGCCAATCGTCACGCTGCTGCGTAAGGAAAATTTGAAATGCGACCCATCAAGGACATTCTGAAGACCATGGAATATGGACCTTCCCCCGAAGCAAACGGTGATGTGAAGCAGTGGCTGGAGCAGCATGGCCATTCTTTCGGCCATTATATCAACGGCACTTTCATCAAACCGGAAGGCCGTAAAACCATTGCCGTGGCTAACCCTGCTAATGGTGACAAGCTTGCCGAGATCACGCTTGGAACGCAGGAAGACGTTGATCAGGCGGTGAAAGCCGCGCGTGGTGCATTTGGCAAATGGTCGAAACTATCGGGCCATGAACGTGCTAAATACCTTTATGCAATTGCCCGCCATATCCAGAAGCGTGAACGCTTCCTCTCGGTTCTGGAAACTATGGATAATGGCAAACCTCTGCGTGAAACCCGCGACATCGATATTCCGCTGGCAGTTCGTCATTTCTACCATCATGCCGGTTGGGCGGAGATGGTTGAAGATGAGTTCAAGGGCTTTTCGCCGGTTGGCGTTTGTGGTCAGGTGATCCCTTGGAACTTCCCATTGTTGATGCTGGCGTGGAAGATCGCGCCGGCCTTGGCTGCGGGAAATACAGTTGTCTTGAAGCCTGCTGATCTCACACCACTGACCGCTATTGCCTTTGCAGAAATCTGCCACGAAGTTGGCCTGCCTGCCGGTGTAGTCAATATCGTACAGGGCGATGGCACAACTGGTGCGAGCGTCTGCGGTCATGACGGCGTCGACAAGGTTGCTTTTACCGGATCAACGCAAGTGGGTCGTATCATCCGCGAGCAAATTGCAGGTTCCGGCAAGAAGCTCTCTCTTGAACTTGGTGGCAAGTCGCCCTTCATCGTATTTGAAGATGCTGATCTCGATGCCGCTGTTGAAGGTGTCGTCGACGCCATCTGGTTTAACCAGGGCGAAGTCTGCTGCGCGGGTTCACGTCTTCTGGTGCAGGAAGGCATTGCAGATCGGTTCTATGCCAAGCTGAAAAAGCGGCTTGAAAGCCTGCGCGTCGGCGATCCGCTCGACAAATCCACCGATGTTGGTGCCATTGTCTCGCCTGCACAGGTGAAACGCATATCCGATCTGATCCAGAAAGGTATCGATGAAGGCGGACAACTCTGGCAGACGCCAAATCCACTGCCTGCCAAGGGCAATTACATTGCGCCCGGTTTTTTCACTGAGGTCGATCAGGCGGCAACGGTCTGCCAGGTGGAAATCTTCGGACCAATCGCCGCCGCCACAACATTCCGTACGCCGGATGAGGCTGTGGCACTCGCCAACAATACGCGTTACGGTCTTGCCGCATCCATTTGGTCAGAGAACATCAATGTTGCGCTTGACCTCGCAGCCCGCGTGAAAGCCGGTGTTGTCTGGATCAATTGCACCAATATGCTTGATGCGGGTGCAGGCTTTGGCGGCTATCGCGAAAGCGGCTACGGCCGCGAGGGTGCACGCGAAGGCTTGTATGAATATCTTTCAGCCGATTGGGAAAAAACCCTCGACGCTCCCAAGGCTAACGAAAACTTCGTACCTTCTGCCTCACCATCCGGCGACGACAAGATCGTCATCGATGGCATCGATCGCACGATGAAGAACTATATTGGCGGCAAGCAGGCTCGTCCTGATGGTGGTTATAGCTATTCGGTTACAGGCAAAGGCGGCGCAGTTATCGGTCAGGCTGGCATTGGCAACCGCAAAGATATCCGCAATGCGGTTGAAGCTGCGGCTAAAGCATCAAGCTGGGGCAGCGCCACCGCCCATAACCGGGCACAGGTGCTTTATTATCTGGGTGAAAACCTCGATGCACGCCGCGACGAATTTGTGGCTCACCTCGTTGAGAGCACTGGTGTCAGCGAAAAGAAAGCTACCGAAGAAGTCGAAGCATCACTGCGCCGCATTTTCTATTATGCTGCACAGGCAGACAAGTTCGACGGCGCGGTGCATTCGACCAAGTCGCGCCATGTGACGCTTGCCATGAACGAGCCATGGGGTGTGATGGGCATTGTCTGCCCGGATGAAGCTCCGCTTTTGTCGCTGGTCTCGCTTGTGCTGCCTGCAATTGCGATGGGCAATCGCGCAATTGTCGTGCCATCAAGCCGTCATCCGCTGATTGCTGGCGATTTCTATCAGGTGCTCGACACATCGGATGTGCCGGGTGGTGTAATCAACATTGTCACCGGCGAACGTGATGTCTTGGCCAAGACATTGGCTGAACATGATGAAGTGGCAGCCCTTTGGTACTTCAGTTCTAAGGAAGGCAGCGCGATGGTTGAAAAGGCTTCTGCCGGAAATCTCAAGGCCACATGGGTCACCAATGGCCGCTTACCCAACTGGCTCAACAATGCCGAAGCGCAGGGGCGCGATTACTTGCGCAGGGCTGTTCAGGTCAAAAATATCTGGGTGCCATACGGCGCATAAGAAAAAGGCCCGGTCATAGCGACCGGGCCTTTTAGCTTCCAACAATAACGACGCCGGCTTTAAAGCCGGATCACATATTCCTTGCGCGTGGTTTCGATCGCTTCCCAGGTGCCCTTGAAGCCGGGGCGAATTACAAAGCTATCGCCCGCTTTAAGCGTGCGCGCTTCACCACCCTCTTCCGTCAAGACCGAATGACCAGCGAGAATGTGACAAAACTCCCATTCGTCATATTCAACACGCCATTTTCCCGGCGAGCTTTCCCATATGCCTGCGAAGAGCTTGCCATCGGCAGTCTCTTCGAGGTTCCATGTGCGGGAGCGCGGATCACCCGACAGGACACGCTCTGGTAAAGGTGCGCCCTCCTCCGGCTCAACGTCAGTCAGTTCGAAATCAACAAGCAGGCTCATAACATCAGACCTTGGCAAGCGCCTGTTCGATATCAGCTATAATATCATCAGCATTTTCGATGCCGATGGACAGACGAACGACATCCGGGCCTGCACCCGCCGCAACCTTCTGCTCATCGGTCAGCTGACGATGCGTCGTCGATGCGGGGTGAATAACCAGCGAACGGGTATCGCCAATATTGGCCAACAGCGAGAACAGTTCGAGGCTATCGACAAACTTGACGCCCGCTTCATAGCCGCTTTTCAAGCCAAAGGTGAAAACAGAGCCTGCGCCCTTCGGCGAGTATTTCTGCTGAAGCGCATGATACTGGTCATGAGGAAGCCCGGCATAATTCACCCAGGATACTTTCTCATGTCCATGCAGCCATGAAGCGACCTTCAATGCGTTGTCCACATGGCGCTGCATACGCAGTGGCAGCGTTTCAACGCCTGTCAGAATCTGGAACGCATTGAATGGCGAAATGGCTGGGCCGAAATCGCGCAGGCCAAGCACGCGCGCAGCAATGGCAAAAGAAATGTTGCCGAATGTCTTGTGCAGTTCGAGACCGGCATAGTCTGGACGCGGTTCGGTCAGAAGCGGATAGTTTCCGGACTTGGCCCAATCGAATGTTCCAGCATCTATCAGAATACCACCCATCGAATTGCCATGCCCGCCGATGAATTTGGTCAGCGAATGCACAACAATATCCGCACCGTGCTCAATCGGACGTACGAGATAAGGCGATGCCAGCGTATTATCGACGATCAGCGGCAGACCGTATTTGTGAGCGATTTCGGCAATCGCCTCTATATCAACAACGATACCGCCCGGATTGGCAAAGCTCTCAATGAAGATTGCGCGTGTGCGATCATCAATCTGCTTAGCGAACTCCGCAGGATTGGTTGCATCCGCCCAACGAACCTGCCAACCGAAGGATTTGAAAGACTGGCCAAACTGGTTGATCGAACCGCCATAAAGCTGGCGTGCAGCAACAAAATTATCGCCCGGCTGCAGCAGCGCATGGAATACCAACAGCTGAGCGGCATGTCCCGAAGCGGTGGCAACTGCAGCCGTGCCTCCTTCGAGAGCAGCAATGCGCTCCTCTAAAACAGCGGTAGTCGGGTTGGTGATGCGCGTATAAATGTTGCCAAAAGCCTGCAAGCCAAACAGCGAGGCAGCGTGATCGGCATCATCGAACACGAAAGACGTTGTCTGATAGATCGGCGTCGCACGTGCACCCGTCGTCGGATCGGGTTTTGCGCCCGCATGGACTGCTAGTGTTTCGATGCCGGGTGAGCGTTTAGACATAAGTTCCTCCTGACAGTCTATGCCAATTAATTCGAGTGGACGTTAGGCTGTGCCACAAAGAAAGCAAAGGAGGAATTTGCGCCAAGCGATACAATTAAAGAAAATAATTCCGTGACTTACGATCGGCCAATCAGCCGCGGGTATTCGATAGCTGGGCAGCGATCCATTATCACTTTCAAACCAGCATCTGCAGCCTTCTTTGCTGCTTCTTCATGCACCACATCGAGCTGTGTCCAAAGAACCGCTGGCCGCTGCTTCATAGCGAGAATTTCATCTACAATGCCCGGAAGCGAATAAGATGCTCGGAAAACATCCACCATATCGATCAGCTCATCAATATCGGCGAGATTGGCCACTACTTGCTGTCCGTGGATACTTTTTCCCACCTGCCCCGGATTAACGGGAATGACATGGTATCCCCGATCAAGCAGAAACTTCATGACGCCGTTGCTTGGGCGCTCAGCTTTGGGCGACGCACCAAGCAACGCAATCGTTTTGACAGACTGAAGAATTTCGCGAATTTGATTGTCTGAAGGTGTCTGCATTTGGTTCCTCCTCCGCAAATTTCGACTTTATTGGTGGCATATCGCAACACATGCTTGCAAGATCGGCCTTACTCCCGTTAGTTCTTAAAGATAGGGAGAGGAAATGAATATCAACACTGCACACCATACGGCCTTGAGCCCAGTCATGAATATTGACGATTTACGCCTCTTCATGAAGCGCGAGTTTCCGCAACTTGACGACAGTTTTGAGATTGTCTCTATCGAGGACGGCGTCGCGACAATGCATCTTCGCGCCGATGCTCAGCACTTGCGACCCGGCGGCACTGTTTCGGGTCCTTCTCTTTTCGCACTTGCAGACGTGGCAGCTTATGCAGCAATTCTTGGTCATATAGGACCAGTCGCGCTTGCTGTGACTACAAATCTCAATATCAATTTCCTGCGCAAAGCCACGCCGGGGACGGTGAAGGCGTTGGCAAGGATTCTCAAGCTCGGAAAGCGTTTGGCCGTACTGGATATAAGTCTGACCAGTGATGAGCGAAACGAGCTGATCGCCCACGCAACAGCGACTTATTCCATTCCACCGCGTTAAAAAATACGGTATTATAATACCTCATTCATAAGTGATTGTTTTTATTGTATTTTTAAATAACAGTCGTAAAAACAGCGCTTGACGACCTTCTCGAGTTTGTGTATCGACCCGCCTAGTGCGTTAGGAAGCTCGCTTTCAAACGTCCTTAAGGTTGGCCGTCATTACAATTGGCGTGACTAACACAAGCAACAAGAAAAGCCTGGATCGTAAGATCTGGGATTAAGTCAAGGAAGACTTCAATGGCAACTTTTTCTCAGAAGCCAGCCGAAGTGGTGAAGAAGTGGATTCTGATCGACGCAGAAGGTCTCGTCGTCGGTCGTCTCGCATCCCTCGTCGCCAATCGCCTGCGCGGTAAGCACAAAGCAACCTTCACCCCGCACGTTGACGATGGCGACAATGTCATCATCATCAATGCCGATAAGGTTGTTCTGACCGGTAAGAAGTACACCGACAAGGTTTACTACTGGCACACTGGCCATCCAGGTGGCATCAAGGAGCGTACTGCTCGCCAGATTCTCGAAGGCCGTTTCCCAGAACGCGTTCTTGAAAAGGCTATCGAGCGTATGATCCCACGTGGCCCGCTTGGCCGTCGTCAGATGAAGAACCTGCGCGTTTATGCAGGTGCAGAACATCAGCATGAAGCTCAGCAGCCAGAAACTCTGGACGTTGGCGCGCTGAACCGCAAGAACAAAGGGAATGCATAATCATGGCTGAGCAGCTCAACTCGCTCGAAGAACTCGGCAGCGTAGCCGCTGAACAGGCCGCTCCGGTTCACGTTCAGAAGATCGACGCTCAGGGCCGCGCTTATGCGACCGGCAAGCGTAAAGACGCGATTGCTCGCGTTTGGGTCAAGCCAGGTTCCGGCAAGATCACCGTCAACGGCAAAGAATTCGCTGCGTATTTCGCACGTCCGGTTCTGCAGATGATCCTGCAGCAGCCAATCGTTGCGTCGAACCGCGCTGGTCAGTTCGATGTTGTCGCGACTGTTGTTGGCGGCGGTCTTTCCGGTCAGGCCGGTGCAGTTCGCCACGGCATCTCCAAGGCACTCACCTACTACGAACCAGGCCTTCGCACGGTTCTCAAGAAGGGTGGCTTCCTTACTCGCGATAGCCGCGTTGTTGAACGTAAGAAGTACGGTAAGGCAAAGGCTCGCCGTTCTTTCCAGTTCTCCAAGCGCTAATATTTATCGCTTTGGAATTACAGAAAAGCGGACCTTCGGGTCCGCTTTTTTGTTTTCGCAATGTCTGGACTATTTCAACCTGCCCAGGCACGAATGGCTTCCCGGCTGATCTGCAACTGTTTCTCTACAGACTGTTTGTAAAATTCCGGCGCCATGCCGGAAACCCAATCGCCATAGCTTGGATTTGGAAGCATGAAAAACTTGGTTCCAAAGGCCGCTTGATTGGCTGCAACGAAAGCGCGTCGCTGCTGGTTGTTCTTGTGATACGTGACACCTCCGAAATCATTGAGATTATCACCAACATAGACCACCGCATCAAAGCCGGCCGCTTTAATGGTATCAAAACGCGCCTGCTTGTTTGATTGGCCACTGTTCAGAAGCAGTGTCTTCGTTGATACACCGGGAAAGCCGAGCTTCCTGATGTTGGCCGCTGTATGTTCAAATGATTTGGCATCGCGGTTCGTGACATAGAACATGCTGCCTCCATGCGAATTCACATGACGTGCGAAATCGACAGCACCCGGAATAGATCGGGCCTGTTCGGCAGCCATCCAGCGCGCCCAAGTTTTCTCTGTGTAAGGCACATTATGCTGGATACGCCATCCGGCATAAGCCGAATTATCGATCATCGTTTCATCAAGATCGACGATCACCGCTTTACGGTATCCTTTGCGAACCTTCGCCGTGTCGAACGCTTTGCGCGCACTGTTAAAGGCCTGATAGGCAAGCGCCTCGTATTCGCCAGATTGTTGCATCCAGTTGAGCGCGCCCACATTCTGCTGCTCCAATTGATAGCGGGCCGCACGCTGGTCAGTCACACAGCCAGACAGCGCGGCAGAACAAACAAGCGCGATTGAAATTGGAAATATTACTTTTCTCATAAAACCCCTCTTTGAAAGAGAGGTATTTGCCAACACGCTCCGCGTTCTCACAATCGCGGTTTATCGCCCGCGCAATTTTGCACCCTGAGATGTTGAGCAGCGCTCTAGGCTATTGAAGCCACCCTTCGAGCTTTCCAAAAATAGATTCCGATTTTTGGGCTGATGCTGTAGTCGCAGTTGCAAGCCCCGTCGACAGCATTCATGAAGAGTGAAGTCCACGATTCTTCGAAGATGGAGCACGCCTATGTCTACGACTGAATGTTTTGCCAACACACCACACCCGCCCTACTTCGTAGTCACATTTTCATCGCAACGGTTTGGCGCTGATGATGGCTATGGCGAAATGGCACAAAGCATGGCGGAACTGGCCTCAAAACAACCCGGTTATATTGGGGTTGAAAGTGCACGCGATACGGAAGGCTTCGGCATCACCAATTCGTTCTGGGCAGACGAAGAGAGCATCCGGGCATGGAAGCGCGACGTTGATCATCTCGTCGCGCAAAAACTCGGTCGCCAGCAATGGTATGAAACTTATCGCGTTCGCATCGCCCGGGTAGAACGCGCTTATGGTTTTGACGCAAAAACCACATAAAGCAATCTCCCAATTTGCTTCGTGAAGCGCTATGAG
This sequence comes from Ochrobactrum quorumnocens, assembly GCF_002278035.1. Taxonomy (NCBI): domain Bacteria; kingdom Pseudomonadati; phylum Pseudomonadota; class Alphaproteobacteria; order Hyphomicrobiales; family Brucellaceae; genus Ochrobactrum; species Ochrobactrum quorumnocens. The sequence continues at coordinate 794,154 of NZ_CP022604.1, read as the reverse complement.
AGTTGTGAAACTATTCGGGAGCCAGCCATGCCCTCAAAAACCATCGACCATGCTTTCACCGCCGGCAGCCTGACCAGCGCTGCCACCGACCCCACCCACGCGGGTGTGCTATCGTTCATGCGGCGTGTTTATACGAAGTCGCTGAAGGGTGCTGAAGCAGTCGTTTGGGGCATTCCGTTTGATGCGGCGGTTTCCAACCGGCCCGGCGCGCGCTTCGGCCCGCAGGCGATCCGTCGCGCATCGGCGATTTTCGACAACGATCCACAATATCCGTTTGAGCGCGATCTATTCGAAAACCTCGCCGTGATCGACTACGGCGACTGTCTTCTTGATTACGGCAATCATTATAAGACGCCCGCAACGATAGAGCGGGAAGCCGGAAAAATCCTCAAATCCGATGCGTTTTTGCTGACGCTTGGCGGGGACCATTTTGTGACATGGCCACTACTCAAAGCCCATGCCGCAAAATACGGCCCGCTTGCACTGGTTCAATTCGACGCGCATCAGGATACCTGGTTTGATGATGGCAAGCGCATTGACCACGGTTCTTTCGTAGCTCGAGCCGTGCGTGACGGAATTATCGATCCTGAACATTCTATCCAGATCGGCATTCGGACGCATGCGCCAGAAGATTGCGGAATCAAGATCATCTATGGTCACGAGGTTGAGGACATGTCGGCGCAGGCAATTGCCGACGTGATTCTGAAACGCACTGTTGGCAAGAAGACCTATCTGACCTTTGACATTGATTGTCTTGATCCGGCATTTGCACCAGGAACCGGCACGCCAGTTGCTGGCGGCCCGTCTTCGGCGAAGGTGCTGTCTGTGCTTCGCAAGCTCACACAACTTGATTTTGTGGGTGCAGATGTTGTTGAGGTTGCACCCGCTTACGATCATGCCGATATAACGGCAATAGCCGGAGCGACCATTGCGATGTATTATCTCGGACTTCTGGCCGAGCAAAAAGCGCGACGATAAAAACTAAGCCTTGCTGCAGCTCAGAAATTGATTCAAGCAGCTCGAAAATTGATTCCGAATAATGGCGTAACTTTCTGAAATCTAAAGGCAAAGCGCATGAAACCGAAAATCTTCATCGACGGCGAACACGGCACAACTGGTCTGCAAATTCGCGGTCGCCTTGCCGAGCGCGACGATCTTGAAGTGATTTCCATTCCAGAAGCCGAGCGTCGCAACAAGGATTTGCGTACCGACTATCTGCGTTCTGCCGATATTGCGATCTTGTGCCTGCCAGATGACGCTTCCAAGGAGGCTGTTTCGCTGCTCGAAGGTCACAACTCGACCCGGATAATCGATACGTCGACCGCTCATCGAGTGCACTCAGACTGGGCCTACGGCTTTGCGGAGCTCGCCAAAGGCCAGCGTGAGCGGATTGCTGAAGCACGCCTTGTTGCTAATCCCGGCTGCTATCCGACCGGCGCTATCGCCCTCGTTCGCCCCTTGCGCGATGCCGGGTTGTTGGCGGCTGATTATCCAATCAGCGTCAACGCGGTTTCCGGCTATACAGGCGGCGGCAAACAGATGATCGCGCAGATGGAAGATAAGAACCATCCGGAGCATCTAGCGGCCAACAACTTCCTCTATGGCCTGCCGCTGCGTCACAAGCATGTGGCTGAACTGCAATTGCATGGTCGTCTGGATCGCCGCCCACTCTTCAGCCCAAGCGTCGGCCGTTTCCCTCAAGGCATGATCGTTCAGGTTCCGCTCTTTGTGACCGAACTTGAAGGCTCGCCGTCGCTTAATGATATCCATAAGGTTTTGACCGAACATTATGCTGGGCAGAATAACGTTGAGGTTGTTTCGCTGGAGGAAAGCAGTCAACTGCCGCGCGTCGATGCTGAAGAGCTTGCTGGCAAGGATGGCATGAAGCTTTTCGTGTTTGGAACGGAAGGCGACAATCAGGTCAATCTCGTAGCGCTGCTCGACAATCTCGGCAAGGGCGCATCGGGTGCCGCTGTTCAGAATATGAATCTGATGCTCGGCAAAGCCTGATGACGGAAAGGCCGATATTCCCCGCCGAATGGAATGTCGGTTCTTATGTGCCGCTCGCGGACACACATTCAAGTCTGGTCTGGAAAGTCGAACGCAATGACTTTCCAGACGAAGTTTTTGTTGTCAAGCAGCTCAAGCCCGCTGGGATGGAGGAACTGCGAGGCACACATTATCTTTCATGGCGTGACGGTCATGGGGCTGCAAAGCTCTATGATCTCAAGGAAACATCGATGTTGCTCGAATATGCGGGCGGCTACCACCTCGATGAGCAACTCAAAAGTGGCAAAGACGAAGAATGTCTCGCTATTTTCGGGCAAGTGCTGACTGCATTGCATCAGCCTTCCGCCTCACCTGTTCCAGATGATTTGCAACCACTTAACAAGCATTTTTCCGGCCTCTTTGCAGTCGCAAGCCACAAACCAATTTATGCGGAGGCTACGGAACTTGCAAAGCGCCTTTTGGAAATGCCGCGTGAAGCAATTCCGCTGCACGGCGATATTCATCATGAGAATGTCATGCGAGGACCTCGCGGCTGGCTTGTGATCGATCCCCACGGGCTGATGGGGGATGCGGCATTTGATGCCGCCAACATCTTCTACAATCCGCTGGATCGCGATGATCTGTGCCTCAATCTCGAACGCGCTCAGCGCATGGCAGAGCATTTCGCGCCGATCCTCAGATGCGATCCTGCCTATGTCCTCGATTTCGCATTTTCCTATGGCTGTCTCTCAGCCGCTTGGCATCGCGAAGACCGCAATGATGCCGATGAAGCGCGGGAGCTGAAGATAGCTTCCGCGCTAAGGCATCTGCGTCAGACTGTTTATTCTTTGTAAGCGCCTTTTGTTGCGCGCCAGTGTGCAACGGCGAAAGCCAGCACCATCAACGCCACGAACTGGTGCGTCAGGCCGAGATCAAGAGGAACACTCATCAAAAGTGTGGCAATGCCGATCGCTGCCTGCACGAGTATCAGGCCGAGCAACACGATTGTACGGCGGGCATGGGTGGTTGCTGCCGCATTTTTCCAAACCTGCACGGCGTGAATGACCGCCAGAACCAGAACTGTGTAGGCGAACATGCGGTGTACGAACTGCACGGTCTTTGGATTTTCAAACAAATTGCGCCACCAAGGCGACTGGATGAACAAATCTGACGGGATGATCGCACCATCCATCAGCGGCCAGGTATTGTATGTAAGACCTGCATGGAGCCCGGCGACAAGACCGCCAAGATAGATCTGCACCAGCACAGCAAAGACCAACCAGCCTGCGAAACGCTGGATAGACCGTTTCGCCGGGCGCTCGGTATAAGTGACGAGCCCTCGCGCGATATAGAACACGGCCGTTATGATGACGCAGGCCGTCGTCAAATGGATGGCAAGACGATACTGGCTGACGCTGGTAAGCTCGCTCAGTCCCGACGCAACCATCCACCAGCCAATAGCGCCCTGAAAGCCGCCGAGTGCCAGAAGGCCAAGCATCCGGTATTTAAGGCTGCTGTTCAGACGTCCGGTCAGCCAGAAGAAGGCGAGTGGAATTGCAACCAGAAAGCCGACAAATCGCGCAAGCATGCGATGCGCCCACTCCCACCAGAAGATGGACTGGAACGCTTCGAGTGACATGCCCTTATTGATCTGCTGATATTGCGGAATCTGGCGATACTTATCGAATTCTTCCAGCCATTCGGCATGATTGAGCGGCGGAATGACGCCGTGGATCGGTTTCCATTCAGTAATCGACAAACCAGAGCCAGTCATGCGCGTTGCACCACCGACCATGACGATTGCGATCAGAACGACAAAAACTGCATAGAGCCAATAGCGGATCAGCCGACGATTTTTATCCTCGCCGGATCTCACTGCGCTCTGCCCTTCATGTCGAACGGATACTGCCGCCATGCCATTTTATCCCTGACTGTTCATCTGCCCGATACATGCCGCATAGGAGAAGCGGTTACAAGCCAAGTTCACGCGACATGCCGACGCGTTTTCACTTCCTTTGCGTGTTCTCACAAGCTAGTGAAGAGCAGGATAGAGGAGAAAGACATGCCCGTTCGGCTGAAAAAACTCATAGGCACATTTCTGCTGGTTGCTCTTGTGATCGTCTATGCAGTTTTTGCGACAATTATAGCTGTGGCCCAGCTTGGTAATTCACCTGCATGGGTGCATCTCCTTTATTTCTTCTTCACCGGTATTCTCTGGGTGTTGCCTGCTATGGGTATCATCTGGTGGATGGCTCAGCCTCCTCGCCCAAAACGTCGTTGAGTGATTTGCGGGGGCAACCGAAACGTGACTGATGAAGCCCAAGCCAATCTAACGCCACGCCTCATTGTTGATTACGCGCAACTGCGTGCTTTTTGGTCAAAGCCGGGCGCATTGCACGGCAACGCACAAACTTTCGACTGGATCGACTGCTGGCGCAGGCATGTCAATTCGGACACTCTGGTTGCTGGTCTGTTTGCTGACTATTCGCCGGTTATGTTGCTGCCACTTGAGACTGTCAGCGTAAACGGCACACGCGTGTTGCGTTATCCAGGCGGAAGCCATGCAAACTGTAACTTCCCCTGGCTTGGCGGTTCGGTCGAACACGCATCCGTCGGCCAGCTCGTGTCAACCATTCGGATCGCTAGGCCAGATATCGATGTGCTTTCGCTAACGCGGCAACTGCCCATTCTATCCGGCCAAGATAACCCTTTGTTGCAGCTGAAAAGTATTGAGAACCCCAATCCTGTGCTTGCCGCGTCTCTGATCAGCGGATTTGATGCAGTCCTTGAGCGAAGCAACGCCAAGCGAAAACTCAAAAAACATCGTCAGCATGGCCGTCGATATGAAGAGGCTGGCGGGTGGCGAATTTATGCCCCCCAGTCCCGTGAAGAAACGAACGAGATACTCAATGCTTTCTTTGCTCTCAAAGCACATAGATTCCGGCAAATGGGGATCGACGATCCTTTTGCCGATGCCCATATTCAAACGTTCTTCAAAGAGCTTTACGGAAACGCGACTGGGAGCCTGCACGCAGCATACGAACTGCAAGTCCTTGAAGTCGGCGGCAAAATCCGCTCGCTGATCGGCAAAACCCGTTCGAAACTCGGTCCGACTGTCGAATTCAGCGCGATAGCCGATGACGAGTTAATGACTGCCAGCCCTGGGGAGTTTCTGTTCTATGAAGACATCAAGAGAAGCTGTGACGCTGGCCTGACCATCTATAGCTTTGGGATCGGCGACGAGCCCTATAAGCGAGAATGGTGCGATATTGAATCGAGCATCTTCGACACCATTATCCCTCTAACGGCCAAAGGCAAAGCCTTCACCGCACTGCAATCAGTCCGTAACAAAGTCGTCGCGACAGTTAAAGGCAATCCCCACTTGTGGCAGTTCGCAAAAGCGCTACGCAGCAAACTGGCGAAACGCTAAGATTTCACGATAAGCGCTTCTCAATTTGATTCAGACGAGAGCGCTATCTCGTTGATCGTGAATCGAAATCAGGCGGTAGGTTGTGACGCATCAGGGTTAGCACCTGTCGCCTGCTGATTGTCCATCAGAATGATGACGTCTTCATAGCCGCCCTGATCCATATCAAGCGCTGCCATGACGACACTATTGTCGTCGGGATCGACAATATTCATGATCACGACAGCCGGACCGTCGGCGATACGGCGTATCTGCCGCGATGTGGAAGGGCCGCATTCGACCACCACGAAATCATAAACCGTTTCCAGCGCATCCAGAATATACGGCAGACGATCAGCCGAACGCATCGCGTTCTCCGGTGCTACCTTGCCTAGCGGCATCACATGCGCCTGAGAATAGTGGTCCGTATGAATGACATCGTTGAAGCGCCGCTCACCGGCCAGAAGCTCTGTAATACCGGCTCGGTTACTGCCATCGAGCATAACTAGCCCCAGCGTACCGTAGGCTGTCATATCGATCAGAATAGCGCGTTTGCCCCGATCCGCCAGCTCCCGCAGAAGACGCACAGTCGCAGCGGATGCACTATCGCCTTCCGGAGATATCGCGATGACCCGCTTTAAACTGCCTTCAATCAGGCCGTTAGCCACCGTCTTCACACCATTTGGATTTTCTGGCGCATCTTCCGCAGAGGCAATTTTTGAACCTGACATGAAAGGCGACGTCCAGCGCCGCACAGGGCGGCTATCGGCAGTTTTGAACTCGCTTGCGGAAGGCGGAGTGAAAGCCATGTCTGTTGCCGCTTCAATCACTGGCATTTCAATTTCTTCCACCGCTGCAATACGGCGCCCGTCCACTGTGACAAAGGCCCGTCCACTGAACAATTCACGCAGCAAGACGAAAATTGATAGGAGCAACAGTCCAGCAACAAAGGTCGCGCTGACAACCGGCAAGGTCTTTGGATAATATGGCAATCCCGGCGCATCAGCGCGAGAGAAAATCCGCGCATCGGCGGGGACATAATTGCGATCCGTGCGCGAGGCAGCTTCGCGATAACGCGTCAGATAGGTCTCAAGAAGCTGACGCTGCGCAGCCGCTTCACGCTCGAGCGCCCGCAGTTCGACTTCCTGCTCACCAGCCTGGGCGGCCTGTGCCTTGACACGATTTAACTCACGATTGAGTTCATCCTCGCGCAGTCTCGCAGCACTCACCTCATTGTTGAGGCTCGTCAAAAGCTTGCGCCCTTCCCCATTGATCTGTCGGTCGAGATCGGCGAGTTGCGAGCGCAACGATTTGATGCGCGGATGGCCTTCAAGCAACGTTACTGAAAGATCAGCGATTTGCGAATTGAGCTGAATGCGACGTTCGGAAAGGCGCTGCATCATACCGGATGCTACAACATCAGGCAGAGTATCAACCGGGACACGGGCTGCAAGCGCTCTGCGAATGCTTTCCGCTTTTGCTTCCGAGGTCGCGCGGCTTGAACGCAGTCGCGTCAATTCCGTCGAGACTTCGGATAGCTGCTGGGTGGCAATGGTGCTGTTTGTCTGTCCCGTCAGAAGGCCATTTGCTCCGCGATAGTCCGCAACTTTCTTTTCTGAATCCCGCACTTTGCCGCGCAGATCCTCGATTTCTGGTGCAAGCCAGCCGGTTGCATCATCGTTAGACTGGAGTTTTGCAGCGCCTTGTAGCGCGATATAGGCGTCAGCCACTGCGTTTGCGATATCCGCTGCTTCCTGCGGATTTGCAGACGTATATTGGACGACGATCACACGCGAACCGGTGACGTTGAAAACCTGCAAGTTCTGGCGCAACTTTTGCAGTACACGCTCTTCAGGTGTCAGACTGGTCGGATTGTTGCGCATACCAAGAAGAATCAAGATACGCGTCCAAGGCCTTACATTTGTTGAGGTAAATGCCTCGTTGTCGGTGAGCTTGAGCTTATCTGACACTTGCTTCAGAAGATCGCCCGAAGTCAGCACTTCGACCTGGCTTTTCACCCCTTCCGGGTCCATCAATGGCCGTTCAGCTGTGGCTTCACCATTTGGACGTGTGAAAACGGATTCACGGGATTCGATCAGAATGCGGGTCTCAGCGCTATAATCAGGCGTCAGAAGGAGACATATGATCCAGGCAAGCACTGCCATAATGAGTGCGCCGCTGACAATCAAAAGCCAATTGCGGCGCAAGCTCGAAAAGAGCGCACCAATATCAATATCTGCGTCTTTCGACAGCCTATCGACTTCAGACATTCTCATACTCCGCCCGATGTTCCGCCCAATATTCTGGATGTGCGGTTCCCGAGCCATCACCTCGCCCACTCAAAACGTGTCGAAGGCCAATTTTGTAAGAAAATGTAAACGAACAAGGTAACCAGAGGGTTAAACTGTCTATTTGTTCGGTTTCACTGGAAAGAGAGAAAGTTTTTCCGGAAGCGTATCACTTCTTTACCAGCCATTAACCTTAATCAATCGATAACGTCATGTATCAGCATTTGGATATCTCCTATCCGAATCTGCAAATGCGGCAATGCTTTTCGGAAGAGACCGAGGCGACAATGACGATGCAGAAAACTCATAAAAAGCGCACGAGCCGGTTGGTTCTTGTTGCGCTTGGCCTTGCGGCGATGACGCTTTCCGCATGCTCCAGCTATCGCCCTGCCCCACAGGCGTTTCATGCCGCGTTAAACGAACCCTATTTGCTCAATGCAGGTGACCGTGTGCGCGTTACCGTGTTTGAGCAGGCAAGCCTCACCAATAATTATAGCGTCGATCAGTCGGGCTATATCGCATTCCCGCTTATTGGCAGCGTTCCGGCAAGTGGAAAGACGGTAAAGCAGCTAGAAGGCACAATTGCCTCAAAACTGCGTGGCGGCTACCTGCGCGATCCTGACGTCAGCGTTGAGGTCGACCGTTATCGTCCGATCTTCATCATGGGTGAAGTGGGCGGTGCGGGCCAATATTCTTACGTGCCAGGTATGACTGTGCAAAAGGCAATCGCCGCAGCTGGAGGGTTTACTCCACGCGCCAATCAGGAAAGTGTCGATATTACACGCACGATCAATGGAGACGTGATGACAGGGCGCGTCCTGATCTCTGATCCGATCCTACCGGGCGACACCGTCTATGTGCGCGAACGTCTATTCTGATGACGATAAATGTCTGATGAAAAGCACAACACGCCCTTACGAATCGTCCATTGTTTTCGCGAACCTACGGGTGGCTTGTTCCGCCATGTCCGCGATCTCATCAGCATTCAGGCTTCAAACGGGCACCAAGTTGGCATTCTCTGCGATGCGACAACCGGTGGCGCGCGCGAAGATGAATTACTGGAAGAATTACGGCCCAAGCTTGCATTGGGCATCCATCGTATCGCCATGCAAAGACATATCGGCATTGGCGATATCAAAGCTGCATACAAAGCCTATCGCATTATCAAGAAATCGCAGCCGGACATCTTGCACGGACATGGCGCCAAAGGTGGCGTTTATGCACGTCTGTTCGGCTCAGCTCTACGGGTTTTTAAGTCTCGCGTAGCCCGTATCTACTCACCGCATGGCGGTAGCCTGCATTTTGACAGAAAGACGCGTCGTGGTGGCGCGGTCTTTCTGGTCGAAAGGTTGCTGGCTCCGCTCACCGACGCTGTTCTGTTCGTTTCAAACTTCGAGAAGCGGACATATGAAGAGAAGGTTGGCAGGCCATACGACCTTCATGCGGTTATTTATAACGGCTTGTCTGATGAAGAGTTTGTTCATACGACAACCGCAACTGACGCCACTGATTTCCTTTTCATAGGAACGATGCGTGAATTAAAGGGCCCCGATCTGTTGATCCGCGCCCTTGCTTCTCTTCGTGACAAATCCGGGAAGCGTTTTACCGCCACTATGGTCGGCGATGGCGCGGAGAAGTCCGATTTTCTCACGCTCGCAAATGGGCTCGGCATGGCTGACCAAATCCGCTTTTTGCCCGGCATGGCTGCGCGAGAAGCGTTTCCGCTTGGCAAAAGCATCGTGATTCCATCACGCGCGGAAGCATTTCCTTACATCGTGCTGGAGGCATTGGCTGCTGGAAAAGCTGTCATTGCGAGCAGTGTTGGCGGCATTCCGGAAATCTTCGGCCCCAACTCACCGGCTCTTGTTGAGCCCAACATCGAGCTGCTCGCAGCCAAGCTGCTCGTAGTTGCCAGCGCTGAGGCTGATTTCGTAAAATCGATGCCCGACAGAACACGCCTGCGCGAGCGGTTCAGCCTTCAGGCAATGGCACATTCTATAGAATTAGTTTACCGTGAAGCACGTTCCTGAAAATCTTGCACCAGCTAGGACCATTTGATCAGCAAATCCTTAGGATTTGCAGTTAAATATAGTCCGGCACGTTGATTAGCAGGGGTAAAATTGTGCGGGATAATGATGTGTCTTCTCCAATCGATCCTGAGGCAAGTAATGCCAAAGGCACGAGTGGTTCCAAACCGAGCGAACAGAACGGGTTGAACGCAATGGCGCGCCAGATGGCCGCGCAATATGAGCGTAACACCCTGTCGCCAACCATGCTCAGCGGTGTGATACGGCTCGTTGAATTCGGCATCGTCCTCACGACTGGCATTCTGAGCTTTGCCTATTATGTCAGTTTCAACACCTCACTCCTGATCTACTATCTCCTCATCATGCTCGCGGGCGGTGGCCTTTACGTTCTGATGATGGAAATAAACAACGGCTATCAGATCAATATTCTGCGCAGCCCCAGCCGCCACCTGAAACGCGTAATCATCAGCTGGGCAACTGTGCTGGGAGCCGTTGCCGTAGCAGGTTTTCTCTTCAAGGTTTCATCGGATTTTTCGCGCGCCTGGTTTCTGATCTGGGCTTTGAGCGGAATGATCGTACTCATCATCTGCCGCCTCTTTGTCTCATGGAGAATCCGTCGTTGGGCACGGAATGGTATTATGGAGAGGCGCGCTGTCATCGTCGGCGGTGGACCCAATGCCGAAGCCCTGATCCGCACACTTGAACAGCAGCCGGATAACGACATTCGCATCTGCGGCATCTTCGATGACCGTGATGACAAGCGTTCGCCGCCCATCGTGGCAGGCTACCCCAAACTCGGAAACGTAAAGGAGCTGATCGAATTTGCGCGTATTGCGCATATCGACATGCTGATCGTTTCGCTCCCTATCAGTGCCGAAGAACGCATTCTGATGATCCTTAACAAGCTGTGGGTGCTGCCGGTCGATATCCGTCTGTCGGCACTTAACAACCACCTGCGTTTCCGCCCCCGCGCCTATTCCTATATCGGCAGCGTGCCGATGCTCGACATCTTCGACAAGCCAATCAACGACTGGGACTCAGTTGCCAAGCGTATTTTCGACATTGTGTTCAGTCTGCTTGGCATCGTCTTTCTTTCGCCCATCATGCTGGCAACCGCGATTGCCATTAAGCTCGACAGCAAAGGCCCGGTAATCTTCAAGCAAAAGCGGCATGGCTTTAACAACGAAGTCATCAATGTTTGGAAGTTCCGCTCGATGTATGCGGAACAGAGCGACCCGACTGCACGCAACGCCGTCACAAAAAACGATCCCCGCGTGACCCGCGTCGGGCGCTTTATCCGCAAGACATCCATCGACGAACTGCCGCAGTTCTTCAATTCGCTGACAGGTTCACTGTCGCTTGTAGGCCCTCGCCCCCATGCGGTGGCCGCGCACTCTCACAACGTACTCTATAATGAAGTCGTTGATGGCTATTTCGCACGTCACCGCGTCAAGCCGGGCGTAACCGGCTGGGCGCAGATCAATGGCTGGCGCGGCGAAATCGACAATGAAGACAAGATCACCATGCGCACAGAATATGACCTGTTTTACATTGAAAACTGGTCGCTCTGGTTTGATCTCAAAATCCTGTTTCTGACCCCCGTCAGACTTCTCAACACGGAAAACGCTTATTGAGAACAGTCGCCAACGGTACCAGCAGTGTTTCGACACCTTACCGCGTTTTACCTGCAACCGAGGTTGCAGGTAAGCGCGCTTTAAACAGGCTCATCGCTAACTTTGCTATTGGACTTGGTGTTTTTCTACTTGGGTTCGTGATGAGCGAACCCGCTCCATACGAACTTTATATGGTCGCGCTCATAGCAATCGCCATGCTTTTTGGGATGCGGTTGACACGAACCAGCCTGGTGTTGCTCGCTTTGCTGACCGTGTTCAACTTCGGCGGTATGATTTCCGTCATGCAAATGGCTGACACTAAGGATGCGCCATTATATATCGCTGTTTCGCTGTTCCTTGCCTTTACGGCTGTCTTTTATGCCGCAATCATCGAAGCAGACTATCGTCGCCTGAAAACGATATTCAACGCCTATCTTCTGGTCGGTATCCTATCGTCGCTGCTGGGCATTGCGGGTTATCTAAACCTGTTTCCTGGCGCCGATGCCTTTACCCGTTATGGCCGTGCAATGGGTGGCTTTAAAGATCCGAATGTTTACGGGCCGTTTTTGGTGCTTCCCTTCACATGGAGCCTTTACCGCATCATGAAAGGCAATGGCCGAGATTTGCTCGTCTATATGCCGTTGTGCAGTGTACTGACACTCGGCATACTGGTTTCCTTCTCACGTGCTGCTTGGGCCATGGCGCCGCTCTCGTTCCTTTGTCTTTTTGCAGTGCTGCTGCTTCAGAGCCAGAGCAACAGGTTTCGCCTGCGCTTGATCACAATCGGCTTGCTTGCGGTCCTTGTCATTGCGCTGGCTATTCTACTACTCCTGCAAATTCCCGACGTAAGAGCGCTCTTTTTAGAGCGCGCGCGCCTTGAACAAAGTTACGACAGTGCGCGTCTGGGCCGGTTTGCCCGGCACTGGCTCGGCATGGTGCTTGCGACCGAACATCCACTGGGAATCGGACCATTGGAATTTGGTCCCATGTTCGGCGAAGACACCCATAATATCTGGCTGAAAGCAGTGCTTGATTATGGCTGGATCGGTTTCATCGCCTTCATGACTTTAACCTTCCTGACACTGGCCATCGGTTTCAAACTAATGTTCAGAAATCGACCATGGCAACCATTTCTGCTTTGCGCTTATGCGACCTATCTTGGTCATGTACTCATCGGCAATGTGATTGACACTGATCACTGGCGGCATTTTTATCTGCTTTTTGGCCTCGTATGGGGGTGTGCTGGGTTGGAGTATAAACACTACCGCAAAGCCGCTTCACACAATCAATTCCAAGGAAATCTGCTTTGCAATTCGTGATTTATGCCGCCGCAGCTATATTCGAAATAGCCGGATGCTTCTCGTTTTGGGCGTGGCTTAAACTGGACAAATCCCCCCTCTGGCTTGTTCCAGGTTTGGTTTGTCTCGCCCTTTTCGCCTATCTGTTGACACTGATTGAAAGCGATGCTGCGGGACGTGCCTATGCAGCCTATGGCGGGATTTATATTATTGTATCGATCGTATGGATATGGGCTGCAGAAGGCATGCGCCCAGATCGCTGGGACGTTATAGGCGCGACCGTAGCCTTTGTTGGCGCGTGCATTATTCTTTTCGTTCCACGCACTTAGTTCACATCCTGAAAAATGTGAAACGCTTCAGCTGATCTTACTGAACTCAATATAAAAATCGCGGATACCCGAGGCAAGAAACTGTACGGCCACACAGGTCAGCAAAAAGCCCATGATCTTTGTCACCGCCTGCATACCGTGTTCCCCGAGCACCTTCTCGATGAGCGATGCGGAGGACAGTGCAAGATAGGCAACACAGATCGTTATAGCGACTCCCAAAATAACAACCACATGGCCCACAACGGTATGCTCAGATGGTATCTGCGACGCAAAGCTCATAACAACCGCTATAGAACCCGGCCCTGCCAGGCTAGGCATTGCCAGTGGCGAGAAAGAGTAATCCAGTTCAGCCTTTTTGATATCGGCAGGTTCTGCATCCACTTCGGACGAAGAATCCTCACCAGAGAAAATCATCCGCAAGGCCAGGATCATGATAATCAGCCCGCCAGCCACACGAATACCGGGCATGGAGATACTAAACAACGAAATGATCCCATTTCCGAGCAGCAGAAAAGCCGTTAGGATCGAAAAGGCATATATGCAGGCTTTTCTTGCCTGAACGCGTTTGTTTTCCGCGCTCATGCGTTTGGTCAGCGACATATATAACGGGATTGTCGTCAAAGGATTCATAATAGGCAAAAGACCGATCACAACGATCGACACATATTTTGCAAAATCAATAATCAAACTCATCCCAACAGCCTCAAACATCAAGCATCTCTGATAACAATAGCGCAGAAAAACTTGAAAGAACGCACTTTAATACCGGCAGATAACCTATTCGCTCACCAATTAAAATTTGAAAAGTCGATCAAGTACCTAATCAATTTTGGCTATCATAACGCACATTAAATTATACCAAAAGGCCAAATTATTACACCAGGTAACTTTGCTATATAAAATAAACACCGCATTCACTCCGTATCATCAAAATTATTGTGAGCGAACAAGTGTGATTGTTAAAACAAAAAATGCTCATTAGATTAAAACATACTATAACGATAAAAATTTTATATTCACACATCATCAATAATCTAGATTAGTTATTTTACTAAACTTTATTAAATGAGGAGATCGCGCCTTACCCCCGTACGTGATCTTTGCGAGTAGCACATAAGGTTAAGATTGCCCCGGCCCTCAGCCGGGGTATTTTTTTGACCACAGAACTACAAATTTCTCTGGACGCACATAATCCCACGGGATTCACGGCATGCAAAATTGGATAGTTCATTTCTAAACTGCCAACCTTGCACATCATGCAGAAATAAATAGCGAATAACTACTTATGCAGCTTTGCGCCTTTAACCAGTTTGTCGACGATTTTCTTTTCTGCCCGAATGGCGATACCGACAACATTTGCAGATTCAGGTGCAAACTTTGAAAATACATCTCTATTCGCAACGTCATGCCCTGTGGAAAACATCTCTTCAATATAGAGAGAAGTTGTGATCCCTCTTTCCAGTGACTTTACGTGTATTTTGTGCATTTGAGCCGCATCCGCAGACATCACGACTACTGGCTGAATGGACAAAGCATTGTAAGTGTTGCCGGCCCCATCCTGATAAGGCTCGCCGATGATATCCGGGTGTTGACTGACAATCCCGCTAGCGAGAAAAGCGGTGACATTCAGCTCCTGCCAAGGTGCCAAATCATCACGCAAAACAATTGTGAACTTTGTATCGAACATGCAAAAATGATCCCATTATATTCGTGCTAAGCGGATAATAGGGAACGCAATATTTTGAGTATTGAACGTTTGTGCGAATCTGAGCGAATTCTGCATGCTCCAACAAAACGGGGCATTGATCGCATTGATGCGAGATTCCATGGCGTTGGATTTAGCCCTCATCGTCATGATACCTATGCGCTCGGAATAACCTTAGCCGGTGTACAGACATTTCGCTATCGTGGAGCCTCCCGCGTTAGCGTTCCTGGGAATACGATTGTCATTCACCCCGACGAACTTCATGACGGTGCCGCCGGTTCTGAAAACATGCTGCATTACAGGATGTTCTATTTTCCGCCGGAACTATTGCTGGAAGCGTCAAGTCGCACGCACATCTTACCTTTTGTCAAAGAACCAATATTGTCTGACAAATCGCTGCATCAATTGCTGGTGGAGGTTCTTATAGATCTCAGCAACGAACCCGATGAACTGCTACTCGACGACGTTATAATGCGCTTGCAGTCCAATCTATGGAAGCATGCAGATAGAGAAATTGCGCATCCAAAATTTATTGCGCGTGATGCGATCTTGAATATTCGTGAATATCTTAAGGAGAATATCGAAAGCACAGTATCATCTGTCGATCTTGAGAACATTTCCGGTCTCGACCGATATACATTGTCACGCCATTTCAGAGCACTTCATGGAACGAGCCCACACCGCTATCTAATTATGCGCAGGCTTGAAAAAGGTCGGCGCATGCTATCCGGCAGCAATGTAAGTCTGGCTGAAACTGCACTAGCCTGTGGTTTCTCAGATCAGAGTCATTTCACGCGGCATTTCAAATCAGCCTTTGGAATGACACCCGGCCGCTGGTTACGGTTTACGCAACGACCGTAACTATCCATCGTGCAGTTCCAAGCTAATTGCAGCGACGGAAAGACTGAAAAATGTATGTGACTGCAGGTTGAACCGAAAGTGGTTCACCAGCATCGTCAATGCATTGTTCTCATTGGGGAAAAATGGTCGGAGCGGCGGGATTCGAACCCACGACCCCTTGACCCCCAGTCAAGTGCGCTACCGGGCTGCGCTACGCTCCGAGCCGGAGAAAGCCCTAGAATATAACGACTTGTGGTGCAAGGTCTATTTTCTGAATTTGTGAAAATGGAGACGCCCGCACCACAAAGCTGTAAGAACTACGTGTTACGGATTTGGTAGGTTTCCGGGACGTAACGGTAGCCCTCGCCAGCACGCTGCAGATAAGCAAGCGAGGGAAATGGCATGTGATAGCCAATAAATGGCAAGCGATCCGTAGCCAGCATATCGAAGATTCGCTTTCTCGTCTCGGCAGCCATTTCCTTGTCTATATCGAACGAAACGTGCCAGTCGGGACGCTGCAAGGTGATAACCGAATGATTAGCTGTGTCTGAAATCAGCATAAGCGACTTGCCATCCGATTCCACTCGGAATGCCAAATGCCCTGGTGTGTGGCCAAAGGCGCCTATGGCATGGATACCCGAAACCACTTCGTTGCCATCATCAATGAAGATGGTCTTTTCTGCGAACGGCTTCACGTTCTTTTCGACCATTTGTGCGACGGTCTTTGCAGGGCTTTCAAGGCGGGCTGGATCGGTCCAAAAGTCAAACTCTTTCTGTCCTGCGGCATAGCGTGCATTTGCAAAGGCGGGCTTACCCTCTTCCATCAAGCCGCCGATGTGATCGGGATGGAAATGACTCAGAACAACCAGAGAAATGTCATCCGCCTTGTAGCCGGAAGCCTCCAGTGCACTGATCAGTTTACCCTGCCCGGCTTCACGAGCTCCTGCTCCCATACCCGTATCAAACAGAACGAGCTCTTTGCCGGTATTGATAAGAACAGGCGTGAAGCTGTTCACAAAACGGTCGGCAGGAAGTAGGTTTTCTTCCAGCAAGGCCGCAACATCTTTTGGATCCTGATTGATCGCATATGTCTTCTCTGGCGCTTCACCCGCCCGACGTCCATCAGAAAGAGTCGTGATTTCGAAGTCACCAAACTGAAAACGATGAAAGCCGGGATTTTCCGCCTTCGACACAGGTGTTTGCGCTGAGGCTTGCGAAGCTTCAAATGGTGACAAAGCTACTCCACCACCCGCAGCAGAAGCTGCAACAATAAAATTTCGCCGGGAAATAGCCATTGATCAGTCTCCAGAATTGATTGTGGTAATTAAGGATAGCTTAAAAAGCTCTTCGATCCAGCGCGAAACAATTAACTTTTCGTAAGGATCGGCTTGTTCACGGACTTGCAGCTCGCGAAAAAATTCTCTATTTGAGGGCTGCGCGGGACGACCCGTGCCTGTGTTCGCATAGGGGACGGCCCCATTGGAGGGTGCTCCATGGCTGGGCCTATAGAACAATTTGCGATCCGACCCATCGTCGAGCTTGGCACAGTGGGTGGCCAGCAGATTGTTTTCACGAATTCCGCACTTTACATGCTGCTGACAGTGACAGTTGCTGCAGGCTTCCTTTTTCTCGCCTCGCGCCGAGGTAAGGTCGTACCAGGTCGCTGGCAATCATCAGCTGAAATGCTTTACGAGTTTGTATCAAAGACAGTGCGTGAAAATGCAGGTGAACACGGAATGAAATTCTTCCCGTTGGTGTTCTCGCTTTTCATGTTTATTCTTGTGGCCAACCTCATCGGCATGTTTCCTTATGCCTTCACGGTAACAAGCCATATAATCGTCACGTTCGCGCTGGCTATGCTCGTATTTCTAACCGTCACTATTTACGGACTGCTACGCCACGGTTTCAAGTTCTTCCGCTTGTTCATGCCGGCAGGCGTCCCGGTGATGCTCGCGCCGATTATCGTTCCGATCGAACTCATGTCTTATATCTCACGTCCGATCAGCCATTCAGTACGTCTGTTTGCAGTCATGCTCGCCGGTCACATCACGCTGAAGGTATTTGCTGGATTTGTGGTTGGACTGGGCAGTTTGGGTTCGCTGGGATTAATATCGGCCATTATGCCTCTCGCCATGACTGTCGCATTGACAGCACTTGAATTGCTGATGGCAATAATTCAGGCATATGTCTTTACCATGCTGAGCTGCATGTATCTCAATGACGCTCTGCATCCTTCTCATTAGACCTATAGTATTGACGAAAGGACGGCCTTTCGTTCTCTTGAAAAATGGGACGGCCCATACCCAAGGAGCACTAAAATGGCATGGATTTATCTGGCACTCGCCGGTGGCCTCGAAATTATTTGGGCCTATTTCATGAAAAAGTCGGAAGGCTTTTCGCTTTTAACGCCCAGCGTCATCACGATTGTAACGATGATCGGCAGTTTCGCCCTACTTTCGATTGCAATGCGTACCCTGCCGCTGGGGACAGCCTATGCTATTTGGACCGGCATTGGCGCGGTTGGCGCATTCGTCGTCGGAATATTCATTCTGGGTGAAGCGGCAACATTCTTCCGCGTCGCCAGCGTGACACTTATTCTGGCCGGCATTATTGGCCTGAAGCTATCGTCGACGTAGGCCAAAAAAGAAAGGGAGGCACTGCCTCCCTTTTTCATTTTATTGTCTGAAAAACATGAACCCGTTTTTCAGCGAACCTGATCCAGCAGGCGCTTGCATTCAAGCAAGTCAAAAAGCGCTTCCTGAAGAAGCGAGCGATTATCCTTCGACGGGCGTTTCCCATCAGCACCAATAGGGCCTTCTTCCTCACCCTTCAGTAAGCCAAACAGCTTGCGTGCGGGTTGCGGTGCCTTGATGCCGCTTGGCAGCGCCATTTCATTATCGGCAGCGTTTTCCATCGCCTGCTTTTCAGCTGCAGCCTGCTTCTGGCGCGTGATGGCTTCGATGGCCTGAACATCGCCATTGCCAAGCGCGATAATGAATTGCGCATTGTTTTCGCGGAGAAGTCGCTGAACACCCTTGATGGTATAACCTTGATCATAAAGCAGGTGGCGAATGCCTTTGAGCAATTCAACATCAAGCGGACGATAATAGCGACGACCACCGCCTCGCTTCATCGGTTTTATCTGGGTAAAGCGTGTTTCCCAAAAACGCAGCACATGCTGCGGAAGATCGAGATCTTCTGCTACTTCGCTTATAGTCCTGAATGCATCAGGGCTTTTGTCCATCTGCTTGCCCTTTCCAGTGGTTTAGCCTCGCCGTGCAGCGAGTCCTGCCAGCCCAGATAGTTCAAATGGCAATCGACACGTCATTTTGTGCGAGCCATAATATCATGATAATCGAACGGCATTTAACATATAAATATCGAGCGAAAAGCCCCTACTTTTCGGCTTGTTATATTAGGGAACCGACTCGCTTTGTCCGTAGATTATATAATATCAGAACTTTATAAGCACCCCTTCATATATAACAGGAAGAAGCACAGATTTCAGGCTGCTGATGTCACTGGATATATAAGCAAGCAAAATACTTCGCCCCCGAGGGGGCGACGCAGTAAAATACAAAGAGATTAAAAACCTCTATCCATCTAAAAACTACGACTTGGCGCTTTTCGACCCGCGCTTCTGGTGTTCTTGAAGGATGCGTTGTTTGAGAACGTTAGACGCTTTGAACGTCATGACGCGACGTGGAAGAATTGGCACTTCCTCACCGGTCTTCGGGTTGCGGCCGATGCGCTCATTCTTGTCACGGACCTGAAATGTCGCGAATGACGACAATTTCACAGTTTCACCGTTTACGATAGCGTCACAGACTTCGTCGAGGATCATCTCGACCAGAGCCGCCGATTCTGTTCTGGACAGGCCTACCTTGCGGTAAACAGCCTCTGCCAGATCAGCGCGTGTGACCGTCTTACCTCCCATAACCGAACCTACCTGGTTAGCGTTTGAACAGATAATATCCTTAAGTGACAGGAGGTTACACAAATAAACGCGGTCCGGTCAAGCCGCGAGTTTCCTCGCGGCCCATCAATTTTCTAATTACCAGCGCAACAATACCGCGCCCCAGGTAAATCCGCCGCCCATCGCCTCCAAAAGCACGAGGTCGCCCTTCTTGATACGACCGTCTGCGGCGGCTGTTGCAAGCGCCAGCGGAACTGAGGCCGCTGACGTGTTGCCGTGTTTATCGACAGTGATAACCACCTTTTCCTCGGCAATATTCAGCTTTTTTGCTGAAGCGTCGATAATACGCTTGTTGGCCTGATGTGGCACGAACCAGTCGATATCGTCTGCAGTCAGACCTGTTTCGGCAAAAGAGGCTTCGATCACATCTGTGATCATGCCCACGGCATGTTTGAAGACTTCACGGCCTTCCATGCGCAAATGACCCACCGTTTGCGTGGTCGATGGGCCGCCATCCACAAAAAGCTTTTCCTTATGATTGCCGTCAGAACGAAGATTTGCAGCCAGAATACCACGATCCGACGTCAGGCCTTTCCCTTCGCCTGCTTCTAGTACCAGCGCGCCCGCACCGTCACCGAACAGCACGCAGGTCGTGCGATCATTCCAATCGAGAATACGCGAGAAGGTTTCCGCTCCGATGACCAGCACGCGCTGAGCCATGCCACCGCGAATATAAAGGTCCGCTGTTGTCACGGCATAGATGAAGCCACTGCAAACCGCCTGTAGATCGAACGCAAAGCCTGATGTAATACCCAACTCGCGCTGGATTTCGACCGCGCTTGCTGGAAATGTGTGATTTGGCGTCGATGTTGCGACGAGAACCAGATCGATATCGGAAGCTTGAAGACCAGCATTTTCAAGCGCTGCACGCGCAGCCGCTGCACCGAGCGAAACAGTCGTCTCGGTTTCATCTGCGATGTGACGCTGGCGAATACCGGTGCGCTGAACGATCCATTCGTCAGAGGTTTCAATCACGCCTTCAAAATCGGCATTCTTCATGATCCGCTTAGGCAGCGCCGAACCAATACCTCTTACGACAGATCTTATCATCTTTTTTCCTGTCCTCGAGCGGCTTCTATTTTCCTGAACCGGAATAGCCACTCTATCTTTTTGTTTTATAGCAGTTTCGGATGAAAACCCGATTCCATGAAACTGCTCTAGCCTGACCACACCGGGTGCACGCCTGCCGATGAACATTCATACCCGGTTAAGAGGGTTAATTATCACTTGGCTGCTTCGCTGCCGTCATTGGATGCAGCATGCGGATGACTGTGGTGGAAATGAGCCAGATCGGCTTCAATCTTCTCAAGAAGCTTGTTACGCACCATGTCATAGCCAACTTCAATTGCCGAGCAGAAGCCTTCCGCAGTAGCACCGCCATGGCTTTTGATCACAACGCCGCTCATACCAAGCAACACGCCACCATTCACTTTGTTCGGATCCATCTTTTCGCGGACGCGGTCAAATGCGCCCTTTGCAAAAATATACCCGATCTTCGCGAGCCATGTGCGGGTCATTGCCTGACGGAGCAGTGTGGCCATCTGACGTGCCGTACCTTCGGCAGTTTTCAGTGCGACATTGCCTGTGAAGCCTTCTGTCACGACGACATCGACGGTACCCTTGCCAATATCGTTGCCTTCAACAAAACCGGTATATTGCAATCCCGCAAGTGGTGTATCGCGTAGAATTTGCGCGGCTTCCTTGATCTCGTCGAGGCCTTTGACCTCTTCCGTACCAACATTGAGGAGCCCCACGGTCGGCTTGCGTATCTCAAAAAGCGCGCGCGCCATACCGGCGCCCATCACTGCATAATCTACGAGCTGCCGCGCATCAGCACCGATTGTAGCGCCTACGTCCAACACAACGCTTTCACCGCGCAAAGTCGGCCAGATGGCAGCTATAGCCGGACGCTCAACATCAGACAGCATGCGCAGGCAGAATTTTGACATGGCCATCAGTGCGCCGGTATTTCCAGCAGAAACACAGACATCGGCATCGCCCGTCTTTACTGCTTCAATCGCTTGCCACATGGAAGATTTGCCGCGACCAGAGCGAAGCGCCTGGCTAGGTTTGTCATCCATTTTAACGGCGACCTGGCTGGCGCGAAATTCGGACGCTGCCTGCAGTTTCGGGTAACGTGCCAACACAGGCTCGACCTGACCGGCCAGCCCAAAAAAAATGAACCGGATATCAGGATGGCGTTCAAGTGCCTTCGCCGCGCCGGGGATGACCACTTCTGGGCCAAAATCACCGCCCATGGCGTCAATCGAAATTTTTATCACTATTGATTATTCCTGTGCGATCCCTTCCCCAATCCTGCCTGTCTAAAAGCAGAGGGGTTTTCCGCGAAAATAGTGTTTTTCCGGTCGCGCACAACCAGATTCTCTCAAGCATCAGTTAAATCACGGCTTATTCTGCCATTCTGAAAGCTTGGCAAAAGGCGAATCAGGCTTTTCTTCCTCTTCCACGTCGCCGAAAACGGTTGGTTCCGCATCTGCTGGCAAGCCCGGCTTGCGTGGATATGGATCGAGTGCGAGTTCAAAAAATTCTTCGGCCACTGCACCAATGTCAATTTTATCGCCGACGAAAGTCTCCGGAATATCTGCACCGTCAGCATCCAGCAGCAACTCGCCACTTTCATCGAGCTGAATTTTAGCGAGGCGCGAATTTTCCGGTACGAAAATCGTATCCACTTCTTCGGCAATCGTGGCATCGATCGGTTCCAGCGTCACAACGCAAGACTGCACGATTTCTGCATTGATGGTGCCTCGTAGGCGGATGCCGTTCTTTTTCCACGGCGTCAGCAGAAACTCAGCCGCAAAGGAGTTCACAGCCTGAAGGTCATGTTCAGCTGCCAATGCTGCTCTTTCCCTGTCATTGGTCCCAATCTTCACCGTCAAGCCCTTGTGGGGCAGATGAAGAACCGGAACAGGATAGGTCAGCGCCGGTTTATCAGTCATTCTCGTTTGCCTCTTTTGTACTATCGATTGACGCAAGCATCATTTCGTCTGCATCCATAAAGGATATGTCGCCTGCTGCCAAAGCACTGTCTTCAATGTTTGCCAACCGATCACGGCACGCAAATACATATTCACTCAGATAGTGAGCATGTGGCCAGAATTCGAGATCGGGTCGAATGTTTCGCGTCAAAGCGGTCGCCAGCGCTTTTTTATCATCGGCGTCCAGTGCCGTGCCATACGAGCTGACGCGCCCGTAAAACATGCGTGCAAGCTTCTTCATGCGCTTGGGAACGCCTTGATCGCCGATTCCCAATTCTCGCAACGAATGATCAACATCCTTGAAAAATTCGTCTGCAATGTCCTGCGCAAGCGGCATCAGCACCGAATTTTCACCCTTCATGCGATGAAGAGATATGAAAATATGAACCGAAAGCATCTCATAACGACCTAAAGGCGTATCAGGCACCTGAAATTGTGCATAAAATCGCTTTTGCCGCGCCGCCGCCACGATCGTCTCGTAAACGCGAAGCACAACTGTCTCATTAGCTTTTGATTTGCGGCGAAAAAGTCGAAGAATCATTCCTGTACGACCGTACTTGTTGCATCCAGAAGCAAGGTGGTTTACCGAAGTTCTCTCGACGGCGAAAGTGCCGCGCTGATATAGAATGTATGGAGAGGTCTTTGTTGCAGCGAATTTTCCCAAGCGCACGCAAACAGCGTGCCCTTCTCGCAGGCACAGCAATTCTCTTTTCGGCGGCTCTCGTCGGATGCAACACTGCATCCACGCTAAACCCGTCGGAAACGCTTACAGAGGGTTACGTGCTCGATCAGGAGGCGCTTGATTCGGTTCCGGTTGGCTCCAGCCGTGAACAGGTGCTTCTCGCACTCGGTACACCGTCCACCACGGCAACCTTCGACAATGAAGTGTTCTATTACATTTCGCAGAAGCGCTACCGTGCGGCACAGTTCATGAAGCCGAAGATCATCGACCGTCATATCCTTGCGGTTTACTTCGACAAGGAAGGCAAGGTCAGCAATATTGCCAATTATGGCCTGCAGGACGGTAAATTGTTCGATTTCGTATCGCGCACGACCCCAACGGGCGGCAAGGATCAGACCTTTATCGGTCAGATCATCCAGGGCGTTGGCAAGGCTCCGACATCGCTGCCGGGTGCAGCAGGCGGCGCAAACAACTGATCTGTTGCGAATCTCAAAAAAAGCCCGCCAACTGGCGGGCTTTTATTTTGCGACTTACAGCGGTTCCAGTTAAGAGTGAACCGCTGTAACTATTTGTTTTTACGCATTTCCGAACGCAAAACCGGCTCCCACTTTTGCTGGAAATGCTTTAAATCAAACCATGTGGGCTAGTACCGCCAGCAACAAGAGTGCAACGATGTTGGTGATCTTGATTGCGGGGTTAACTGCCGGACCGGCCGTATCCTTGTAAGGATCGCCCACCGTATCGCCTGTTACAGAGGCTTTGTGCGCTTCCGACCCCTTCATGTGTTTCACACCATCGGCATCGGTAAAGCCGTCCTCGAAGCTCTTCTTGGCATTATCCCATGCACCACCACCCGACGTCATGGAAATAGCCACGAACAACCCGTTAATGATCACACCCAAGAGCGACGCACCCAGGGCCGCAAATGCTGCAGCTTTCGAACCCGAAATTAGCAGCACGCCGAAATAGACAACGAGCGGTGCCAGAACCGGCAGTAGCGACGGAATAATCATTTCGCGGATTGCTGCTTTGGTCAGAAGATCGACCGCTCGCGCGTAATCCGGGCGCTCCTGCCCTGTCATAATGCCGGGTTTTTCACGGAACTGACGCCGTACTTCTTGCACCACGGCACTCCCTGCCCGACCGACTGCCGTCATGGCCATGCCGCCGAAAAGATATGGAATGAGGCCACCGAAGATCAAACCGGCCACCACATATGGGTTAGACAGCTCAAAGGAAACCGGCCCCATATCTGCAAAATAAGGATAGGTTTGCCCATTCGCGGCAAAATAAGCCAAGTCGTTGGAGTAAGCTGCGAACAGCACCAAAGCGCCCAAACCCGCCGAACCAATTGCATAGCCCTTGGTGACGGCCTTGGTCGTGTTACCGACCGCATCGAGCGCATCGGTTGATTTGCGAACTTCCGGATCGAGCCCTGCCATTTCCGCAATACCACCGGCATTGTCGGTTACAGGGCCAAATGCATCCAGCGCCACAATCATACCGGCGATGCCCAGCATCGCCGTCACAGCGATTGCTGTGCCAAACAAGCCCGCCAACTGATAGGTGCCGATAATGCCGCCAACGATGACAATTGCAGGCAGAGCGGTCGATTCCAGCGAAACGGCCAGCCCCTGAATGACATTTGTGCCATGGCCGGTAACGGAAGCCTGCGCGATGGAATTGACCGGACGCTTGTTGGTGCCGGTGTAATATTCCGTAATCACTACGATCAAGCCCGTAACGACAAGACCAATCAAGCCACAGATAAAGAGATTGGTGCCTGTAATCGACATGCCTGCGACAGTGCCTATTTCACCCCAGCCAATTGTCAGCGTGTTGGCAACTGCCAAACCCACGATCGACAGAAGCCCGGTTGCAATGAGGCCTTTGTAAAGCGCACCCATGATGGAGCCGTTGACGCCTAGCTTGACAAAGAAGGTGCCTGCAATCGAGGTCAGCACGCATGCGCCGCAAATTGCCAGCGGATAGAGCATGACGCTTGAAAGTACATCGGAGCCGTTAAAGAAGATCGCACCCAGAACCATTGTCGCAACCACAGTGACTGCATAGGTCTCGAACAGATCCGCAGCCATGCCTGCACAGTCGCCGACATTATCACCCACATTATCGGCAATGGTTGCTGGATTACGTGGATCATCTTCGGGAATGCCGGCCTCGACCTTGCCAACCAGATCGCCACCGACGTCAGCGCCCTTGGTGAAGATGCCACCGCCCAGACGCGCAAAGATCGAAATCAGCGAAGCGCCAAAACCGAGCGCTACAAGCGCGTCGATCACGGTGCGGTCAGATGGCGAGTAGCCCATCCAGACCGTCAGAATAAAATAATAGACGGATACACCGAGCAGCGCGAGACCGGCGACAAGCATGCCGGTGATAGCACCAGATTTAAATGCGAGCTCCAGCCCGCCAGCAAGGCTAAGGGACGCGGCCTGCGCCGTCCGTACGTTTGCACGGACGGAAACATGCATGCCGATAAATCCGGTCAACCCGGAGAGAATAGCCCCTATGAGAAAGCCGATACCAGCAGTAATCGACAACAGATACCAGACTGCCAGAAAGACGACGACGCCAACAAGGGCGATCGTGGAATATTGTCGCGTGAGGTAGGCGGACGCGCCTTCACGGATAGCGCCGGCGATTTCCTGCATACGCGGCGTGCCCTGATCGGCCGCAAGCACTGAGCGGATCGCCCATGCGGCAAAAAGAACGGAAACGACACCGCAGGCAATGACGAGAAGAAGAACTCCAATTCCCATTTAGGCCAACTCCCATTGAGCTCGCGCCAGCCACAAGCAGATCGCTCGCAGTAGAGTAGCGATTACCTGCACACATCGGCGCAAAAAGACCCGGAAACCCCTCCCCGGGCCAGGACTGGCGGCATGGAAGTGCCTGAAGCCGACTATTCACCGGGCTTCATCGGCTAGTTCTTATTTGTTTTTAGTTTTCGAAACATCTGCCTGAAATCAAATAATTGGCACAAGTTCCTGCATTTCAGCATTCTCAATGCCGCTGGCTCAACATGCGGAAGCTGTCTGCAAAGGTCAAGCCGTAGTTTGTTGGTCGACAAATGAAAAAGACTGCGGTTTCTCGCAGCCTTTTTCAATTTTATATAACTATTGATTATTACTTGCCACGCGGCTTTGTACCACGGCTTTCGCCGCGAAGTTCAAAAGCAAGACGATCCAGCACAGCGTTGACCAGTTTAGGTTCGTCTTCCGTGTAGAAAGCCTTGGCAATATCCACATATTCCGAAACGATCACAGCTGTTGGCACATCCTTGCGGGTCTTCAATTCCCATGCACCCGCACGCAGAATTGCGCGCAACGTGGAATCAAGGCGTGAAAGCGGCCAGTCTTCGGTCAGCGCGTTATGGATCAGCGGGTCCAGCGTAAGCTGATTATCGACAACACCGGCAACAATGCCGCGGAACCATTGAGGATCAGCATCGAGATATTGCGTGCCGTCCACTTCCTTGCCGAGCCGATGAGCCTCGTACTCGGCAACGACTTCCATAACGCCCGTACCGGCGACATCCATCTGGTAAAGCGCCTGTACGGCAGCCAGACGGGCAACGCCGCGCTTGTTTGCAGGTCGTGGGGCGTTCGGTGCGGAACGGCCTTCAGAAGAAGAAGTCATCGTCTCAGGCTCCGAATTTCTTGCGCAGATCAATCATGGTAAGCGCTGCGCGGGCAGCAAAGCCGCCCTTGTCCTTGTCTTCACGACGCGCACGCACCCAAGCTTGCTCGTCATTTTCTACCGTGAGAATACCATTGCCGATTGCGAGGCCTTCCTCAACCGAAAGATCGGTCAGAGCGCGGCAGGATTCGTTGGCAACAATATCGAAATGATAGGTTTCGCCGCGAATGACTGTGCCAAGTGCAACAAAGCCATCATACTCGGTGCCACCATTTTCTGCGCCATCAAGGGCAAAAGAGATAGTCGCAGGCACTTCAAGTGCGCCAGGAACTGTCACAACATCATAAGTTGCACCAGCTGCATCGAGAGCCGCCTTTGCGCCATCGAGAAGCGCATCGGACAAATCCTCATAGAAACGCGCTTCGACAATGAGCAGGTGCGGCGCATGCGCCTCGTGCTTGGACATGAGAAACTCCATGACAGAAATCGCGGACCGCAAATCTGCGGTCAACGCTAAATTCAGAAAATAGCTTAGGGTTGTTAGGCTCTAAGCTTATTTCTGATATTGCGCAAGCCTTGCTGCGTAACGAGCAAGCTGATCGATCTCGATATTGATCTTGTCACCTGTCTGACGATCACCCCAAGTGGTCACTTCCAGTGAATGGCGAATGAGCAGAACATCGAACTCATTTCCGTTCACGCCGTTGACCGTCAGCGATGTTCCATCAAGGGCGACGGAACCCTTCTGGGCAATAAACGGCGCAAGCTCTTCTGGAGCGCGCAGAGTGAAGCGGACTGCATCGCCCTCGTCCTTGCGCTCAACAATTTCTGCCTGTCCGTCGACATGACCAGACACCAGATGTCCACCCATCTCATCGCCAAGCTTGAGGGAACGCTCAAGATTAATCCGCGTGCCATTCTCCCATTTTGAGATCGTGGTTAGGCGAAGGGCTTCCTCCCATGCTTCGACTTCAAACCAACGCGCATTGGTGCCTTTTTCTGGCAAAGCCACAACGGTCAGACAAACACCGGAGCAGGAAATGGACGCTCCAAGTTCAATCGTCTCCGGATCGTAAACCGTTTCGATACGCAACAGAATGCCTTCATTAAGAGGCTTGATACGATCCACTTTGCCGATATCTGTAACAATCCCAGTAAACATCACGCTTTCCTTACATACTCGATACAGACATCGTCGCCGTACTGCGCATGGCGCAAAATTGTAAATTCATTATCGATATGGGATTGCAGATCCGCGACGGCAACCCCATTCGTCGCGCCAATTTCCACAGGCGAGTAAAACAGGACAAGCCGGTCAACCAGCTTTTCCTGCAGAAAACTCTTGGCAACACTTGCCCCGCCTTCAACGAGAACGGAAGAAATTCCCTGAGCGGCAAGATCGTCCATTAGCTCCGGCAAGGCGATGCGGCCCTCATCGCTTTCCGCAGCGATAATGCGGCATCCTGCAAGCTGCATTTCGTATCGCCGTTCGGGCGCCACATTTTCACAACAGGAAAGCCACAATGGAACGGCTTCTGAACTGCGAACAAGCCGTGAATCGAGCGGTAACTTCAATCCACTGTCCAGTATAAGGCGAATTGGAGAGCGTTGTTCCAGTCCTGGAAGGCGGCAATTCAGGATGGGATCATCGGCAATTGCCGTATCAACCCCGATGAGGATCACATCGGTCTGTGAGCGCAGGATATGCGACTGCGCGCGCGCAATGGGACCAGTAATTGGAACCTGCCCCTCACCTTTTGTCCCGATGAAGCCATCGGCAGAAAGTGCAAGTTTTAGAATCACTTCCGGACGTTTTTTAGAAGATCGATTCAGATAGCCTGCCAGATCATCAGCCGCCATGTCCGACAAAACGCCTGGCACCACTTCAATGCCAGCCTCACGCAGAATGGCGAAGCCTTTTCCGCTCACTCTTTCATCAGGATCAGTCGCCGCAACGAATACCCGCGCAACACCTGCACGTACCAGTGCTTCCGCACAAGGCGGGGTGCGACCGTGATGGGCACAGGGTTCGAGCGACACGTAGGCTGTTGCGCCTTGCGCTGCTTCGCCGGCATCTGCCAAGGCTTGCGGCTCCGCATGAGGTCGTCCGCCAATCGCCGTTACGCCACGACCAACAATAACTCCGTCCTTGACGATTATTGTGCCAACAGAAGGATTTGTCCCCGTCAGGCCTTTGTTGCGGCGCGCATAACGGATTGTCGCTTCCATGAAACGGAGATCATCCGAAGTCACATTGGCATGCGGGAATTCCAAACGGTTCATATTATGCGTCCGAATCGCGTTCATTCTCGATCGTTGTCAGTTCATCGATGACATTGTGGAAATCAACGGCTTTGCTGAAATTGCGATAAACCGATGCGAAACGGATATAGGCAATATCGTCGACACCCTTGAGCGCATCCATTGCCAAGCGGCCAATTTCATCTGAGGTCACTTCCGCTTCGCCAGAGCTTTCAAGCTGTCGCACAATACCGGAGATGGCGCGTTCGATTCGCTCTTCATCAATCTCGCGCTTGCGCAGCGCCACATCGATGGAACGAGCAAGCTTTTCACGATCAAAAGGCACACGGCGACCGCTCTTTTTGACGACCATGAGGTCGCGGAGCTGCACGCGTTCAAACGTCGTAAACCGTCCACCACAAACCGAACAGACGCGACGCCTGCGAATAACCGCGCCGTCTTCCGCTGGACGAGAATCTTTCACTTGAGTGTCTTCAGATTGGCAATAGGGACAACGCATGGCACTCTCTCAACTTACTTTTACGCATGTCGTTGCCGCAAACCGCTTCACACTGAGGGCGCGAGACATGCCTTAGAGCGTTGAGCGCCCTCTTGGACGCAAAAAAGAACGCTCTAAATTATTGGATCTACGCATCGTGCTTTCTAAAAATCAAATCCGATTTTTGGGCCGGTACTGTAGACAGACTGATTCCTATTAATCATAGCGCATCCGAACAAAGCTGCATAATCGGGACCGAAACGAAAAAGCCCCGCTCAACAGGGTTGAGCGGGGCTTGAGCAATGCGTGAATAATTATCCCTGATAATCATACATTGGGAAACGACTGGTCAGCGAAATGACCTTGGTCTTTACCGCTTCTTCAACGGCTGCATTGCCTTCATCGGAATTTGCAACCTTGAGACCATCAAGCACTTCTGCGATCAGCGAGCCGATTTCCTTGAATTCGGCCTTACCGAAGCCGCGGGTCGTACCAGCAGGCGTGCCGAGACGAATACCCGAGGTTACAAATGGCTTTTCCGGGTCGAAAGGAATGCCGTTCTTGTTACAGGTCACATTTGCACGACCGAGAGCTGCTTCTGCGCGCTTGCCTGTTGCATTCTTCGGACGCAAGTCAACCAGCATGAGATGGTTGTCAGTGCCGCCAGAGACGATATCGAGGCCCTGCGACTTCAGTTCGTCCGAGAGTGCACGCGCATTATCGACGACGTTCTGAGCGTAGGTTTTGAATTCTGGCTTCAGCGCTTCTGCAAACGCAACGGCCTTACCAGCAATTACATGCATCAGTGGCCCGCCCTGCAGACCAGGGAAGACAGCTGAATTGAACTTCTTCGCCAGATCAGGGTCGTTGGTGAGAATCATGCCGCCGCGAGGGCCGCGAAGCGACTTGTGAGTCGTCGTGGTGCAGACATGGGCATGTGGAACAGGCGATGGGTGCACGCCACCGGCAACCAGACCAGCAATATGCGCCATGTCGACCATGAGATATGCGCCGACTTCATCAGCGATTTCGCGGAAGCGCTTCCAGTCCCAGATACGGGAATAGGCCGTACCACCAGCCAGAATCAGCTTTGGCTTGTTTTCACGTGCAAGACGGGCAACTTCATCCATGTCGAGAAGATGATCATCTTCGCGCACGCCGTAAGAAACTACGTTGAACCACTTGCCCGACATGTTGACAGGAGAGCCGTGCGTCAGATGGCCACCTGAATTAAGGTCAAGGCCCATGAAAGTGTCGCCCGGCTGCAGAAGCGCAAGGAATACAGCCTGATTCATCTGGCTGCCCGAGTTAGGCTGTACGTTGGCGAACTCTGCGCCAAACAGTTTCTTGGCGCGTTCGATTGCCAGTTCTTCAACAACGTCAACATACTGGCAACCGCCGTAATAGCGCTTGCCCGGATAACCTTCGGCATATTTGTTGGTAAGGATGGAGCCTTGAGCTTCAAGTACCGCACGGGAAACGATGTTTTCCGAGGCGATCAGCTCGATTTCATGACGCTGACGTCCGAGTTCGTTACGGATCGCACCGAAAATATCGGCATCGATTTCTTCAAGAGTTGCATTGAAAAAAGCGGTATTGGCTTGCGACATGTTTCACACCCTCCGGTTTAGCCGGTCAAAGCTATATGAGATGAGGCGCATTATCACACTTCGATTGGCAAGGCCAATGGCGCTTAAGCGAAAAGCATGTTCCAAAATGCGGCATGACGTAGCCATAGCGCCTATCGTGATTGAACCACACGTAATCGCTCACTCTATTTTCATTTTTAGCATGTCTTTCAAGGAAAACCGGTTCCCACTTTTCCGCGACATGCTTCAAACAAAAAAGCCGCCCGAAAAAGGATCGGACGGCTTTTTTGCAAGTGAATTCAAATCAGGTATCGGTGCCCAGCGCCAACGCGGTCGCACCATCCATCTTGTAGATATCATCGCGGAACTGCACAACACCATCGCCTGTCGACCATGCGGTGATGTAAACGAAATGCAGCGGCACAGGATCGGCCACCTGAATCGGCGTATTCACACCGGAAGCAATAGTGCCCTCAATATTTCGGCGATCCCAACCAGCGGTGTTCTTTAACAGCCAGACGTCAAGATCGCGAACATTCTGCACGCGAACACAACCCGACGAATCGAAACGCATGAGCTTGTTGAAGTAACTCTTCTGCGGCGTGTCGTGCATATAAACGGCGTGCTGATTGTGGAAGTTGATCTTCGTCGAGGACATGGCGTTGATCTTGCCTGGGTCCTGACGGAACATCAGCTTCACAGCGTCATCCGTATTCCAGTCAACGCTTTCCGGCGGAACTTCCTGACCCTGCGCATTGTAAAGGCGGATCTTGTTGTTTGCCAAATATTGCGGGTTTTTCCGCATCAGCGGAATAATATCCTTCTGGATGATCGACTTCGGCGCAGTCCAGTAAGGATTGAGAATGACTTCGTGAATTTTGGATTCCAGAATAGGCGTCTGACGATCGATCTTACCGACAACAGCCGTATGACGCTGCGCGACGTTGCCGCCTTCTACAGCCTCAATACGGGCAGCCGGAATGTTAACCATTACAAAACGCTGCTCCGACTGGCTTGCAGCAGCCATGCCAGAAAGTCGCTGAAGGTTGGTTTGCAGCTGCCCAAGACGCGTATTGGCGTCCACATTCATGGCCGCATACGTAAACTGGCCCATAACACCGTCAGCTGGAAGACCATGACGTGACTGGAAGCGCTTAACGGCTGCATCGACGTAGGTGTCGAACGCGCCAGAAACACCGGCTTCGCGTGGGAGGTCACCTGAAACGATAAGGCGCTGACGAAGAGCCTGTACTGTCGGTGCGTTCGCGCCAAGCTGCAGTTTCGCATTTCCGGGCACCTGTGGCCAGCCACCGCGACCTGCAATATCGGTATACTGAGCAATCGCGGACTGAAGATTACCAACCGTCTGCTGGCTTAGAACCGGCTGATTGGTAGCAACTTTCTGACCACCAGTCGCACGGGCATCGAACTGGTCATCCCAGTTGCCACGGCGTGGTGCAGCAAGAATGTCGTTCAAAGCTTGCTGCTGAGCAAAAGCTGCAGGAACCATTGCCGAGGCGGCGGCCGTAAGACCGGCAGTTGCTGCGCCACGCAGGAAGCTGCGACGACCTACATTGAAAGCTTGCGTCTTCTTGTCGGTTTTGGTCATAGATTTGGTCCCAAAGGCTAACCGGTTGCGCCCAGATGCATCGCATCTGCAGATAGCTCTAAATTATGCGCTGTATATATTCGCTTATGTCGATTTTTATGGCTTATTCATGTCGCGGAGCCCGGATTTCAAGCCGGGCCATGCTGAAATAGCTCGCAATCATGAAGTTCGGCGCACAAAGCATACCAATTGTGACCGTTCTGCAACAAACCTGTAGGTTGCTAAAGCGCGCCGAATTTTATTCCATGCATACGGTACGCTTCATTTTCTGTTTTCAAGCATGGTTTTATCCCAAAACCGGATCCCACTTTTGGGAGACGTACTTTACAGCCTGTAAGCGATGCTGTCGTTCCAGAAACGATCAAGACGCTGAAGCGAACGGTTCATTGCAGTGAACTCTTCCACCTGAATACCACCAACCTGCTCAACAGAAGCAATATGGCGCTGATACAGAGCCTGCACCTGATCAGCAATCTCATTGCCCTTGTCGGTCAGGCTCACACGGACCGAACGGCGGTCGGTGTTGGAGCGCTCATGATGGATAAAGCCCATCTCAACAAGCTTCTTGAGATTATAAGAGACGTTCGAGCCAAGGTAATAGCCACGCGAGCGCAACTCACCAGCTGTCAGTTCGGAATTGCCGATATTGAACAGGAGCAGCGCCTGCGTCGCGTTGATGTCGCTGCGGCCATTACGGTCGAATTCGTCCTTGATAACGTCGAGCAGTCGACGATGCAGGCGCTCAACCAGTTGCAAAGCTTCGAGATAAAGCGTGCGCAGGGCGGCTTCGGGATTCAAAAGCGGAGCAGATGCATCCATTCTGTGCTGTGCATTGATCATTTCTTTTGCCTCTCTGTCGGAGCAGCCTTTCATGAGGCCGCTCTCTTTGTCCTGTTTCATGCGGTGTATTTTCTCACCGTTCATGAGAGGACTTTAGGCGAGATGCATAAAATTCGAATTAAAAGTCAGCCTTAACAGTAGCTTACCAAGGGAAATGCAGTTTCAGGCTTAATGTTCTATTACTCGTGGATTGAATTTAACGTTCTAACCCCGGCCGAAATACAAGCTGTCTCCGATGTCAAATTCGAAAAATCCACTAGATTCATAAGCTTGCTAGTGGTCATTTAGATTCCTGCATTTTCTAAACACCTGTAATTAGGGATGCAAATGTCGGAATCAGGCCACTACAGCATAATTCCTTCAACTTGAATCAGTTTAAGGTAAAATTATGCTGTAAATATAGAGTGTTAGAGCGACCTTTGTGCGCCCAAGAGGGCGCACGGCGCTCTAGGCTATAATTTCAGCTGGGAATCCCCATGCGCGGTCCCATACGCGACTGCCGTCTTTTCTCAATGAAAAGCACCACGCGGAAAACGATATAGATGATGATGCAGACCGCATTAAACCCGACGGTAAATGGCTTATATTCAAAGTGGCGTGCAAAGACAGAATAGATGGCGATTTCGCCAATTGCCGCAACAAACCACAACACAGCCCCCCATGGCGCGCGCATCCAGAGGCCGGTCGCGGCAACGGGCATGAGAAGAGCGAGCGCAACCGATGCAGTCTGCCACTGCCACGGCATGAGATCAAAGCGCCACAGCAACCCCGGCTGAATACCGATCAATTTTATCCAGTAAAAAACGCCACCGGCGAGAGCCGCCAATGCGATCAGCCGCATGAACCAGACGAACGACCATTCGGCTCCACTTGGCTGTATATGCTGGTGCAGTTCATCGTGACGCATCAAAAGCTCAGTTCCCTCTCGCCAAGATTGGCAAAATACGCATTCACCATTTCCGGCTTCACATCTTCGATTGAAGCAGGATTCCAAGCGGGCGCACCATCCTTATCAATCAGGACAGCCCGCACGCCTTCGTAAAAATCATGTGCCTCAAGCATACGCGATGCGACGCGATATTCCATCCGCATGCAATCATCCAGATCAAGCGCTCGGCCATCGGCGATCTGGCGGAACGTAACCGCGACACTTGTCGGCGAACGCGTTGCAAGAACGGTCAGAATATCATTGGCAGGCTTGCTGCCATCAGTAGCCGACTTTTCCAGTGCTGCAGTACATTCGGCAAGTGTTGCATGGGCAAAACTTGCTTCAATCAACTGACGCGTTTCCACAGGCGTTTCATAATCCGGATACTGACAGCGCGCCAGTGCGGTATCGACATCTGCCGTAGCGATAAGATCGTCACGCAAATCGTCAAGGTCATTGACAGCAATGGCATGCGTGGCAATTCCACTTTGCAGACAATCACCCCAGCGAATGCGGTTGCCGGTGAGTGCAAGATAGTAGCCGAAATTATCATGGAGATGAGGCAGGAAGGCACTTCCCCCGACATCCGGAAAGAAGCCAATGCCAGTTTCAGGCATTGCGAAAAGTGTGTTCTCAGTCACGATACGGTGTGAGCCATGTACAGAAATGCCTGCACCGCCGCCCATAACAATACCATTCAACAACGAAATATATGGTTTGGGGAAACGTCCGATACGCGCATTGAGGCGATATTCGTCCCGGAAAAAATCATACGCGGGCGTGCCATCCTGCCCCGCCTTATAGGCTGCAACGACATCGCCACCAGCACAAAAGGCACGGCCTTCACCCTCAAGAATCACACAGGCGACGTCTGGATCGGTTTCCCATGCTTGAAGCGCGCGGTCGAGTGCAAGAATCATCTTATGCGTCAGCGCATTGAGCGCAGATGTACGCGTTAGCTTGACGAGCCCTGCCTTGCCCTTGCGTTCGAAGCCGATTTCACTGCCGCCACCGAAGTCAATCTGCATGTCATCTCTCCCGTTTGATTAGAGCGGTTTCAGTTAAGACTGAATCGTCGGAACCGCTCTAATCATTCTTTCTTGCGCATTATCCTGCGCAAAACCGCTTCGCACTTTTACTGGAAATGCTTTAAATGGGTAGAAATTGCGAAGCCCCGCGTCAATCCTGCGCAGGCCATTGTGCTTGGATTAGCCACTTTTCCCGTGATAAACCGTGCTCATCTGATAACAAGCTTCCGAACCGTTAGATTCCCAAGCTTTCTTCTCTCGGGAACATTTATATGACTGATCGTTTGTCCAACATTTCTTCTGCCAACATTTCAGGCCATGTCGATGACGTGACCGGAGGTCGTCGTCTGCGCCGAATGCGCAAGGCCGACTGGTCGCGCAGACTGGTTCAGGAAACACATCTCACGGTGGACGATCTTATCCTGCCATTCTTCCTTACCTATGGAACAGGCGTCAGCGAACCCGTGGAGGCTATGCCCGGCGTGGAGCGCTATTCCGTGGATATGGCCGTACGCATGGCCGAGAAAGCTGCGAAGCTTGGTATTCCGGCGATTGCGCCCTTCCCGCGCGAAAAGGCTGAAGTGAAGACCGAAGATGGTTCTTTTGTTGCAAGCCCAGACAATCTGATCAACCGCGCGGTCCGTGCCATTAAGAAAGAAGTGCCAGAGATCGGCATCATCACCGATGCCGCACTCGATCCATTCACGACCCATGGTCATGATGGCATTTTACGCAACGGCGAAATCATCAATGATGAATCCGTCGCCATGGTGGTTCGTGGGGCACTTGCTCAGGCTGAAGCGGGTGCGGATGTTATCGCGCCTTCCGACATGATGGATGGCCGCATTGGTGCAATCCGTCAGGCCCTGGATGCACATGGTTTCAACCATGTGCCTATCATGTCTTATGCGACGAAGTTTGCTTCCGCCTTCTATGGTCCTTATCGCGATGCGATCGGCACTGCTGGTTTGCTGAAGGGCGACAAGAAGACATATTACATCGACCCTGCAAACCCGGATGAAGCGGTGCGCGAAGCCGAACAGGACGTGGCCGAAGGTGCTGACATGCTGATGGTCAAGCCCGGCATGCCTTATCTCGACATCATCCATCGTCTGAAGAGCACTTTCCGACTGCCAACCTTCGCCTATCAGGTGTCGGGCGAATATTCGATGATCAAAGCCGCAGGCATGAATGGCTGGATCGACGAAGAAAAGGTGATGATGGAAAGCCTACTGGCTTTCAAGCGTGCTGGTTGTGACGGCATTCTGACTTATTTTGCAATGGAAGTGGCTGAAAAGCTTAAAAACCACGGCTGAGGGTTCAGAACCACTATTTCCTTGAAATAGTCTCTTTCATTCACCATTTTGGTAACTGTTCTGCACAATGCGGAGCAGCGGACGGCTTTATTTTTCCGTACGTTTCTCTTTTAAACGACTGGAAGGGACAATGTCCGACCATATTCTGCACGGCGAAATCATGGGGCCGCGTTACGAAAGCCGCGCATTTTTTGAAGGCGTCCGAACGCGCCGCATCATGGCTTTTCTTATCGATTACATGATTGTCTTTTTTCTCTGCATTCCAGTGGCAGTCGTGATTTTCATTCTGGGTATTATCACGCTCTCTTTGGGATGGGCGCTTTACGCGATCATGTTTCCAGTTGTGGCGTTGTTTTACGTCTCACGCACGTTGGGAGGCCCTCAGCAGGCCACCAAGGGCATGCAGATGATGAATATCAAGCTTGTGCGCCTTGAAGGCGGAACTGTCGATCCGATGCTGGCAATCGTGCACTCAGTTCTTTTCTGGGGCTTGAACGTCGTGCTTACGCCGCTGATCCTGCTGGCCACTCTGGTGACCGATCGCAAGCGTGCGGCTCATGATCTTTTGCTCGGAACTGCAGTGATCCGTTCGGATCGATAAACCAATCATCAAAAAAATTCAGGGCCGGCTGTGCAGAATGTCTATTGACGTTTTGTGCAGCCGGCTCAATCTTTAGGCTCAGGATATATCGTGATGGTTCCGGTATTGCCGTTTTGTGGATATTGAATGACCCATCAACCGCAACAGTCTCCGCAGTTCTTTCTAACGGCTCCCTCGCCCTGCCCTTATCTTGAGGGCCAGCTGGAGCGGAAAGTTTTCACGCATCTCGTTGGCGACAAAGCCAGCGAGATCAATGACCTGCTGACGCAGGGCGGTTTTCGTCGTTCCCAGAACATTGCCTATCGGCCAGCATGCGAGTTATGCCGTGCATGTGTTTCAGTCCGAATTCTGACCGGTGAATTTGAAATGAACCGGAGCATGCGACGGGTGTCACACCAAAATCGTGATTTGATTGGTCGCCAGCACAAGGCACAGCCAAGCACCGAACAATATGCACTCTTTCGCGATTATCTCGATGCTCGTCACCATTCCGGCGGCATGTCCGATATGACCGTTCTCGATTATGCGATGATGGTGGAAGATACGCACGTCAACACGCAGATTATCGAATATCGCAGACGTGGGCCAGATAGCTTCATCAGCGCAAAAGGCGATGGTGAACTTGTTGCGGTAGCATTGACCGACGTGATGGCCGATGGCCTATCGATGGTCTATTCGTTTTTCTCGCCCCATATGCATGAACGCTCGCTGGGTACGTTCATGATACTCGACCATATTCAACGCGCTCGCGCTGCTGGCCTGCCCCATGTCTATCTCGGCTATTGGGTCGAAGGCTCGCGGAAGATGCAGTACAAGGTCCGTTTCAAGCCGCAAGAGCACCTTGGTCCACGCGGCTG
This sequence comes from Ochrobactrum quorumnocens, assembly GCF_002278035.1. NCBI lineage: Bacteria > Pseudomonadati > Pseudomonadota > Alphaproteobacteria > Hyphomicrobiales > Brucellaceae > Ochrobactrum > Ochrobactrum quorumnocens. The sequence continues at coordinate 755,834 of NZ_CP022604.1, read as the reverse complement.
GCAACGGTTTGAAGGCTACAGCATAATTCCTTAAACTTGAATCAGTTTAAGGTAAAATTATGCTGTAAATATAGAGTGTTAGAGCGACCTTTGTGCGCCCAAGAGGGCGCACGGCGCTCTAGTGATCTGATTCCGACATTTTCCTCCCTCAGTTACAAACGTCGAACAATTCAGCCATAATCAAAACCGCGCTCAGTTCACCAACCGCTTTTCCATAGGATAAGATAACTGGCCAGCGCGCCAAAGCTTCGGCTCTCCAATCTGCACGTATCCCATACTCTGATAAAAGCGGCGCGCAGTGCCAGTGCTCACCAGTTGGGCAACAGCCACGCCAGTTTTGCGCAAATGTTCTTCCATAGCCAGCATCACTGCCTTGCTGACACCACGAAAGCGAAAATCGGGAGACACGTAATTGAGCAGAATTTTCCCATCGCTGGAGACTTGCCCCACCCCCGCAATATTGCCGTCAATCTCCACCACCACCGTTAGCTGAAGCGGCGCCGTGATCCAGTGGCGAATATTTTCTGGTGTCTTATTGGCAAGCCACGCTGAGAGAATATCGTTCCTCTCTTTGTGGTCCTCGACGCACAGCTCGGCAATCGATCGTCTTATCGCATCGCAGATAGGGTCGACATCCTCGGCTCGTGCTGATCTGATCTGCAAGCGTAGGCTCTCCTGCGTCACAACAGATATCCAGAAGAATAAGGCCTAACGCTGTCAGTATCGACCCCAATTTTAGAGCACCGATCCGACTGAATCAGACCGGCGCTCTAATCATTTGTTTTTACACATTATCCGGCACACAGCTGCTCCGTGCAGTTGCTGGAAATGCCTTAAAACTTACCCGAACGCGGGAAGCCTTTTGGCACAACTCGCCCTGCGGACGCGCGGGCCGCGATCCACTCGACCAGCTCTTCCTTGCTGCGATTGAAGGTGCGATCAGCCGAATCCTGCCATGACAGCCCTTCGGCAATTGCAAAGGTATGGACATCAGACACGCCGCCGTCCTTGTACTTCTGCAGACGTACGCCCTTGCCACGCGTCATTTCCGGGATTTCGGAAAGCGGGAAGACAACCATCTTGCGGTTCTCACCGACGACGGCAATGTGATCACCCGAGATGCGCTGACAAAGCTTTGTCTCGTCCGGCACCTTCACATTCATCACCTGCTTACCCTTACGGGTATTGGCGACTGCTTCATTTTCAGGAACGATGAAGCCATTGCCCTCATGAGAAACCAACAGCAGCTTGGCTGACGGGTCATGCACGAAAGCCGTAAGAATATCCTGATCGTTTTCCATATCGACAAGAATACGGATCGGCTCGCCATGACCGCGACCGCCCGGTAGCGTATTTGCACCAATCGTAAAGAACTTACCGCCCGTTGTGACCAGCAGAATTTTGTCTGTCGTTTCCGCATGGAAAGCGAGTTTGAGCTTGTCGCCTTCCTTGAAAGCCAGCGTGGAGAAGTCGGCCAGATGCCCCTTCATTGCACGAAGCCAACCTTTTTCAGACACGACAATGGTCACTGGCTCGCGTTCAATCATCGCCTGATGAATGTCTTCCAGATCATGGGTCGGCGCTTCGGCAAAGGTGCTGCGACGCTTGCCCAGTTTGGTAGCAGGGCCAAATTTCTCGCGCACTGCCTTGATCTCGGTGCTGATCTTCTTCCACTGGCGAGTGCCAGAGGCGAGCAGCCCCTCAATATCGGTCTTCTCAGATGTCAGACCATCGAATTCCTTGCGGATTTCAAACTCTTCAAGCTTGCGCAACGAACGCAGGCGCATATTGAGAATGGCTTCGGCCTGATTATCTGTCAAATCGAAGAACCGCATCAATTCCTGCTTCGGCTCGTCTTCCTCGCGAATGATCCGGATGACTTCGTCGAGATTAAGATACGCTTTGAGGAAACCACCAAGGATTTCAAGGCGCTTCTCAATCTCGGCCAAGCGGAATTCGGAGCGGCGAACCAGCACTTCCTTGCGGTGCTCCAGCCATTCCCGCAGCACACCGCCAAGCGACAGAACGTTCGGCACCTTGCCGTGCGAGAGCACGTTCATGTTGAGCGAAACGCGGTTTTCAAGCTCGGTCAGCTTGAACAGCGATTCCATCAGCAGTTCAGGATCGACTGTACGGTTCTTGGGTTCGAGAACGACGCGAATATCTTCCGCAGATTCGTCACGGATATCGTCGAGCAACGGCAGCTTCTTTGCCAGAAGCAGTTCAGCGATCTTCTCGATCAAGCGCGATTTCTGCACCTGATAAGGGATCTCGGTGACGACGATAACCCAAGTACCGCGATTGCCTTCTTCCTTGTGCCAGCGTGCACGCGCGCGGAACGAACCTCGCCCAGTGCGATAGGCTTCAACGATGTTGGCATGATCCTCAACCAGAATGCCGCCAGTCGGGAAATCCGGTCCGCGCACCTTACATTTCAGAAATGCAGCCGGATCGTTTTCCGCTTCTTTTTTCAATTCTTCCCATTGTTCGGGCGAAGTGATGAGTTCTTCAACGCTCGCCTCTGGGTGATTGATAAGATAAAGCGCCGACGAGCAAAGCTCCGCCACATTATGCGGCGGAATATTGGTGGCCATGCCGACCGCAATACCTGCCGAGCCATTGGCGAGAAGATTCGGGAAAGCACCCGGAAGAACAATCGGTTCTTCGTCTTCTTCGTTATAGGTCGGGCGGAAGTCGATGGCGTTTTCGGTGATGCCTTCAAGCAGCAGCGTTGCCACTTCAGTCATGCGCGCTTCGGTATAACGCATCGCAGCGGCATTATCGCCATCGATATTGCCGAAGTTGCCCTGCCCGTCCACAAGCGGATAGCGCACGGCAAAATCCTGCGCGAGACGCACCAGTGCATCATAGATCGAAGCATCGCCATGCGGATGGAACTTACCCATCACATCACCGACAATACGCGCGCATTTTGCATAAGCCTGATCGGGATTGAGCCGCAACAAGCGCATGGCGTGCATGATGCGCCGATGCACCGGCTTCAGACCGTCGCGCACGTCCGGCAGCGCACGATGCATGATCGTGGACAGCGCATAAGCGAGGTAGCGCTCCTCGAGGGCTGACTTGAGATCGACCCGTTCGATGTGTTCTTCGCCGTCGCCCGGCGGAATCAGACTTTTACCCATACTTCTCAGTACCAATTGCGCGATTCGTCAGCAAGTAGCGATGAGAACCAATCCAGTACATTCGTCGCAATGTTGCCGTCATTCAGCATCTATAGAGGAATTGTAGATGTTTTCTCCACAGCAATCATGGCGCGAACGAAACGGGCTGTATTTTCATTCGTAAAGGCTTATGAAGGCTGTCTAAATTTACCAAATGATCAGGAGCCAATAAATGAAGGTTTTCGTTGTTAGCAAGCAGGCTGCGCGCGTCTTCGCAGCAAGCACGGCACTCTCGCTTGTTCTTGGCAGTGCAGCAATGGCTGCAGATGCAAATGCAGTCGCAGTGCGCGTCAAGGCCCTCTATACAAAGCAGGGCGGAGAGCTGAACTTCGCCGAAGTTCAGGCTGACGGCGACAACATTTTGCTCAAAGGCACCACAATCAAGCTGCCTACCGTTTCTGACCGCGCGACGCCTGTAGGCGATATAACGCTCGAAAACGTGCAGGACACACCAGAAGGCGGCTATAGCATCGAAAAAGTTTCAGTTGCAGATTTGGACTTCGCTCCTGAAGGTGCGGACAAGAACGATAAAGCCACGATCAAAGGCATTTCGATGGAGAACGTTATTCTTCCATCCGAGAAAGCCGAAGGCCCGCTCGCCAAGATGGTCTTCTACGACAAGATGAAGATCGACGAATTTTCGGTTGGCACTCCGGGCAAAGATGGCGCTCAGATCAAGGGCATGGAAGTGACTCTCAATTCGGCCAACAAAGCCGAAAAAATCGACTACACTCTCACCATTGCCGATATTGATGCGGTTTTCGAGAAGGACGGCAAAAACCCGCTGGCACCGCTCGACATGAACGCACTCAAAGGCTCTGTCAATTCAAAGGGCACATGGCAGCCAAAGTCCGGCAACGCGACATTGGATCAGTTTGAAATCGACGCCAAGGACCTTGGCAAGATCAACCTGACGGGCGCCATCGACGGCTATGATCTGTCTTTTGTCGAGGCATTGCAGAAGACCCAGGAAAACATGGCTAAGGCCGATGCGGAAAAAGATGCAGCTGGTCTCGCACTTCTGGGCCTTGCAGAACAGCTGAGCCTTAAGAACCTGTCGATCCGCTTCGATAACGAAACACTGACGCAGAAGCTGCTCGACTACTATGGCAAGCAGCAGGGCGCTGATGGCAAGCAGCTTGGCGAACAGCTGAAGATGATGGTTCCGCTGATGGCAACACAGCTCAAGAACCCGGAATTTGCTCAGCAGCTCAAGGCCGCAGCTGAAAAGTATTTCGACGATCCAAAGTCGCTGACTATTTCCGCTTCGCCGGACCAGTCGGTTAGCTTCGCATCCATCGTTGCAACCGCGTCGCTCGACCCAACGAAGATTATCCAGCTTTTGAAAGTTGGCGTCGAAGCCAACAACTAATCAGATTCATGCTGATGAAACGGAGCCCGGTGAGTTCTGCTCACCGGGTTTTCTTTGTGCTCTTTCATTCCATCAAAGAAAAAGCCCGGTCTCGCGACCGGGCTTTTTGTTGTCAATTCTTAGACGAATTAGCTCTTCTGGGTTGGTGCCAGACGAATATGCAGATCACGCAGCTGCGCTGGTGTTACATCCGAAGGTGCATTCATCAGAAGATCAAGCGCCTGCTGGTTCATCGGGAAGAGCGAGATTTCACGCAGGTTCTTTGCACCGACGAGTAGCATGATCACGCGGTCAACACCGGCAGCCATGCCACCATGTGGAGGCGCGCCGTACTGGAACGCCCGGTAGAGGCCGCCGAAGCGCTCTTCGACATCCTGCTGGCTGAGGCCAACCTTTTCGAACGCCTTGACCATGACATCTGGCAGCTGGTTACGGATCGAACCGGAAGCGATTTCGAAGCCGTTACAAACCAGATCATACTGGTAAGCCTTAAGCGTAAGCGGGTCCTGCGTTTCCAGCGCTTCCATACCACCCTGTGGCATCGAGAAGGGGTTGTGCGCGAAGTCGAGTTTCTTGTTGTCTTCGTCCCATTCGTAGAACGGGAAGTCGATGATCCAAGCGAGTTCAAAACGTTCGCGATCAACAAGGTTCAGTTCTTCACCGGCGCGCGTTCGTGCATCACCTGCGAATTTATAGAACTTCGATGGCTGACCAGCTACGAAGAAGCAGGCATCGCCATCGCCGAGACCAAGCTGGTTGCGAAGGGCTTCGGTGCGTTCTTCACCAATGTTCTTGGCAATCGGGCCCGCGCCTTCGAGCTTGTCACCTTCCTTGCGCCAGAAGATGTAACCCAGACCGGGCTGACCTTCACCCTGTGCCCATGAGTTCATACGATCACAGAATGCGCGGCTGCCGCCCGTCTTGGCCGGGATTGCCCAGACTTCAACCTTGGGATCGTTGGCGATCATGTTCGCGAAGACCTTGAAGCCCGAACCAGCAAAATGCTCGGTCACCGCCTGCATTTCAATCGGGTTGCGCAGGTCCGGCTTGTCCGAACCATAGGTGCGGATCGCGTCATCATAAGCGATGCGGCGGAAATTCTGCGTGACCGGCTTACCTTCAGCAAATTCTTCGAAAATGCCGCGCATGACCGGTTCCATCGTTTCCCAGATTTCTTCCTGGGTTACGAAGCTCATTTCAAGATCGAGCTGATAGAATTCACCCGGCAGACGGTCTGCACGCGGATCTTCATCGCGGAAGCAAGGTGCGATCTGGAAGTAGCGGTCGAAACCAGCAACCATCAGAAGCTGCTTATACTGCTGTGGAGCCTGCGGTAGCGCGTAGAACTTACCTTCATGAATTCGGCTTGGCACGAGAAAGTCGCGCGCGCCTTCTGGCGAAGAAGCCGTCAGGATTGGCGTCGAGAACTCGTTGAAGCCGATTTCGGTCATGCGGCGACGCATCGCTGCAATGATCTTGGTGCGGCTCATGATGTTTTTGTGCAGCGTTTCACGACGCAGGTCGAGGAAACGATACTTCAGACGAATGTCTTCCGGATAATCCGGCTCACCAAAAACTGGCAGCGGTAATTCCTTGGCAGCAGCGAGAACTTCGATCTCGGTTGCGAAGATTTCGACTTCGCCGGTCGGCAGATTTGCGTTCACCGCTTCGTCTGCACGCGCTTTCACTTCACCGTCGACACGAATAACCCACTCGCCGCGAACCGTTTCAGCAATCTTGAACGCGGGCGAATCAGGATCAGCCACGACTTGCGTCAGACCGTAATGATCACGAATATCGATGAAGAGAATGCCGCCATGGTCACGGACGCGATGAACCCAGCCAGACAGACGGACTTTGGAACCAACATCCGATTTGCGAAGGGCTGCGCAGGTGTGGCTGCGATAACGGTGCATGATTTCTGCCTTTTGGAACTCAGTAATCTTGTGCAGGCAAAGCGCTGCAAATTCGGGCGGAAAAGCGCATTTTGCTCACGCTTTGTCAAGCCGACACTGTCTGTGTTAGACCAGCTTGACAGAATATGTCGACAAAAATCACTATTTCCGTGTTATTCCCTCGCAATATCATTCTTGCGGCGCGGCAAGCGGGCCGCCTTTTAATATTCTGTTTAAACGCGCATCTTTTCCGAAAACCGCTTCACACTTTTCGGGATGCGCTCTAAAAGAAAAATATGCAGCTCATCACGACCACAGAGGCCCTTGAAGAGGCCGTATCCGCCCTCGCCAAATCCGACTTCGTCACAGTCGATACCGAATTTATTCGGGAAACGACGTTCTGGCCGGAGCTCTGCCTCATTCAGATGGCTTCTCCTGACCACACTGCATTGGTGGATGCACTGGCTCCCGGCCTTGATCTGGCACCTTTCTTTCGGCTGATGGCCGATGAAAAAGTGGTCAAGGTTTTCCATGCCGCGCGTCAGGATATTGAAATTGTATTCCATCTTGGAGACCTCATCCCTGCCCCAATTTTCGACAGCCAGGTGGCTGCGATGGTTTGTGGGTTTGGCGATGCGATTTCCTATGATGCGCTGGTTCAAAAAGTAACAGGCAAACAGCTCGACAAGTCGTCCCGTTTTACCGACTGGCGTCGTCGTCCGCTTTCTGAAAAACAGCTCGATTATGCTTTGGCAGACGTAACTTATCTGCGCGACATCTATCTCTATCTCAAAGCAGAGCTGGAGAAAGAAGGTCGCAGCGAGTGGGTCAGCGAAGAAATGGCAGTACTCAGCGCACGCGAAACCTATGATCTGCATCCAGACGATGCTTGGAAACGGGTTAAAACCCGCATGCGCAAGCCTATTGAACTCGCAATCGTTCAGTCCGTTGCAGCATGGCGTGAACGTGAAGCACGCGAGCGTAATGTTCCACGTGGCCGCGTCATCAAGGACGACACAATAGCCGAAATTGCACAGCAGCAACCCAAAGATGCAGAAGCACTGGGGCGCCTGCGTTCTATTCCTAAAGGCTGGGAACGTTCCGCTCAGGCATCCGGACTGATTGCGGCTATCCAGTCGGCGCTGGCTATTCCAAAAGAAGATCTGCCGCGCCTACCCAAGCAATCGCATTCGCCCGAGGGTAGCGCAGCGGCAGCCGATATTCTCAAGGTTCTGCTCAAGCTTGTGACCGAAGAACACGGCGTTGCGGCAAAGATTGTCGCCAATTCGGATGATATCGACAAGATCGCAGCTGAAGGCGAAAATGCCAATGTGCCCGCACTGCACGGCTGGCGACGGGAAGTCTTCGGCCAAAAGGCACTAGACCTTATCGCTGGCAAAATTGGTATCAAATTTGAAAACCGTCGTATCCAGGCGGTGGAACTGAACTAACGCAGCAATGGAAACAATGAAAAGGCCGATTCGAAGAAATATCGGATCGGCCTTTTTTTGTTTGTTGGAAGCGCTGTAATTATTTGTTTTTACGCATTATCCGACGCAAAACCGCTTCGCACTTTTGCTGGAAATGCTTTAGAGCGCATCCCGAAAAGTGTGAAACGGTTTTCGGACAAAGATGCGCGTTAAAACAGATAATTAGAGCGCCGATCTGATCCAATCAGATCAAAACGCGCTCTAAGGGTGCTCTTTCGCCTCAATGGCGCTGTCGCCGACGGCAAAGTACAGGTTTTTCCCGGTAAGCTTGGCAAGTTGCTGCAATCGCCCTTCTGGACGATCGGAAATCAAATCAGCGAGATCCCCCGGCACGACCAGCGCAATGCCGTTATCCTCTTCACGCCAATAAAGGCGGGGAATCACGCCCGGCATGGACGCCGAAAGCAGATAGATAACGCGTAAGAGTGCGCCCAGCAGCCTGGCACGCTCACGCAATCGTGGCGTTGCAAGTTGCAAAATCTCCGGCGCAATCTCGTCCTCGACCAGCCCTTCGTGGCGATAATAATTTGCCAGTGCCATGAAAGAACGGCCCGGGTGATCAATACCACCAAACGAACCATGCGCGATGATGTTCAGTGCCTGCGAGCCGCGATAATCAGGATGCGCACGCCAACTTATGTCGGCAACCAGACAGGCCGCCTGTCGGTAACGACTTTCATCTTCAGTCTCGTCAAATCCGAGAACCGGCAAAGAAAGTGTGGTCCATGTTGCAAGTTCGCGCGCATGACGCGGTGAACGCGAGCGCAGGATTGCCAGTTCTTCCGCCGATGCCAGCAGAGGATCGAGCCTCTGCTCGTTCTTCGGCAGCAGCGAATAAAGATAACCCTCACGCACACCAAGAGCCGAAAATACGATCTTCGATGGTTTCATACGCCGAATAGTTTCAAGCAGAACGGTTGCGCCATAAGCAAGAAGCTGGCGACGGTTTTTCGACACCGCTTCGATGCCGCGCATCGTGTCGAGATTGCCTTTTGCAACACGCTTTAGGAAACTCTGCGCTTCCACCGGGTCCATCTCATATCCGTGCATGACATGAAGCGTATAGTGCTTGGCAGTCATGTGCAGCTTGGCGAGATTTCGCCACGTGCCGCCAACTGCGTAGAACACCTCCCCCTGATGCTGTTCAAGAAGCGTTGCGCGCGCAAGTTCCGTACGGGTGATCTTCGCAGCCTCGGGAAGCTGTTCGTTGGACATGTCCTGCAACCGAAGGCCACCGAGCGGAAGCGTAATGCCCTCGCCTACGTCATGATCGTTGACACCAACCAGCTCAAGACTGCCGCCGCCAAGGTCGCCCGTTACGCCTTGTGGCTTGTAGAATCCGGAAATAATGCCGAGTGCGGAATAATAGGCTTCTTCCTTGCCGGACAAGACTTCAATATGCCGACCGAGAATGGCTTCAGCCTGTGCGATAAAATCGGGACCATTCTTCGCTTCGCGCGCGGCTGCGGTTGCCAGCGCATGAATCGAAATCGCGCCAGCCTGTTCGGCCAGAACACGGAACCGCTTCAAAGCGCGCAATGCTATATCGACAGATTTTTCATTAAGCTTGCCGGTCTTGGCCAATCCCTTGCCAAGACCACAGAGAAGCTTTTCATTAAAAAGCACCGTCGGCGAACGAACGATGCCTTCATAAACCACGACACGAATCGAGTTGGACCCAATGTCGATGACCGCGACGGGCTTGAGGCCTTTCAAACGGCCTTGTGCGACTGCTGGACTCATGAAGTCGTGTTTCTTTCCGCCTGCGCACGTTTACGATGCGCAATCAGGCGGGGGGCAGATGACTTCAGCGACTTTCCGCGACCCGACAAGCTTGGATTTGTCATGAAATATTCCTGCGCGTTGAAAGCTTCTTCTCCAGCTTCTTTTTCTATCCGGCGAGAGGTACCATCCGCAAGTAGCTGATAGCTCTGCTGGTTATCAATTATGTTGGCAAACATGATCTGCGACAGGATTTGCTGATGCACGGTGGCATTGGTGATGGGCACCAAAGTCTCAACACGGCGGTCGAGATTGCGTGGCATCATATCGGCTGAACCGATATAGACGATTGCCTTGCCGGAAGGTAGGTCATGCCCGTTTCCAAAGCAAAATATGCGGCTGTGCTCAAGAAAACGTCCAACAATGGACTTTGCGCGGATGTTATCTGAGAGACCCGGAACACCCGGTCGCAGACAGCAAATGCCACGCACCACCAGATCGATGTGAACGCCTGCCTGACTTGCCTTATAGAGTGCATCAATAATCTGTGGATCGACGAGCGAATTCATCTTCATCCAGATCGCAGCAGGCTGTCCGGCCTTCGCATTGGTGATTTCGTCTTCGATGTGCTTGAGGATTCGCGTGCGAAGCGTCAGCGGTGAAATAGCGATTTTCATCTCTTCAGCCGGTTGCGCATAGCCCGTGATGAAATTGAAAATATGCGCTACATCGCGCGCAATATCGGGATCAGATGTAAAGAACGACAGATCGGTATAGATACGCGCCGTGATCGGATGATAATTGCCGGTACCCAGATGCACATATGTGCGCAGTCTCTGGTCTTCACGACGCACCACGAGCGACATCTTCGCATGTGTTTTCAGCTCAATGAAGCCGAACACAACCTGCACGCCAGCGCGTTCAAGATCACGTGCCCAGCGAATATTGGCTTCTTCATCGAAACGCGCCTTCAGTTCGACAAGCGCCGTAACCGACTTGCCTGCTTCAGCAGCATCAACCAGTGCGCGCACAATCGGGCTGTCATTGGAGGTGCGATAAAGCGTCTGCTTGATCGCCAGCACGTCCGGGTCTGCAGCGGCCTGACGCAGGAACTGTACTACAACGTCGAACGATTCATATGGATGGTGGACAACGATATCTTTCTCGCGAATCGCTGCGAAACAATCGCCGCCATGTTCGCGAATACGTTCTGGGAAGCGCGGATTGTAGGATATGAACTTGAGATCATCGCGTGGAATCGACACGATTTCCGAAATCATGTTGAGCGCAAGGAGGCCTTCCAGAACGCTAATCCTGTTTTCCGATACGCCAAGCTCGGTTGCAACGAAGACGCGCAGCGCCTCAGGGATTTCTGAGTCAAACTCAATACGGATGACCTGACCGCGCCGACGACGCTTCAACGCAGTTTCAAAAAGACGGACGAGATCTTCCGCCTCTTCTTCCACTTCGATATCGCTGTCACGAATGATGCGGAATGTTCCTGCGCCACGCACTTCATAGCCCGGGAAAAGGCGGCCAATGAACAGGCTGACTGCATCCTCAATCGTGATGAAACGGTAAGCATTCTGTTGCTCGGTCGGCAGCTGGATGAAACGCCTGAGCGCAACAGGAATACGCAGGAGTGCGGTCATCGGATGGCTGTCGAGGCGGCGCGCGAGTTGCAGCGCAATGGAAAAGCCGAGATTGGGAATAAACGGAAACGGATGAGCCGGGTCGATGGAAAGCGGAGTCAGAACCGGGAAAATCGTCTCAAGGAAATGATTCTCAAGCCAGTCCTTCTCCGTCTTCGACAAAGCCAACGGACGCACGATTTCGATACTCTCTTTTTCAAGCTCCTCACGCAGCGTGCGCAGACGCTCCTGCTGGCCTTCCTGGAGACGTCCTACCTCCTCCAGAACAAAATCGAGCTGCTCTTGGGGAGTGCGGCCATCAGCACTGCGCATGGCAACACCAGCGCGCACCTGTGCAGCGAGCCCCGCAATGCGGACCATGAAAAACTCATCGAGATTGGCTGCTGAAATGGACAGAAATCTTAGGCGCTCAAGCAAGGGCTGGGTTATATTCGCAGCTTCTTCAAGAACACGGCGATTGAACTGCAGCCAGGAAAACTCGCGATTGACGAAGCGCTCAGGGCTTTGCATCAGCGCCGAGGTCTGGTCATCGTTCAAAGCTTCGTGAGCGTTTTGAACTTTGCCGGTGTTCTTGCCCGCAGAAACATCAGTTGCTGCCTCTGTGGTCACATCGGAGGTCAAATCTGTGGTTTGGGGTGCCATAACGCTGTTTTCGTTCATTTTTCCTGTCCCGGCTTTTACCGGAAAATCCCGGCGCGACCATAAGCCTATGGCTGTCATATGACAGTTTGATAGCAAACCGCTTGAAATGTCTCCAGAATTGATGAAAACGCTTCCAGAAACAAGCCGTTCGCGGTAAACCCACCCCAAATAGCCATCCTATTCAGATGTCGCGATCCACAAGCACCGGAGCGTATCATGTCCGATCACATCATCCCACACTTCCAGAATGACGCTGGCCATAATGCCATTGAGATCGGCGTGAAGGAATTCATGTGCGTCGGCGCGAATCCTCCTTTCGATCATCCACATGTCTTCCTCGACATGGGTGATGAGAGCGAAGTCGTCTGCCCTTATTGCTCGACGCTCTATCGCTACAATGCGCAGCTTCATGCTGATGAAACTGTTCCAGCGGGCTGTGTCTACGAAGCCCCTGCCGACAAAGCTGCCTGAAAGTAGCTTGGGCAAAGGGCGCATATTGATTGCAGGAGCAGGCGTTGCAGGATTAAGTGCAGCGCTTGAGCTTGCAGCCAGAGGTTGGTCAGTAGAGCTTTTCGAAAAAGCCAATGCACTCTCTGAAGTTGGTGCGGGCCTGCAATTGGCCCCGAACGCCATGCGCCATCTGCAACGCCTTGGCATTGCCACCAGGCTTTCCACACAAGCTGTTACGCCTGACGCGCTTTTCCTGATTGATAGTCGCAGCGCACGCCCTCTTCTCGCAATGGAGCTTGGCGATAAAGCACTCAAGCGCTGGCATTACCCTTACCTTGTCTGCCACCGCGCCGACCTGCAATCAGCTCTACTTGCTGCTTGCGTGGAAAACCCGGCCATAGACATTAATCTCGGCTCGGAAATCATTCGACACGAAGTCATTGGCCAAGCGATACAGGCTGAGGTTCGTCGCGGAAACGTAACTGAGACCATTGAAGCGCATTATCTGCTCGGATGTGACGGTGTATGGTCTGCAGAACGGGCAAATGCTGCGCAAAGCAAAGCCCGCTTCAGCGGACATATCGCGTGGCGCAGCACGATCGCTACCAGTGATTTGCCCGCATCCTTCACAAATGTACTGCCGCTGAAAAAAGCTGTGTCGGCATGGCTTGGTAAACAGGTTCATTTCATCGCCTATCCGGTCAAAGGTGGGACACATTTCAATTTCGTCGCGATAACAGGCGGCGAAAATCCGGGCGAAGGCTGGTCAAAGGTCGGAGACCACGAGCAGCTCAAATTTATTTACAAGAAATGGCACCCAGCAGTTCGCGATGTGATCGCCACAGCGCCAGAATGGACCTATTGGCCATTGTTCGAGATGCCGGATGCGCAATACGTCTGCGATGGACGAACAATCCTGCTTGGTGATGCTTCTCACGCTGTTACGCCTTTCGGGGCGCAAGGTGCGGCCATGGCCATCGAAGACGCGGCAACACTGGCAGAAGCACTAGACGCTGCCGATCAACAAGCGGCACTTCAGCATTTCGACAAAGTGCGTAAGGAACGGATCGCAGCTGTCGCCAAACGTGGGCAGCTGAACCGGTTCGCCTATCACGCGACCGGTGTCTTTGCGCTCGGCCGCAACATGCTTTTTGCCATACGCAGTCCAGATTCTTTCCTGAAAGACCTGGACTGGCTGTATGGTTATGATGCCGTTGCGGTCGTGCAAAATTAACGGGCGTCTCGGGCAGCTTCCAACGTCGCGATATCAATCTTGACCATTGTCATCATGGCATTTGCGACACGCTGTCTGACGTCTGACGCACCGTCCTGCAAAATATCCAGCAGAAATTCCGGCACAATTTGCCAAGCGAAGCCATATTTATCCGTCAGCCAGCTACATTCCATGGCCGAGCCGCCTTCCAGCAACCTATCCCAAAAAGCATCAAGTTCCGCTTGATCCTTGCATTTCAGAATAAGCGACGTGGCCGGATTGAACTTGAACTGTGGTCCGCCATTCAAGGCCGTCATCGCCTGCCCATCGAGCGTGAAATTTGCAGTCACGACGTCGGTTCCTCCGGTTTGATGGCCATGTTCAAACCGAATGAAGCCATCTATTGATGCCGGTCTTCCCAAATCGCGGAAGAGCGACACGTAATAATTGGCTGCCTCTTCGGCCTTATTATCAAACCAGAGGCAGACTGTTAAACCAGACATGGATTTCTCCTCCCATATGTCTCAGCCCCTATGTCTTTGCGTTAGCCCATGGCTTTGGCAGCTGCTTCCATATCCATCCACATCAGTTCCCAGATATGGCCATCGAGATCTTCAAAGCTGCGGCCATACATGAAACCATAATCCTGCTTTGCAGCAGGATCCGCCCGACCGCCAGCCTTCACGGCCTTCTCAACCGTTTCATCCACTTCCGTCTTGCTGTCCGCTGACAAGCAGATCAACACTTCGCTTGTAGCATTCGCATCTGAAATCTTCTTTGGCGTGAACTGGCTGAATTTATCGTGACTGAGGACCATTGCGTGGATGGTGTCGGAAAACACCATGCAGGATCCTGTTTCATCCGAGAACATCGGGTTTTTGGTCGCGCCTATCGCTTCATAAAAACTGGTTGAGCGCGCAACATCTTTGACGGGCAGGTTCACGAAAATCAATTTAGGCATGTTATTCCTCCATTGGTGGGCTTGAAGCGCCCATTTTACATTTTGGTTTTCTATCGCCTGCCCGACCCCCTTGGCGATATAGTCGGGTTTAATGAATCGGCCAGCCCCAACCAACCTAAGTTCACTTGCACATAATGACAGGTAAGTTATAATTAGCAACTATGAAGTTAGAAAAAGTAACTAAATCCGACAATCCAACAGCAAGACGCAGCTATGATGATGCATGTGCTGCGGCTCATGCCCTTGATTTGATTGGTGAACGTTGGGCATTGCTCGTCATTCGTGAATTGATGTTTGGGCCTAAGCGCTTTAGCGATTTGCGCGCCGACCTACCCGGAATAAGTGCCAATGTCCTCACCCAGCGGCTAGAGGGATTGGAAGAAGCTGGCATTCTACGCAAATCGAAGCTCCCGCCTCCCGCCTCAGTAAAAGTCTATGAATTGACCAAGTGGGGCTACGAGGCCGAACCGATTCTACAGACGCTCGGCCGATGGGCGGCCCGTTCACCCAGCCATGACCCAAACTTACCTATCTCAACCACTTCGTTCCTGCTTTCGCTCAGAACCATGATCGATCCCAATCTTTCACAAGGCTTGACAGCTATTGTCGGACTGCGGCTGGATGGAGAAGACTTCATTGCACACTTGCAAGACAGCAAACTGGCGATTACGCGCGGCAAAGCGGAGCAGTACGATATCGCCTTTGAAAGCTCGCCTCGCATGATGGCCGCAACCATTTATGGCGGGCAACCTCTCGCGGCCCTTGAAGCTGCAAATGTGCTCACGCTCAAAGGCGACCGCGCTTTGGCAGAAAAATTTATTATGCTTTTTCCACTTCCAGCCAAGGCATCTCCACACGATTAATTATACGCAACCTTTTGGTTGCTTTTCTATTTAAGTCGTGTAAATTAGCAACCATACAGTTGCCAATTTGAAAGGATGTAGATCATGACAACGGCATTAGTAACGGACCGAATAGAAAAAACTGTAGACCTTCGCGCAGGCATTGATCGCGTATGGCGCGCACTCACTGACCATGAGGAATTCGGTGAATGGTTCAAGGTCAAAATTGATGGGCCATTTATCGTCGACACCCCTTCGACCGGTCACTTTACGTTCGACGGATGCGGCGACACCAAATGGACTTCCTTCATCAAGGATATGAAAGCTCCGCATTATTTTGCCTTCACATGGCATCCCTATGCAGTTGAAACAGATGCGGATTACTCTAAAGAACCACAGACTCTGGTAGAGTTTAAGCTCAAGGAAACAGAATCCGGTACAAGGCTTACCGTCATCGAAACAGGCTTCGACGCGCTACCGGCTGATCGCCAGCCAATAGCTCTTCGAATGAATACTGGCGGGTGGGAAGAGCAGATGCGGAATATAAAGGATTACCTCGAAAGCAAATGACCGAAGCCTCGTTCACGCCACCAGGAAATATATCTGCCATTTTTGCAGCGCTGGCCGATCCCACTCGGCTGGCGCTGATCGAGACCTTGAGTGACGGCGAAAGCCGCTCAATCGTCACGCTCTCTCAAAACGGCAGCATTAGCAGGCAGGGCATGACCAAGCATCTTTCGGTGCTTGAACAAGCCGGATTGGTTGAGCGCGATAAAGTAGGCAGAGAAAGCCGCTTCCGGCTTTGCCCTACCCCGCTTGTCGATGCCCGAGCTTATCTCACCACCGTTTCCTCGCAATGGGACGATGCACTGCAGCGTCTGCGCAACTTTGTCGAAGACTAATTCATCGTTGATAGGACAGCAGGGTCGAAGTGCCTTTTACAAAGCCGAGCTTTTCGTAAAAGGAGATGAGTCTTTCGGGACAATAAAGCTCAAAGCTTTTGACCCGCTGCAATTTTTCGTGGTTGAGAATGCGTTCAACGAGTGCTTGTCCAAGCCCTTGACCACGGCACTGTTCAGCTATGATCACATCAAAAATCATGGCTTTGAAAGTGAAATCGCTTAACACCCGCGCAAAGCCGATAATCGCTCCACTTGTATCGCGGCAGAACAGCGTAAGATCGCAATGCGTGAGCATATGGGACACATCTTCAAATGTGCGTGCTGAGGTCCACCATTCTTTGCTGTAAAAAGCATGGAACTCGCGATATTGCTTTGGCTCCAGATGTTCAGTCCAACGATATTCTGGCACGACCACCTCTTCTATCGGGATAGACATACCAGTTGCAAAGGCCAGCCAGAATGACAATCCATTTTGAACAGACGTGCCCAATCTTCCGCATTTTCGATATCGAAAAAGCCAAAGATTTCTATGTTGGCTTTCTAGGCTTCACGCTCGATTGGGAACATCGCTTTGCAAAGGGAATGCCGCTTTATATGCAGGTTTCGCGTGGGGATCTCGTGCTACATCTAAGCGAACATCACGGCGACGGCAGCCCTGGCGCGAATATCTTCGTGCGTATGCAGGGCGTCGAGGAATTCCAAAAGGAAGTCAATTCGCGCGGTTATCGCTACATGCGCCCAGGCATTGAAGATGCTCCATGGGGTCACGTGATGGCGGTGATTGATCCTTTCGGCAATCGCATTCAGTTTTGCCAAGGCCCACACGACGAATAATCCGCCACATTCACTCTATTGGCAGAACACCCGCCGGATATTATCCGGCGGGTGTTTTGGTATTTCAGCCAGTTTATCGCTTAGTGCAGGATCTGGCTCAGGAACAGCTTGGTGCGCTCATGCTGCGGATTGTCGAAGAATTCGGCTGGCGAATTCTGCTCAACGATCTGGCCCTGATCCATGAAGATCACGCGATTGGCAACCTGACGCGCAAAGCCCATTTCGTGCGTCACGCAAATCATCGTCATACCTTCCTCGGCAAGGCTCACCATCGTATCGAGCACTTCCTTAACCATTTCCGGGTCGAGTGCTGAGGTCGGCTCGTCAAACAGCATGACCTTCGGGTTCATGCAAAGCGCACGCGCAATCGCCACACGCTGCTGCTGACCGCCAGAAAGCTGGCCCGGATATTTGTTCGCCTGTTCCGGAATTTTCACGCGTGCCAGATAATGCATGGCGACTTCTTCCGCCTTCTTCTTTGGCATTTTACGCACCCAGATCGGCGCAAGCGTGCAGTTTTCCAGAATAGTCAGATGCGGGAAGAGATTAAAGTGCTGGAACACCATACCGACTTCACGGCGCACTTCATCGATCTTCTTGAGGTCATTGGTGAGTTCAATACCATCAACGATGATCTGGCCCTTCTGGTGCTCTTCCAGACGGTTGATGCAACGGATCATCGTTGACTTACCCGAGCCCGATGGGCCCGCAACAACGATACGTTCGCCGCGCATGACCTTCAGGTTGATATCACGCAGAACGTGAAACTCGCCATACCATTTGTGCATATTCTTAAGTTCGATGGCCACTTCGGTCTTCGAGACTTCATGTTTTTTACGGTCGATTTCGACACCGAGTTCGGATTGTGGGAGGGCGCTTTGTGCACTCATTTCCAATATTCCCTTGATTCTTATTGTTTATGACCCGTGTCGAGCCTTCGTTCCATGAATATAGAGTATCGCGACATGGCGAAACAGAAAATCCAGAAAACAAAGCCCGCAAAGATCAATCCTGTTGCAGGTGTCTGTGGAGAAGCCCAGTTTGCATCGGAGAAGTTCTGACGGACGATGCCGAGCAGATCAAACAATCCAATGATGTAGACAAGGCTCGTATCCTTGAAGAGACCAATGAAGGTGTTTACGATGCCTGCAATCGAGATCTTCAATGCCTGCGGCAATACAATGAGGCCGGTCTTCTGCCAGTAACTCAGCCCCAGAGCATCTGCTCCTTCATATTGTCCACGTGGGATTGCCTGAAGGCCGCCACGTATCACTTCAGCCATATAGGCAGATGCGAACAGCGCCACACCAATCAAAGCACGCATCAGCTTGTCGAAAGTCACGCCCGGTGGCAGGAACAATGGCAGCATCACGCTTGCCATGAACAAGACTGTCACTAACGGAACGCCGCGCACCATTTCGATAAATATGATGGAAAGCGTTTTGATCACAGGCAACTTTGAACGCCGCCCGAGCGCGAGCACAATACCAAGTGGCAGCGACACGGTGATACCGACGAAGGATAGCACCAACGTAACGAGAAGGCCGCCCCAAAGCGATGATTCTACATAACGCAAGCCGAACCAGCCGCCGACCAGCAGAAAAAATGCAACAACCGGGAACACCAGGAAAAACAGGATGGCGTTCATCGTCTTGTGCGGCACCTTCGGGATCATCAGCGGAACCAGCAGAACGACAAACAATGCTGCCGTCAAATTGACACGCCAACGCTCTTCAAGCGGATAGCGACCATAGATAAACTGCTGGTATTTTGCGTTCACAAAGGCCCAGCAGGCACCAGACCAGCCTTCCGGCTGCACACCGCCCTGAGCTACGGTCAAACATGCTGTGCGATCAGTACCCGTCCATGCTGCATTGATGAATAGCCATTGGATCATTGACGGCAGAAACCATGCAACAATCGCGAGGCCGAAGAGCGTCAGAGCAGCATCAGCTGGCGTTGCAAAAAGATTGACACGCAGCCAGTGGGAAAAGCCCTGAACCGAGCGAGGTGGCGTCTCACCCTCGACCATTTGCGTGCGAACATATTGGAGATTTGCGTTTTCCATTGTCATCTCTCCACCAGCGCCATTTTGGCATTGAACCAGTTCATGATGCCGGAGGTAACCAGACTAATGCCGAGATAGATAACCATCCATATTGCCACGACTTCCACAGCCTGACCGGTCTGGTTGAGGATCGTGCCGCCAACGGCCACAAGATCCGGATAACCGATTGCAATAGCGAGCGAGGAGTTCTTGATAAGATTGAGATACTGGCTCGACAGTGGTGGGATAATGATGCGCAATGCCTGCGGCACGATGATGAGACGCATCGTCTGCCCGGACCTCAGACCGACCGCATAGGCGGCTTCCGTCTGCCCCTTGTTGACTCCGAGAACGCCTGCGCGAACAGTTTCCGCAATGAACGATGCCGTATAGAACGACAAGGCCAGCAGGAGAGCGAGAAACTCCGGCTTAATCTGTGCGCCGCCAGTAAGATTGAATGTCCCTAGCTTCGGCAAATCGAAAGTAATCGGGAAACCTGTGGCGATCAGAGCGAGGATCGGCAAACCGATAATAAGTGCTGCACACACACGAACTGTATGAAACGGTTGACCCGTTGCCATCTGACGGCGCTTCGCCCAGCGAGCGACGAAAAACGAAGCCACTATGCCAAGCAGCAGTGCTACCGGCAATAACCAAGCGCCCTCGCCCCATACGGGCGCGGGCATGAAGAAGCCGCGATTGTTCAGGTAAGTTCCAAGCGGCAATGAAAGGCTTTCACGCGCTTGGGGCAGAACCGAGAGAACGCCGAAATACCAGAAGAAAATAACCAGCAGTGGCGGAATATTGCGGAACACTTCCACGTAGACCATGCAGATCTTGCGGATCAGCCAGTTACGCGAAAGCCGCCCAATACCGACCAGAAACCCGATCACCGACGCCAGAACCACACCGAGCGCCGCGACGTAAAGCGTGTTGATCAGACCGACAAGAACCGCCCGACCATAGGTTGAATCGCTTGAATAAGAGATCAGAGTCTGACTGACATCGAAGCCAGCGCGTCCGTTCAGAAAGCCGAAGCCGGAAGCGATGTTGGCACGTTGAAGATTGGTGATCGTGTTGCCCACGATCCAATAAATCGAAGCCACAACAGCGACGAACACCAGAACCTGATAGAAGATGCCGCGAACGCGCGGATCATACAGGAGAGACGTTCCACCGCCGCTGCGGCGTTGTTCGGTTACAGAATAGGAAGCCATATGTTTCCTGTTTTCTTTCGGCCTTCGCATCAGCTTTGAAAAAATAGCTGTAGCTCCCGACCCCCACCGGGATAATCAGTTCAAAGCAGATACGTTTAAATGCCGAGTCGTGCAGCCTTGCACAGTGAGCGCGAGGCGCGGATTAAATTGCTTGGTACGATGTGCCAGATTCTGATCTGCGAACTGATTGCTCAAAGGATACCTGAATTCGTTTCTCTCAGCACTATCCTAGAGCCGACAAATCCGGCGGGCGCATAGCTGCCCCCGCCTGATATCATCCAACAACAGCAATCCTTAGCGGATAGGCATACCGTATTGCACGCCACCCTTGGTCCACTGTGCGTTCAGACCGCGAGCAATCTTGAGCGGGCTACCGGCACCGAGATTGCGCTCGAACAATTCACCGTAATTGCCAACACCCTTGATGATGTTCACGACCCAATCATTGGTGAGACCGAGATCCGTTCCGATCTTTGTGTCAGCTTCAGAGCCAAGCAAGCGCTTGATTTCCGGATTGTCGGAGTTTTTCATCTCTTCGACATTTGCCTTGGTGATGCCGAACTCTTCAGCATTGAGCAACGCATAGTGGGTCCAGCGGATAACGTCGGCCCACTTTGAATCCCCCTGACGAACAGCCGGTCCAAGCGGCTCCTTGGAAATGATTTCTGGCAAAACGACATGATCGTCTGGATTGGCCAGTGTCAGGCGGGTCGAATAAAGGCCGGACTGGTCAGTTGTGTAAGCATCGCAACGACCAGAATCGTATGCTGCGTTGGCTTCTTCGAGCTTCTCAAAGACGACCGGATTGTAATCCATCTTATTGGCGCGGAAATAGTCGGCCATGTTCAATTCAGTGGTCGTACCAGCCTGAACGCAGATGGATGCACCGGAAAGCTGAAGCGCGGAATTGATGCCTGAAAGTTTCTTGGAATTGATCATGAAGCCCTGGCCGTCATAATAATTGACGCCCGGGAAATCGAGACCAAGCGATGTGTCGCGGCTGATGGTCCAAGTGGTGTTACGGATCAAAACGTCCACTTCACCGGACTGCAGTGCGGTAAATCGCTCTTTCGCGTTCAGTGGTGTAAACTTAACTTTGGTTGGATCGCCAAAAATGGCTGCGGCAACCGCACGGCAATAATCAACGTCAAAGCCCGACCATTCGCCCTTGTCATCTGGCGATGCGAAACCGAGCAAACCTGTATTGACGCCACACTGCAGGAATCCTTTCGCCTTCACATCAGAAAGCGTATCTGCCGATGCTCCCGAAGCCGCGCCAAACAACGCCGCTGCACCCAATACCCCTGTCAAAACAGTTTTTTTCATCTGGCCTGCAACCTTTTATGTTCCCTGGAGATCGATAAGCCGAACAGCCAATCGTCTCTGTTGCTTTATTTTTAGCATTAAGCTGAAGAGCCAGTCGTAAGACCTCCCCCAACCCCTGCATCACACAAGCTATCTCTCGCCCGGAGCCGTTATCGACCCTCATTGGTTTTTATGGGCGTAGGACACCTGTCGCCTTCACCGCTCTATCGAAGGCGATATTTTGGTTTTGGTCAAGCTCTTAACGTCCAGAGAAAAGCCTGTTTGCTCAAAAAAATGTCGCGATGCATGCAGAAATTTACATGATTTCCCTATTTCCGAGTAAATTTGTTCGGATTGCAGATTAGCAATTACTTAAAATGAAAAGAATTAAAATAACTAATTAAATACAAATACTTACTAGCGTTACGAGGTGAAACTCACTGTGAGAAACACCTCGTTTTTGTCAAGCTTATATACGTGGCATGATCTGATCTTCATCAAGAGAAAAAATAATATTTCGCGTCGCCATAAAGCGAGCAGCCCACCACGTCGCGATAAAGCCAATTACCAGCCCAGCCACGACATCAGTCGGGTAATGAGCACCGGCGGCAAGCCTGCTGATTACAAAAAGTATGCAGACCGGCACGGTCAGAAATCGCCAGCGCGGCAAGAAAATCCATAGTGATACCAGCATGATACCGGCCATCATGGAATGTCCTGACGGGAAGCTTTCGTAGGAGTGTTCACCGCGAAACGGTGAGAAATACGCAGACCCCAGTTCACCAAGCAAAAGCGGGCGTGCACGCCCTATAACAAGCTTCCCAATCTCAGTTGGAAAACTGCCCACTACAATCGAAGCAAGCACAAGCGTTGCCCAGCTGTGAAAGCGAACGAGTATCTGCTGCGCGTTAAGACGTATGGAAGGTGAAAGCAGGAGTGCTGTAACCATCCAAACGATCATACCTATGCCCAGCCAGACAATCGTACGAATCAGGTCGGTAGTCGTCCGAAGCACTTCCATGAGGATGAAATCGCTGTTCATTGCAGCCCGGACAATCTGCGCGTCCCAAATATGCAAAACCAGCAACACGAAAGGCAGAAGCACAACGAGTGCCGTCATCTCCATTGTCCAACTCGACGGCGCACCCGGATAAGCTGGCCTCAAAAGCGCTCTTATCAGCTCCGATGCTGCGCGAACCGGATAAAAGATAATGCTTGAGGCTTTACGCTTATTCAGATCGGGCATATCGAGATTACTCTTTCTCTGGTTTACATTATCACTGTTACAAAGCTCGATGTTGCATCCGCCCCATGCGCGCTTTATCCAATAAATTGGAAGTATCCACCGGAAGCGGACACAAACACATTCCGTTGCAAAATTGTTTCCGATGGACGCAAGTTTACAAAACTCTCCAAATGAGAGTCGGTAGATCAGCATGCAACACGGCCTGGAGGCAATTTCGTGACTAACAAGCAGGACAAGACAGAAAAGCTGGGCATAAACACGCGCTTGACCCGTGATGGGTACGAGCCTCGCGACTATCACGGGTTCGTTAATCCACCCGTCGTGCGCGCTTCCACGGTCCTGTTTCCTGATGCGCAAACCATGGCGACAGGCAATCAAAAATACACTTATGGCACCCGAGGAACGCCAACTAGTGAAGCATTGTGCAAGGCAATCGACGCGCTGGAAGGGTCTGCTGGGACTGTCTGCGTCCCGTCAGGACTGGCCGCTGTCACAATTCCCTTGCTGGCCTTCCTGTCGCCCGGCGACCACGTTCTGTTTGTCGACTCGATCTACAATCCGACCCGCCACTTCGCTGATACGATCTTGAAGCGTATGGGCATTGAGGTTGAATATTACGATCCGGAGATCGGCTCAGGCATTGCCAAGCTTTTGCGCCCCAACACCAAAGTGGTGTTCACGGAATCGCCTGCCTCCAACACGTTCGAAATACAGGACATTCCGGCTATCGTTGACGCGGCTCACAAGGCTGGCGCTATTGTCATGATGGACAATACATGGGCAACACCGCTCTATTTCAAACCGCTGGATTTTGGCGTCGATATCAGTATCCACGCATCCACAAAGTATCCGTCGGGCCATGCCGACATTTTGTTCGGAACTATTTCGGCCAACGAAAAATGCTGGCCGCAGTTGCTAGAAACCCATGGTACGCTTGGTCTGTGTGCGGCGCCTGATGACGCCTATCAGATTCTGCGCGGCTTGCGCACGATGGGCGTTCGTCTCGAACATCATCGCAAAAGCGCGCTAGAGGTTGCGCATTGGCTGGAAAGCCACCCAGCTGTCGATCGTGTGCTGCACCCAGCGCTTGAAAGCCATCCCGGCCATGAACTTTGGAAGCGCGATTTCAAAGGGTCGTCGGGTGTGTTTGCCTTCGTGCTCAAGAGCGGTGGACGCCAAGAGGCCCACGCATTCCTGAATGCGCTCGATATTTTTGGGCTGGGCTATTCGTGGGGCGGATATGAAAGCCTTGCAAATGAAGTCGGTCTGAAAGATCGCACAGTCGCCAAGGGCGATTACCCAGGTCCAGTCGTTCGCCTGCAAATAGGCCTAGAAGATGTTCCTGACCTGATCGCAGATCTTGAAAACGGCTTTGCCGCAATCTGAATAACAAAAGCGCGCCTTATTTGGCGCGCTACAAACGCCGCTGTTACAACGTCGATCTGAGTGCCTCAGATCGACGTTTTGCGTTATAAAGCACGATATCGAACGGGTTCACTTTAAATGCAATATAAGTTATATATAAATATCAAATAATAAAGCTAACAACACTATCCTTTTGCTTCCATTGCTTGCTGAAATATCTATACTCGCTGACTATCGGCAATAAAATTTCGGCTAGTGACAGTGTTATCGCAGAATTTGACTAAAAAACCGGCTATTTTCTTCGCACAGAGTCTAGTAGCACTCTTCTTTCTGACACTCTCTGTGTTCCCCACTGCGGCGCAGGACGCACCTTTACGTCAGGTGAAAGTCGGCGTTTACGTCAGCGAGCCTTTTGTCAGCAAACAGGGCGATACATTCACCGGAATGGCGGTCGACCTCTGGAGCAGTGTAAGCACGCGTCTGGGGTTAGCATCTCAGTTCATCGAATATCCGAACTATAATGCATTGGTGAAGGCTGTCTCGGAGAGCGAAGTTGATGCAGCTGTTACAAACATCACCATCACCGAAAAGCGCGCTGAAGTCGTCGATTTTACCCATCCATGGTTTGATGCAGGCCTGCGGATCATGGTGCATACGCAAGCCGGCAATGGCTGGGAGGATCTGATCGGCGATCTGGAAAATGCCGGCCACCTCGCAACCTATGCTTGGATCGGCATTGTCATTCTGATTGCCACTATTCTGCTAACGCTCTTTGACCGCCGGTTCGACCAAAACTTCCCACGCCGCTGGCTGGAAGGCTTGGCAGAAAGCTTCTATCACGTTGTTTCACTTGCCACTTCAGGCAAAAGCTCTCGTAAGAATCTCTTTGGATGGGCGGGTCGTATTTGGCAGGCGTTCTGGCTTGTATTCGGCATTGCCGTGGTGGCTTATGTAACGTCCTCCGTTACCAGCGTTATGACCGTTGCGCATATCTCCAACAACATCAACAACCTAGCTGATCTACAAAACAAGACTGTGGGTGTGCGTGCGGGCAGTATTGCGGAACAGATGATGGCCGCTCGCTCAATCTCGACAGTGACCTTCGACCACCTACCCGAAGCGGTGACCGCACTGACAAACGATGAAATTTCGGCAATTGTCGGCGACAGCCCGGTGCTAGAATACTATGCACACAAGCATCCAGACGAGCCGGTTGAAATGGTCGGGAATATCTTTAGTCCAGACAAATATGGCTTCGCCTTCCCGCGCCATAGCGACCTTGTAAAGTCCGCTTCCATTGCAATTATCAGCCTTCAGGAAAATGAAGAACTTGCTGCCATCAAGAACAAATACTTTGGTCGTGATGAATAGTTAACAAATAAAAAAGCGACACAACAGTCGCTTTTTTATTGATCTGTGCCATCATCGGCCAGAAACAATATTAGATATAATACCTGATGCTACACTTATCAGAAGATAATCATTATTAACCTTCACCCAGTGATACCCACGCGGTGGCTTGCTCAACTTATATTGCGAGTAATTCTTCACCTGATTACCACGATAGTTTGCAGGCAAGCGATTGCCCTTCTTCCAGCTTTGTTGCTTGCGAACTTCCTGTTTCGGACCACTTTTATGCTGTTGAACCTTCTGTGATTTGCTTTGAGACGAAGGCTGGTGTTGCGCCATCGCGACAGGTGCAGCAAGAAACGAGAATGCGGTTAGCGCGAGAACAATCGGCTTCATCATGGTTTCCTTCTTGAGTTTAAGATGCCAATAGTCCGCCCCGCCAGATGAACGAAACATGAATAGCTTGATTAAAAAAATGTAATGTTTCCGTAGCTGTAAGCTGGGAACAATACATACCCGTTTCACATGCCTAATAAATGCGGTAGGGAACCAGTCAGATTAGTTTCTTCCGATTTGAGGTGCTGAAAGCACCAAAAGGAAATGCCATGATGAACTGGGTTTTCGTGTTGCAGGGTGTTATCGCTATCGGCCTGGCGGGTTTAGCCATTGCCGTCATTCTGCGTCACCGTCGCTGAAGCGTGCGCGACAAACGGACCAACGGGAACTTCTTACCTACCTTCATCGTTTATTAACCAATGGAGTTGTTCAGGGAGAACCCCGATGAGACTTTCTTTCAAAGCAGCAATAGTTGCATTAGGCGTCTTTTCTGCGGGTGCAGCACAGGCTGCTAATGCAATCGTGACAACCAACCTTAATGTCCGCACAGGTCCGGGCACAGGCTATGCTGCACTTGGTAGCATCCCAAGCCGTGCGCCCGTCAACGTGCGAGGCTGCACGTCGGGTTATGGTTGGTGCCAGATCAGCTATGGCGGCTTGTCGGGCTGGGCCTCATCTCGCTATCTCGCAATGCGTGAAGGATCGAGCGGCGGCTATTCAGACGACTTTGGCCGAAACGCAGCACTGATTGGTATTCCACTGATTGCGGGCGTAGCCATTGGCGCCGCGCTCAATGATCGTAATGATCGGTGGGATCGTGACTATTATCGCGGTCGCGGATGGGATCGTGGACGTTGGCACCGTGATCGCAATTGGGACCGTGGACGCGGATGGGATCGGGGCGGTCGACATTGGGATGGTCCGCGTGATCGTGGTCCGAGATTCGTCCCGCGTTCCCGTAGCGGTGACGGACCACACGGCCAGTAAGCCATGAGCACATTCGCTTTGTGTTGTGACAGATCGGTTCAGGATAAATTAGTTTCTGGATCGACTGCAAGGCCTGTTGACTTACGTGCGAAATAAGAACATTTAAAGAACGTTCGCATTTAGAGCGGCTCCACTCAAGACCCTGTCGCCGGAACAGCTCTAATTATTTGTACTTACGCATTATCCTCACGCAAAACCACTTCGCAGTTTTCTGGAAATGCTTCAGAGGTAATATAAGAATTCCATGGCAATCAAATTTACGAGCTCACCCGACCGTCAACCTGAACCCAAAACAGGCAAGGGAAAGGCTTCTAAAAAGAAATCCGCAAATGATGCTGAAATAAATGCGGAGCTAGATCTCGACACCAAGGGAAAGTAAATTAAATGACGGCGGCACGACTTATTGTGGTTGCGGCCTTTGACCGGAACGATGACGGGGAATTAGTTCCTGCTTTTGACCCCATCGCGTTTGAGACCGAGGGCCGCGCTCTGCGCACAGCTCAAGCGCTAGAGGGGAAACATATCGGTATAGTGGCGTGGAGCAGAGAAGCCGATCCCGATATTGGCGAATATGGACCACCTGCCATCATATTTCAGTATGGCGATATTCCTGACATGGAATAAGTGCACTTGATGCTGCCCCTCCCGTCACCCAAGGCGACTTCGCTAGCCTTACCTCAGATACGCTTCACACCACGACCGGCGCCGAAGGCAGCTCAGCACAATAAGTCTTGCATAAGCGCGTCCGAGCATTCGCGGGAATGTGTATATTTGGATGAGTTTCTTTCGAATTGATACGTCGTTTATCAACATTGGTGATACTGTTGCTATCTTGAGCACAATGATCTGAACGGACACCTGTGCAGATCCGGAACCTTCCGCTCATAAGCAAGAAAGTGTTCATCATGGCAAAAGGCCAAGTACGTAGCAATCGTGAAGTGCGGAAACCAAAGAAAGACAAATCAGCGGCAACCGAAACCCCATCCAGCCCATTGGCTGGACGCTTCCCTACGCAAATTAAAGATACCGCAAAAACAAAGAAGTAATTAAAAGTCGCGGTTTGGCACACTGGTCTTTATTGATTTCAGCAGCCAGATACAAAGTTGAGGTAGGCGCTAACGCGCCTCCCCCATTAATCAAAGCCTTGCAAGATGCGCGCTACGTCGAGCCACCAGCAGCCCAACTACTGCGGGCTAGCTTTCCCATCGCTTTAATAATCGAAGCTTTTGATCCGAGCGCGCAGGATACTGACCTAGGCTTAAAAATTTTCTCGTGCCTGTAGCGGCGTGCAATCTCTCATCGCTAGCTTCTGCTCAGTTCTGACCTTAAGCGCTACAGAAAATTGGAACTTTGGGAAATCAATCCGACTAAATCTTTGATTTGATGGCGATCCCGACTGGATTCGAACCAGTGACCTACGGCTTAGAAGGCCGGTGCTCTATCCAGCTGAGCTACGGGACCTCACCATCAGAACCCGGCCTTAACACAATGTGTTGGGCCGGGAAAAGCTGCTACTTCATTATCCTCAAAATCACACTGGATTTAAGGCGAAACATGTAGCGGTTTTAAACTGTTAATGCGTCCAAGGCTGAACGCGGTAGAAGCTGAAATTATCCGAATAAGAAACCTTGCGGCGCTTTGCTTCGTGCGGCTCGATCACGCGATATGCAATGCCATTACGGGTCGCATATTCGATCGCATCTTCGCGGCTGTCAAATGACAGGCGAATCTGGCTCTTCATGTCGCCAGACGATGTGTAGCCCATCAAAGGCTCAACCTTGCGAGCGCTTTCCGGCTCATATTCCAGAAGCCAGTTTTCTGTTTTGGCTTTACCAGACTGCATTGCGGTCTTAGCTGGACGGTAAATACGTGCAACCATTTGAAGAACCTTGATCTATAGTCTTGTGCCCGAAGGCCGATAATTTCAACAAGGCAATAGTTTACACGCTGCACCATGTCAACGCGATAAAGGCACACGCCACAGCAACTCACTGCGACATACTCATCTTGTCAAATTATCTGTAAGAAAAATGGTCGGAGCGAGAGGATTCGAACCTCCGACCCTCTGGTCCCAAACCAGATGCGCTACCAGGCTGCGCTACGCTCCGTGCTTTGTAAGCGGCCTTTTCCTAGTTAATCGCCAGATATAAAGCAAGCGATAAAAACAGCTTTTTCGAATTTTATTCACAGCCTTACGCTTATTTGCAGTTTTCAACGTTAAGCAGAAGGTCAGGAACCAACGACGGGTTCAGGCGTTTCTTTTACATCCTCAAATTTCAGGAGTTTCAGAGTGAATCGCAACGGACTTTATCTGATCATCGGTGCTCTCATCGTCGTCGTGGCAGGTTTTGCTATTTATACCTATCAGGAAGAAACCAAACCATCCGGCATTGAAATGAAAATCGGTGAAGGTGGCGTTTCCATTCAAGAAAACTAATCTTTTAGGATGATTGAAACGGTCAGGCACACCAATAAGTAGGCGACTTAAAACGGTTATAAACATATAAACCGATTAAGATTTCAAACGCTTACCGTTTGTGATGCAACGATTCTGCTCTGCCCATGTTATTTGCGTTGCCACGACAACGGAGGATAGAAATGGATATCCAGACTTCAGATGCACTGTACCGTCGCCACGAAAATGAGTGGGCCGCATTTCGTGATGCAGTTCAGCAAAAAGAGGCCAGCCAGAAAAGCAATGAGCCTGTTTCCGGTGAAGCCTTTTCGGGCAACAAGTCATCCGGCCAGGAATAATCCATTCCATCTACTTTGATTAAACGCCGCTTTCGCGGCGTTTTTTATTGTCCGAACAACGCTATAAAATCTTAAAATCAAGAAAATTCACTTGGGATTTCAAACCCGTCCGCTACTTTCAGCGCATCGGAAAGTTTCATTACGTTAGGATCAGGAAATGTCGGCACAGAAAGTTGCAATCATCACAGCAGGCGGCAGTGGCATGGGGGCTGCATCCGCTTGCAAGCTCGCACAGGATGGCTTTGCCGTCGCAATTCTCTCATCATCAGGCAAAGGTGAAGCACTGGCCAAGGAATTGGGCGGCATCGGCGTGACCGGTTCAAACCAGTCAGCTGACGACCTCAAGAAGCTTGTCGATCTCACGATCGAAAAATGGGGCCGTATCGACACGCTGGTTAACAGTGCCGGCCATGGCCCTCGCGCACCGATTCTCGATATTACAGATGAGGACTGGCACAAGGGGCTCGACACCTATTTCCTGAACGTCGTTCGTCCGAGCCGTCTTGTTGTCCCTATCATGCAACAGCAAAAATCCGGCACGATCATCAATATCTCGACTGCATGGGCTTTTGAGCCAAGCGCGATGTTCCCGACTTCAGCAGTTTTCCGTGCTGGTTTGGCCTCGTTTACAAAAGTCTTCGCCGACACCTATGCGGCAGACAATATCCGTATGAACAATGTTTTGCCGGGCTGGATCGACAGTCTGCCAGCAACAGAAGAACGCCGGGATAGCGTGCCTATGCAGCGCTATGGCAAAAGCGAAGAAATCGCTGCGACGGTTTCATTCCTTGCCTCCGAAGGTGCTGCCTACATCACGGGCCAGAACCTGCGCGTGGATGGCGGCCTCACCCGCTCGGTCTGATAAAAACCCTGGTAACGAAATGCGAAGGAAGACTCGGTAGTGTCTTCCTGTCGCGATTCGGACAGGGGACATGAAAAATGGCGCCACGGAAACGGAGTTCCCGCCCGACAAAACGCTCAACCGGGCGTTCTACCGGGCGCAAGAACAGTTCAGGTTCATCAGCACCAATTCTGGCGCTTGGCGCTATTTTGGGATTGGGTGCGTTTAGCCTGTGGGCAACGGCTCAACATAAAAGCCCGCAAGCAGCATTGACCGCCTTGTTCCAGCGCACTGTCCCGACAACCACTTCGTCTGCTCCTGCCAAGGTTGAAGCCAGACAACCTGCCGAGAAGGCAGTGGTCGAAAAGAAGTCGCAAAGCAGAGATTATGCTGGCGCGGTGGGTCCTGTGCCACGCCCGGCCGCATTGGTAGCGCCGGCACCGGCCAAGCCTGTGCAGCAAGCCGCAATTGAGGTTTCAAAGCCCGCAATCGCGACGCAGAAAGTGGCTCCACCGCCGCCTCCCCCTGCATCCGCACGCGCATTGCCGATGCCACCGCGCGGCACCAATACGGCCGCTCATTCTCCATCGGTGATTTATGCCAAGGCAAAACTCACCATTCACAAGAATGCATGGGATCGCTCACCGGCTATCGGTACAGTCGAAAAGGGGCGCGAAATGCGCTCCTACGGTAAGACCGGCAAGTGGCATCGTGTGGTCGTGCCTTCAACCAACATCATTGGCTGGGTCCATGAAGATCAGTTGCTCGGTGGCCGTAACAAGCCCGACAGCGCACAGATGATGACCACCGGCTCGATTGCCAAGAAGACGCAAGCACCAACTCCAGCGGCACCTGTCGTGCAGAAGGCGCGCATTCAGCCGCCAATGGCCGTTGGACAGAAAAACTAGATTTTCTGTGCGGCTGTTGCCATGGCTGCGATTTGCGGATCACCCGGCAGATAGTCAAAGCCAATTGCGAGCAGCGACGAGGTATCGGCGACCATGTCGCCGAACAGCTGCTCATAAAGCGTCTGTCTGCCCACAAGCGTCAGCAAAACCTTCATAAGAAAGGCTGGCACCGGCAGCAACCGTGACGGACGGCCCATTGCTTTGCGGGCTTTTGAGACAAGTTCGCGGGTTGAGCGGGGTTCTGGCTCGGCAAGATGGAAAATTTGGCCTGAAACCTGATCTTTTTTTGCATTGACGAGAAACACCAATGCACGCGCCACATTTTCCAGCGAGACAAAACTGCGCCGGTTGTCGGCCAAACCAAAGGGAAGCGGTAGTCCTGTGTCGCAAAGCTTCATTAAAGCGCGCAGATTGGCCCGTGCATCTGGGCCATAAACGAGTACCGGACGCGCAATAACCACCTCAATGCCACGCATCGCAAGCAATGCTGCTTCGGCCGTTGCTTTGGCATGGCCGTAATCATCACGCGGTGAAAACGGCATATCCGGCATTAACGGCGATGGATTGCCTGCAATCGTGTAGATTGTTGAGACAAAGATAAAACGGCGTACACCGGCCTGTCTGGCTTGTTCCGCAAGCTCGACTGTCAGGCGATGATTGACAGTGTCAAACTCATCCGCCTGTGGTCGTTCAGCGCCTGTGCGATGCGCAAGTGCAGCGCAATGAATGACCGCATCAACGCCATCAAAGTGTGGCGCCAAAAGCGCATTGCGTGAAAGAGCGAGGGTTTCGTGTCCATTGCCGACCAGCTCGCGCAGAACAGCGCTTCCGATAAATCCGCTGGCTCCGGTGACGGCTATCTTCATCCCTCACCGTGGCCGGCTTCTGACAAGACCTGTGCCGCAAGCGTGCGGGTTATACGAGTCTTCTGTTCAAGAGCCGCGCGGTCAAGGCGATCCACAATCTGGATTGCAGACAAAAGTGAGCGTTCGATCCGACTCACCAAATAGCTGACCACATGTGGCTCAACGCTGATCTGTCGGTCGGCGAAAAGCTTGTGAATGACACCACCGAGCAGCATGTCGTCGGGTTCCGCAATCTCGACAACTGTTGCCGCCTTAAGGCGCGATGCCAGATCAGGGAGCTTGACCTTCCAGTTTGCAGGCAAGAGACGCGAGGTCATCAGAAGCGAAGGTCCGGGCCCAAGAGCGGCATTCTGACGAACACTGTTGATGAGATGAAACAGGCCCGTTTCGTCAAAACGCGCACCACCGATATTATCAATCAGCACAGGATATTCGGCGGCACCATGCACCACACTCTCGCTGATAGATTTAGGGTCAGCCAACAACGCGCCTGTTGCTGCGCGCCAGACTTCTGCGAGATGTGTTTTACCCGCACCCGTTGGTCCGGCAAGGATCACAACCGGGGCAACCCAGTTCGGCCAGCGATCAATCAAATCCACAGCCGCACGGTTTGACCCCGTGAGGATAATGTCTTCGCGGTGATAACCGGGCTGATGCTCAAGAGCGAGCGGAATCTGACGCGGCGCGTCACTCATCGCTGCCTCCAGAATGTCTGGCTCCTGAAAATCTGGCCCGGTTACGCATCAATTTCATTTCTCTTTGCCTGTATTCTCGCCAGCCTCGATCAGCGGCCCTGCATCGGAATGAGGGCGCTTATAGACCGGGTCGTACATCGGAGAATGGAGATAGCGATTCAGTGCAAACCGCACAAGCACCCCGACAGCCGCAGCAGCTGGCACTGCGACCAGCATCCCAGTGAAGCCAAACAGAGAACCGAAAGCGAACAGAGCAAACATCAGCCAGACAGGATGAAGGCCTACAGACGAGCCGACGAGCTTCGGCTGGAGGATATTTCCCTCGACAAACTGGCCCAGGAAAAACACCGCGGCAACAGCCACGATCATGACCCAATCAGGCCAGAACTGAACGAGCGCAACACCGATTGCGAGTGTCAGACCGACGAAGGACCCGATATAAGGAATGAAGCTGATAAGGCCTGCGAAAAAGCCAATAAGCAGGCCGAAATTAAGCCCCGTCAGGGTCAGGCCGATAGCATAATAGGTGCCGAGAATGAGGCACAACGTGCCCTGCCCGCGCACAAAGCCAGCCACTGCTGCATCCATGTCGCGCGCAATGCCGCGGACGGTGTAAAGTTGCCGACGCGGAACCCATGAATCGATGCGGTCAACCATGCGATCCCAGTCGAGCAGCATGTAGAATGCAACCACCGGCGTAACTATGAAAAGACCCGCAATATCAATGAGAGATTTCCCCGAATTCCACAGGGACTGGAGCAATGTGGAGAGGAAACCGGCGCCTTGTTGCAGCAACGTGCTGAGATTTTCTTGAATGACAGAGCTATCGATACCGATATAGCGCTTCAGCCAACCGGAATTTTCGTTGGCCATCAGAGCCTGAAGCTGCGAGATGTAATCCGGCAGTTTGGAGATGAAATCCGCGAGCTGTGTTGCCAGAATCGGGATGATAATCATCAGCCCTATGACCAGGATCATCAGAAAGATGAGCAGAATGACAATTGTTGCGGCCAGTCGTGATAACCCTAACCGCTCCAGCCTGTCGGCCACAGGATCAAGGAAGTAGGCCAGCGCCATACCCGCTACGAATGGCAGCAAAACTGGGCTGAAAACCACAAGAAACAGTAGGAATATCGCAACGGTACAGGTCCAGAACATGGCCTGACGGCGGACGACAGAACCGGTAAAGCCGCCCACTTCCACATTCACGTGAATATCGCCATCGCGTGCCACAGCCTCTGACTGCTGTATCGTCTTACTCGTCGTGTCACGCACAGGCGCTGGTTTCTTGGCCATATTGATCCATTCTCTGCAAAGATATTTCCCGCGTCTCAACTATAATATGACGATGTTACTATTCTCGTAAGCGCAGGCAGATAAAGATAGTTAGATCGTCGCAAAAAGATTGCAATGATTATGAGTGAGCCGCTCGCCGTGCATAGACAGGTTACACTAAATCCACACCACCCAAAATTTCGGCAGATTCCTACGCTGTTTTGCGCTTTTCCAGCCTCTCGGCCTTGCAGGACAAGCAATCTCATGTCATTGCGCCGGTAAATATTCCCCAAAAGGGGCACAGCCCCGTTTCAGGCCAGTTTCAGGAGCAGGTGATGACCACTGAGAATAACCCCGCCAAGAAAAATGGACTGACTTATGCGGAAGCTGGTGTCGATATCGATGCAGGCAACCTGATGGTCGACAAGATCAAGCCGCTTGTCCGCTCCACGCGCCGTCCGGGTGCTGATGGTGAAATTGGTGGTTTCGGTGGTCTGTTCGATCTCAAGGCTGCAGGCTTTACCGACCCTGTTCTTGTTGCGGCTAATGATGGCGTTGGCACCAAGCTCAAAATTGCTATCGATGCGGACAAGCATGACACGGTCGGCATCGACCTTGTGGCCATGTGCGTGAACGATCTCGTCGTTCAGGGTGCGGAGCCGCTTTTCTTCCTCGACTATTTCGCAACTGGCAAGCTGTCGCCTGATCAAGGTGTGGCTATCGTTTCCGGCATTGCGGAAGGTTGTCTTCAGGCTGGTTGCGCGTTGATCGGTGGTGAAACCGCTGAAATGCCCGGCATGTATCGCGATGGCGATTACGATCTGGCCGGTTTTGCGGTTGGTGCTGCAGAACGCAATCGTCTTCTGCCACGCGGCGATATCTCCGAGGGCGACGTCATTCTCGGCCTTTCCTCGTCAGGTGTCCATTCCAACGGCTTCTCGCTGGTGCGTCGCATTGTTGAAATGTCCGGCCTTGGCTGGAAATCCGATGCACCATTCCAGTCTGGAGCAACGCTTGGCGAAGCTCTGCTAGAGCCTACCCGCATCTATGTGAAGTCACTACTGGCTGCAATCCGCGCTTCGGATGGCATCAAGGCCCTGGCACACATCACTGGCGGTGGCTTCCCGGATAACATTCCACGTGTTCTGCCGGACGGTCTTGCTGCAGAAATCGATCTCAACGCAATCAAGATGCCAGCCGTGTTCTCCTGGCTTGCCAAGACCGGCGGTGTTGAGCCACTCGAAATGCTGCGCACTTTCAACTGCGGCGTCGGCATGATTGCGGTTGTCATGCCTGACAAGGTTGATGAAGTGGTAGCTAGCCTCGCCGCCGAAGGCGAAAACGTCGTTACGCTCGGCCGCATGGTTAAGCGCGAAGGTGAAGGCGTTGTCTATCAGGGTACACTGGCACTATGAGCCACAAGCGGGTCGTTATTTTCATCTCGGGCGGCGGCTCCAATATGGAGGCGCTGATTCGAGCTGCTCAAACACCCGATTTTCCGGCTGAAATTGTTTCAGTCTTTTCCGATAAGTCTGATGCTGGCGGCCTGGCGAAAGCACAAGCCGCTGGTATCGTAACGCAAGTTTTCGTCCGCAAGGAATATGCCTCGAAGGATGCACATGAAGATGCAATCCTTGAAGCTCTTGCGCTACTTAACCCGGATATCATTTGCCTTGCGGGCTATATGCGGCTTCTGTCCGGTAAATTCATTGCACCCTACGAGGGGCGTATCCTCAATATTCACCCTTCTCTGCTGCCGCTGTTTCCCGGCCTGCACACGCATCAGCGTGCGCTTGATGCTGGCATGAAACTAGCAGGCTGCACCGTGCATCTGGTAACGGAAGGTATGGATGAAGGGCCTATTCTGGCACAGGCTGCCGTTCCGATTATTGACGGCGATACTGAAGACAGCCTCGCCGCACGCGTGCTGAAAGCAGAACACAAAATATACGCAGATGCGCTCAAAAAGTTTGCTGGTGGCGAGCTGAAAACTGGATTGTCACTCGATGCAATGGTGATCAGCGCCTGAGCCTAAACAGATGATTAAGCGCGACAAATTCATCACACCCGAATTTTTTCGTTAACAAAACTTTAATTCTCGTGAAAATGCCCTAATTCCAGTGCGTAAGGGGATTTGCTTCGGCATCCCTTGAGAGTCGCATAAGCGTCTCTTTCTGTATTGTGTTTTATTAGAGGACAACATCATGTCTCTCCGTTTTTCGACTTCCTTCCTGTCGGCGATGGCCGTCGTTTCGGGCATCGCAATTACCGCACCTGCCCTTGCTGCTGACTTCGTAGCGCCTCCCGGCTCAGGTCGCACCCAGCCGCGTTCGGAAGTTGGCACCCTCACCTGCGATATTTCGCCTGCAATCGGTGTCATCATCGGTAGCCAGCAGGATGTGGATTGTGTGTTCAGCCCTGTTCACGGTCGTGGCCCAGTTGAACGTTACACCGGCAATATCACTAAGATCGGCGTTGATGTAGGCTTCATCAATGGCGGCACGATTGCATGGGCCGTCTGGGCACCAACCGTTCGCCCTGAAGGCGCATTGAAGGGCCGTTACGTCGGCGCTTCGGCAAATGCCGCGATTGGCATCGGCGCCGGCACCAACATTCTGACCGGTGGCTCGTGGAAGACGATCTCCCTGCAGCCTATCTCGCTTCAGGGTCAGAAAGGTCTCAACGCAGCCGTTGGCCTTTCCAAGCTCAAGCTGAACTACGCAGGCTAATCAACTTGATAAATACAAAAGCCCGCGCCGAGCATTTGTTCGGCGCGGGCTTTTATTATCCAGTGATTTTCTTGACCCAGATCTTGGTGTCGTGAACCGCCAGACCACCATAAGGGGCAGCTGGCTCGGCCCCAATCAGAGTATTAATTCCCTCACCGCGCTCAAATGTGGAATTCGGAAAAATACCCTCCGACACCACCACGCCGCGTTTTTGACCAGCGCGCAGTACGGCATGAAGCACGACTTCACCGCGATGATTGCCGATTTCAATCCGCTCACCATCAGTAATATTAAGATCAGCCGCGTCGTCCGGGTGGATGAGAAGCTCTGGCCTGATTTCCTTGGCAAGCGATGTGGGCGTTTCGGCAAATGTAGAATTTAGGAAATTATGCGCTGGCGATGTTGCAAGGCGGAATGGATGGTCTGCATCCACAGCCTCAATCACATTCCAATAATCTGGAAATTCCGGCATCGACTGATGCGGTCCTTGCAGACCCATGACTTCCGGCGGTTTGTTGGGCGATGGGCTTCCAGTCCAGTCGGGACGGAAGCGGTATTTGCCATCCGGCCAGTTAAAGCCGTTAATGTAATGCGCTTCCTCAAATGGCGGCTGCAAATCGACAAAGCGCTTTTCCTTCAGTTCATCGAAATGCGGGAGATCGCTATTGGCATTCATATTGTCGATCAGCGTGCGCTCATCAAGGTCGAAGCCGGGCAAATGCGCAACGCCTAACCGCTTTGCAAGTTCGTTGATCACAAAGATGTTCGGCTGCGCCTCCGCAAGCGGTTCAATCAACTTGGGCCCAAGCACCACATGCTGCTGACCGCCGCCACGATAAATATCGTCATGTTCAAGGAAGGTCGTAGCAGGCAGAACGACGTCGGCCATCTTGGCCGTATCTGTCATGAACTGCTCATGCACAGCGACAAAAAGGTCTTCGCGAGCAAAACCTTCACGCACCAGACGCTGCTCCGGCGTCACATTCATCGGATTGGTATTCTGGATCAGCATCGCGGTCACTGGTGGACCACCATAAAGCGCTTCGCTATCACCCGTCAGAATGCGCCCGATCTTGGACTGATCGAGGAATCGGATATTCATATCCTGCATCGCGCGACCTTCGATCTCGCGCTTGTCCATCTTGAATATGCCGGAATTGGAATGGAATGCGCCGCCGCCTTCATATAAAAATGCGCCGGTCACACAGGCAATTGATGCAGCTGCGTGCATGTTGACCGCACCATTACGCTGGCGTGTGAAACCATAGCCAAGGCGGAAATAAGTCCGCTTGGTCTTACCCACCAGATGCGCAAACGCCTCAATCTCTTCGACGCTAAGGCCGGTGATTTCAGCTGCCCACTCAGGTGTGCGGGGACCAAGATGTGCTTCCAGCCCCCTGGGGTCGTCGGTGTAGCGATTAAGATAATCCCAGTCGGCAAGACCATCACGGAACAGAACATGCATGACAGCGCAAGCGAAAGCACCGTCGGAACCGGGTTTGAGCACAATGCCCATATCCGCCTGTCGGACGGTGGCATTGGCGTAGATGTCGATGACGACGATCTTGGCACCGCGGTCTTTTCGAGCGCGCACTGCATGGGTCATCACATTGACCTGTGTGGCTGCAGCATTGGTGCCCCAGATGACAACCACATCGGCCTTTGCCATCTCGCGCGGGTCTGGGCCTGTCAGACTTCCGGTTCCGGCAAAATAGCCAGTCCATGCCATATTGGTGCAGAAACTGTCGAACTGGTTCGAGTAACGCTTGGCAAAACGCAGGCGATTGATGGAATCTCGTTGCACCAGCCCCATTGTACCCGCGTAATAATAGGGCCAGACGCTTTCACTGCCATATGTTTCTTCGGCTTTGAGAAAGCGTTCTGCAATCAGATCAAGCGCCGCATCCCATGAGGCCTGCTTCCATTCGCCCTCGCCTTTGCGGCCAGTACGAATGAGCGGATGCTTCAAGCGGTCAGGGTGATGAACACGTTCCGCGTAGCGTGCGACCTTGGCGCAAATCACACCCGCAGTGTAGCTATTATCCTTCGCGCCGCGTACACGGCCAATAGTGCGCTCATCCAGTAGCTCAATATCAAGCGCGCAAGTGGACGGGCAATCATGTGGACAAGCTGAATGTCCGATTTTGATGTTCGATCTGGATGATAGCTGGGTCATAAAGCTTTTTTAGCGCAAGCTCGCTTTGGCAGAAACGAATTTCTGATGGATTGAACCACCTGCGACGAAATAAATTTTCATGAAAGCCGTAAGGTGATAGCACCCAACACAATGAGACCGGCAGCCAGAAAACGTGGCAAGCCGACTTTCTCTTTGAGAATGAATGCAGAAATCAGCACACCAAACAGGATCGCTGTCTCTCGCAAAGCTGCGACTACTGCAATCGGCGCCATTGTCATCGCCCACAGGGCAAGGCCGTATGAGCCCAGTGTCCCTAGCCCTCCAACCAGCGATGGACGCCAGCGGTTACGCACATAGTTTAGAAACCGATCCGGCTCACGATAGAGCGCCCAGCCAGTGAGCGGGAAGGCATTTATCAGAAACAACCACAGCGTATAGGACAAGGTATGGCCCGACGCGCGCACCCCAACGCCATCAATGATGGTATAGGCTGCGATAAAGCCCGCATTGGCTAAAGCAATCAGAGCAGTTTTGCTGGAAGTGCCACCGTTACGACGCCTTGCTTCTAGCGCCATAGCCAGAACGCCCGAACAGATCAGGATTACGCCGATCCAGCTACGCCAGCCCATCACTTCGCCAATCAGTGGCGCGCTGACCAGCGCCACCAACAGGGGCGGCGTTCCGCGCATAATCGGATAGGCTTCGCTCATGTCGCCCGATTTGTAGGCGGCAGCAACCAGCGACATATAAAAGGCCTGCGTGATCGTGGATAGGCCAATAAATATCCAGCTCGACGGATGCGGCAGCGGCAAAAAGGGTAAGAAAAATACAGCGACTAATCCCGCTGCACCAGTAACACTGGCTGCTGCGAAAAACTTGTCGCCACTCCCCTTTACGATAGCATTCCAGCTTGCGTGAAGAAACGCGCCACAAAGGACTATCAGCAGAACACTACCAGACATGCAAAGCTCGACTCAGATGAGAGCGGATGATGACAGTTTTATGTCATATTTAACTGAGCTGGGATATTGCCGAAAGCGACGAGGCATGAAACAAGCGCGAACATGAATTACCGTCACGCCTATCACGCCGGGAACTTTGCTGACGTCGTCAAGCACGTCATCCTTTCCCGCATCGTTGAATATCTCAAGCGCAAGGATCAGGCCTTTCGTGTGATTGATACCCATGCGGGTATCGGTCTTTACGATCTGCGCGGCACTGAAGCTGAGAAAACCGGCGAGTGGACCGGCGGTATCAGTCGTGTGATGGATGCGGTCGAAAAAGGAGAAATTCCACAAGCGGCGATAGAACTGCTTGAGCCTTATCTCGACACAGTTCGTACGGTGAACAAAGGAAATAAGCTCAAGCATTATCCAGGCTCACCGCTCCTGACGAGACACCTGCTGCGCAAGCAGGATCGTCTTTCAGCGATTGAGCTGCACCCGCAAGATGCCAAAAAGCTGGCAAAGCTGTTTGATGGCGATTATCAGGCGCGCGTCATTGAACTTGATGGTTGGCTGTCGCTTGGTGCGCATATGCCGCCCAAGGAAAAGCGTGGGCTTGTGCTTGTTGATCCGCCGTTTGAAATAGAAGGCGAATTCGACCGTCTCGTGGATGGGCTCGTTAAGGCCTACAAGCGCTTCCCCGGTGGAACCTATGCGTTCTGGTATCCGGTGAAGGACCGCAAAGAGACGGAGCGGTTTTCGAAGCGTCTGCGCGAAACAGAGATTCCGAAAATCATGCGGATCGAACTTGCGATTCGCGCGCAGTCACTGGAACCTCGTCTTGATGGCACAGGAATGATTGTCGTGAACCCGCCCTTTACACTGGAAAGTGAGATGCAAATCCTGCTTCCCTGCCTTACCAAGTTGCTTAGCGAAGAAAAGGGGGGCAATTTCAGCATTCAATGGATACGCGGTGAGACGGATCGTACTTGACCGTTTCCAATTGCTGAATGAAACTGCGCCCAGACAAGTTTGGAAAAACGAGCTTCATGCTCGAATTGTGAGACAGGATAGAGACATGCAACGCAAGTTGGATCGCATCGGACAGTTTTCTCGGGCAGCCCTTCTGGCCGCTTCGGTTCTTCCCCTGACGTTCGCTTCCCTGCCCGCAAGCGCCGCTGATTACCTCACATCGGCTCCGGCATCCGTCGGCGATGCCGGTCTTTGCAGCCAGCAAGGCGTTTTGCGCAGTGTCGTTGCTGATTTTGGTTATCAGGTCCGCAATGTTCCGAACCTGCCGCAGGTTGGTATTTCGGCCATGAGCGATGTTCGCCTCACCCGTTATGAACCAAAGAACAATCCAGCTCAGATCGAACGCACCTATTGCAAGGCCACTGCGGTTCTCAGCGATGGTCAGTACCGTTCGGTTTGGTACATGGTAGAAGAAGGACAGGGGTTTGCCGGTGTAGGCCAGAATGTAGAATTCTGCGTTGACGGCTTCGACCGCTGGTTTGTCTACGACGCAAGCTGCCGCGTTCTGCGCTGATCGTGAACATCATGCTGCGCAAACTGGCGGTACTATCAGCCGCCCTTCTTGCCACTTCTTTTACAGCGCTACCCGTAATGGCGCAGGACCGGGGCAATAATCGCCCCGGTGATTTTGATTTTTACGTGCTGTCTCTTTCCTGGTCTCCTAGCTATTGTGCTCTAGAGGGTCCAAGAGCAAACAAGCAGCAATGCAGCACCAGGCGTCCGTTTGGCTTTGTGGTTCATGGCCTTTGGCCGCAAAACGAGTGGGGTTATCCAGCAAATTGTCAGTTTGACAATGTACGCAGCCGTGGCAGCTTTGTTCCCCGCCAGATTGTTTCAAGCGTTTCCGATATCATGCCGTCAACAGGGCTAGTTGCGCACCAGTGGCGCAAGCATGGAAGCTGCTCTGGCCTCTCCCAGAACGATTATTTCGCGACTGTTCGCCAAGCCTATCAGCACGTGAACATTCCGCCGAGCCTCCGGAGTATGGCTGGAAACCGGCGTGTTGATCCGTTACTTGTTGAAAAGGCATTTATTGCGGCAAATCCTGACATGAAGCCTGACGGCGTGTCCATATCCTGCAAGAGCAACTATCTTCAGGAAGTGCGCATCTGCATGACCAAAGACCTCAAATTCCGTGCCTGCGAGCAGGTCAATAACAATGCTTGTCGCAGCCGATCCGTTATGATGCCCGCGGCTCGTTGAAACCGCACTCGCTTTTGTTTCTGCGCATTATCCTGCGCAAAATTGCTTCGCAATTCTGCCAGAAATGCTCTCGATAATTTCTCACTCAGGAATGAATATGACACAGATTCTCTATTCACCCGCCTCGCCGTATAGCGCGAAGGTGCGTATGGCCGCCCATCATGCGGATATTCCATTTGAAAGTGTGGTGGTTACAACCTCTGCAGAACCGGAAACCCTCATCAACGCCAATCCGCTTGGCAAGATTCCGACATTGGTTACGGATGATGGCAAATCGGTTTTCGACAGCCGCGCGATCATGCAGTATTTGAACCGTGTTTCGGGCAGCAAGCTTTTCCCTCGCAATGCTGAAAAGCGCACCGACGCGGAACGTTTTGAAGCGATTGCGGATGGCTTGTCCGATGTTCTGCTCGCGCATGTTTATGAACGCCGTATGCGTCCGGAAGAAAAAGTGCACCAGCCATGGCTTGATCTGCAATGGCGTAAGGCGGAACGCGCACTCGATCTTTTGAATGAAGCTCCGCCTCGCCTTGCTGGCAAGCTTCATGGCGGACATCTGGCTGTGGCAGCCACGTTGGGTTACTTAAGCCTGCGCTTTGAAGGCAAATGGGAGCGTGGTCGCCCAAAACTTAAGCGCTGGATGAAGCGCTTTGAAGAACTGCATCCGGAACTTTCGAAGCTCCTGCCCCACGGTTAAAAATTCAGACAATAAAATTTGCGCAATAAAAAACCGGGCAGGAAACTGCCCGGTTTTTCTGTCCAATTACGAAGTAATTAGAACTTGTAGCCAACGCCAACGCGGATATCGTGGGTGTCGAGCTTGTTACGGACCGATTCAGTACCGAGATCGTATGTCTTGTTACCGAACTGAGTGTAACGGTATTCAACGCGACCAAGGATGTTTTCGGTCAGCTTAGCTTCCAGACCGGCACCAGCAGTCCAACCAACGCGGAACTTGCTTTCGTCTTCAATGCCGTTGTCGAGCTTAACCTGCGAACCAGCAACACCAGCGGTGATGTAAGGCATAACTGGGTTCAGGTCGTAACCAAGACGGCCACGGAGCGAGCCTTCAAAGCCCTGCTTGGCTTCCAGACCGTTCTTGGACTTCTTTGCCCAGGAATAACCTGCATCACCTTCAACACCGTATACGAACTGGTCCTGCTGGAAGTTCCAGCCGGCGTATGCGCCAGCCTTCATATCATCAGGCTTGATAGCGCCGTCAGTGTTGGTCTTTACCTTGTTCCAGCCGTAGCCGAGGTACAGACCGGTGTAACCACCAGCCCAGCTGGACTGTGGAGCCATTTCAACAGGAGCTGGAACAGGAGGTTGTTCCATGATGGCGTCAGCTGCGAAAGCAGTTGCAGAGAACGGCAGCAGCGCAGCCGAGGCGATTACAAGAGACTTAAGAGTGCGCATAGCATTCTCCTTACTTAAAATTACCTTTAGCGCGGTCCCTTATCGGGCGGACAGCATATTGGGGAGTGAACCGCCCATGCCGCGCTGACAGGACAGACATATCGAGGGTAAATGCGGCACGATCTGCCCCCTTCTGTGGAGAGAACCTGACGAGAAGGTGGCAAAATTGCGATGTTGCATTCTCGCAACGCTCCCACCGCACACCTATATAGGAACAAGCGGCATTTCATTTTATTGAACTGAAAGAGCTTGATCCAATTGAAGCCACTGAATTTGCTATGTTTTTGTCAGTAGTGAACAACACGCCTTTTAAATTTAGCTGTATTTTTTCCAACAAGATGGCATGAAATGAAGCGATGAATCACGATAAGAAAGTGTTTACCCTGTTGGAAAATCCGGAACCCAACCTGCTTGCAAATTGCCCTGTTCTGGTGACGGGCGGCGCTCGTCGCATAGGAAAGGCCATTGTCGAAGACTTGGCTGCCCATGGCTTTCCGGTGGCTATTCACTGCAACCGTTCTTTCGATGAAGGTGAGGTGCTTGCGGCCCAAATCGTTGAAAATGGCGGTGTAGCCTGTGTTTTACAGGCTGATCTGTCAGACGAAAACGACGTGCGTGGCTTGCTCCAGCAGGCAGCTGACCAGCTCGGACCGATTCGTTTGCTCATTAACAACGCCTCGCTGTTTGAAGATGATCGCGTTGGTGATCTGGATATGCAGCTTTGGGATCGTCATTTTGCGATTCATTTGAAAACGCCGGTGATTCTTGCCGAAGCAATGGCGAAAGCTCTGCCCGACGATGCAGAGGGCCTCATTATAAACATCATCGACCAGCGGGTCTGGAAACTGAACCCGCAGTTCTTTTCTTACACGCTTTCAAAGACCGCCCTATGGAATGCCACAAAGACACTTGCGCAAACGCTGGCACCGCGCATTCGGGTCAATGCTATTGCCCCTGGTCCTACTTTGCCGAGCGAGCGTCAGAATGCAGACGACTTTGAACTACAGGTTAGCCATTTGCCTTTGCAACGC
The DNA here is from genome assembly GCF_002278035.1 of Ochrobactrum quorumnocens. NCBI lineage: Bacteria > Pseudomonadati > Pseudomonadota > Alphaproteobacteria > Hyphomicrobiales > Brucellaceae > Ochrobactrum > Ochrobactrum quorumnocens. The sequence goes on along the minus strand of NZ_CP022604.1, from coordinate 710,990 downwards.
GCGCCCGATCTGTCGGAATTTGGACGCACTGTTCGATATTTCTGGGAAAGCCGTTCAGTGACTGGCCAGATGATTGCCCTTGATGGTGGGCAGCATCTGGCATGGGAGACCCCAGATATTGCAGGAATTAAGGAATGACCGGACCACGCAAGACCAATGATGATGCCATTTCACACCTGCCGTCGGATGACGAGCAGGATGTGGCTGGCATTATTATGGGCGATGCAGAATCTGATGACGATGATGACGCAATCGAAGATGTGCCAGCCGTTGCCTCGGCTGCCGATTCCATTCAGTGGGATTCGTCAGATGGCTTGCCGGATACTAAAGGTCTGAGCGGCGCCGATATTATCAATGCCTTCGTCAAACGCTTGCCGAATAACCCGGGCGTCTATCGCATGTTCAACAGCGATGGCGACGTGCTTTATGTCGGCAAGGCACGCAGCCTGAAGAAGCGTGTATCCAATTATGCGCGCGGCGTTGGTCATTCGAACCGTATCACCCGGATGATCAGTGAGACGGCGACGATGGAATTTGTGGTCACGCGCACCGAAACCGAAGCGCTGCTGCTTGAGGCTAATCTTATCAAGCGTTTGCGGCCGCGTTTTAACGTGCTGTTGCGCGACGATAAATCGTTCCCCTATATTCTATTAAGCGGCAATCACCGTGCGCCCGGCATTTTCAAACATCGCGGCGCGCGTACGCGCAAAGGCGAATATTTTGGCCCATTTGCTTCCGCAGGCGCCGTTGGCCGCACGATCAACGCGCTTCAGCGCGCATTTCTGCTGCGCACCTGCACAGATTCGGTTTTCGAAACACGAACGCGCCCTTGCCTGCTTTATCAAATCAAACGTTGTTCAGGTCCATGCACCCATGAAGTCAGTGATGAGGATTATGCCGAGCTGGTAGCGGAAGCCAAAGCCTTCTTGTCTGGTAAAAGCCAAACCGTAAAGGATCATCTTGCGGCAGCAATGCAGGCGGCCTCTGCCGAGCTCGATTTCGAACATGCTGCGGTTTATCGTGACCGCCTCTCGGCTCTTTCCCATGTACAATCGCATCAGGGCATCAACCCTCAGACGGTTGAAGAGGCCGATGTCTTTGCTATCCATCAGGAAGGTGGCATGACCTGTATTCAGGTCTTCTTCTTCCGCACTGGACAGAACTGGGGTAACCGCGCTTATTTTCCAAAAGCCGACACTTCGCTCGGGCCTGCTGAAGTGCTTGGCGCGTTCCTTTCGCAGTTCTACGATGACAAACCCTGCCCGAAGCTGGTTCTACTCTCCGAAAGCGTTGAAGAACAATCGCTTATCGCTGAAGCGTTATCTTCGCGTGCGAGCCATCGCGTGCACGTCAATGTTCCGCAACGCGGAGAAAAGAAAGAACTGGTCGATCATGCTCTGACCAATGCGCGCGAAGCGCTGGGGCGGCGGCTTGCAGAAACCTCCTCGCAGGCACGCCTTCTGAAAGGCCTGGCGGAAACCTTTGGCCTTCCACATACACCGCGACGCATCGAGGTCTATGATAACTCGCATATCATGGGCACGAACGCGGTGGGTGGTATGATCGTTGCTGGGCCGGAAGGCTTCGTCAAGAATCAGTATCGTAAGTTCAATATCAAATCGACTGACATCACACCCGGCGATGACTTTGGCATGATGCGCGAAGTGATCGAGCGACGGTTTTCGCGGCTCGTCAAGGAACATGGTGAACCGGAGCCTGTCACGGGCACGGAAAACCTGGAAGCTGTCAACGATGCCTTCCCGGCATGGCCCGATGTTATTCTCATTGACGGTGGTCAAGGTCAGGTCGGAGCGGTCCGTCAGATACTTGGCGAGTTAGGCATAAGCCAGTTGGTGACTGCCATCGGCATTGCCAAGGGTGTGGACCGCGAAGCAGGACGCGAGCGCTTTTTTGTCGAAGGTAAACAAGCTTTTACGCTGCCGCCGCGTGATCCGGTTCTCTACTTCATCCAGCGTATGCGCGATGAAGCACATCGGTTCGCCATCGGCACGCATCGGGCACGACGCAAGAAGGAAATGGTTGCTAATCCGCTGGATGAAATTTCGGGAATCGGCCCAACGCGCAAGCGTGCACTTCTCCATCATTTCGGCACGGCAAAAGCCGTATCCAGAGCAGCAATTGAGGATCTGATGCAGATCGATGGTATATCGGAGGCCATGGCAAAGACCATTCACGACCATTTTCATGACCGATGACGTAATTTTGTCCGGGTTTGGGCAACTAATCCTGTAAGGGCGTCATTACGTCCCGGCAGAACAGACGCGCAGGTGTTGATTTTCTCTGTCATCCCTGATGATGTGCACCAACAACGAATGCGGCGGTACAATGCGGAAAAATCACACTCTCTCTTTACCCAACATTCTGACTTATGTGAGAATTCTTGCGGTGCCTCTGGTTGCTTTATGCTTCTTTGTTGAAGGCCGTCTTCATTCCAGTGATTTTGCTCGTTGGAGCGCGTTGGGAATTTTTGTTTTTGCGAGCATTACAGATTTTTTTGACGGATATTTAGCGCGTGCTTGGAAACAAACCTCCACGATAGGACGTATGCTCGATCCAATTGCTGACAAGCTCTTGGTTTCCACCTGTCTTCTGTTGCTCGCGGCCGATCCAGCAAAGACAATTGCTGGCTGGAGCCTTTGGGCTGCGATCATTATCCTTTGCCGCGAAATTCTTGTATCGGGCTTGCGTGAATATCTCGCCGAGTTGAAGGTCAGTGTTCCGGTTTCGCAACTTGCCAAGTGGAAAACCACAGCACAGATGGTTGCATTGGCGTTTCTGCTCGCTGGCCCTGCAGGGGAAAAAATCCTGCCTTACACAACCGAAATTGGCATTGGTCTGCTGTGGATTTCAGCCATCCTGACGCTTTACACCGGATGGGACTATTTTCGCGCAGGCCTCAAACACGTGATGGATTGATCGTCGTGCGCGTAAATCTAGTCTATTTCGCCTGGGTGCGTGAAAAAATCGGAAAGGGAGAGGAAGTAATCGAGCTTCCTTCCGAAAAGATCACTGTTGGTGAGCTTATCGCTCACCTCAAAAGCCTTGGCGATGAATATGAAGCGGCTTTTGAGCATGAGAGTGTCATTCGTGCCGCGATCAATCAGGAACATGCCGAACATGACGAACTCGTCAGAGACGGCAACGAAGTGGCGCTTTTTCCACCTATGACAGGTGGCTGATATGGCCTGTATATGACGAGCCAATCGACCTGTCCTCTTTTCATCAGCGTCAGCGATGCCGACTTCGACATCGCGGAAGAAATCCGCAAGCTTGGTGACGGTCGCAAGGATATTGGCGCCATCGTCAGCTTCACCGGTCTTTGCCGCGATGAAGGCGGCAAACTTTCCGCACTTGAGCTGGAACATTATCCCGGAATGGCAGAAGCCGAAGTTCTGCGTATAGCTCGTGACGCCATTAGCCGCTGGCCATTGTCTGGAGTTTCCATCATTCACCGTTTTGGGCTGATTAAACCAGGTGAAAATATCGTTCTCGTTGTCACTGCCTCAGCCCATCGTCAGGCCGCTTTTGAGGCCGCATCATTTCTGATGGACTTCATGAAAACGGGAGCCCCATTCTGGAAGCGCGAACATCTGGTTGATGGCGGAATCGGCGTCTGGGTAGAATCAAAAACCGAAGACGAGCAAAGCCGGGGACGCTGGTAGAAGACTTGAAACCCCTCACCTTTTGTGGGCAAGTTGTCGCAGGTAAAACTGTTTTTTACATGGAAAGAATTTCACTGACCCTGTTTAATCACGAATTAACTATTTAAGCCCCTAAAATATAGGGTATTTTGGATAGTGCGATGTCGCACCGCCACAATTTTCACATGAAGCAGCGTTTATTGTCTGCCTTATGAATCATGATGTTTACGGGCATAGGATCACTGACCCATTCGATGGATTGTCAGCACCACCGAAAACACAGAGTAAGAAATGCGGGGAACGGAAGTTTCGGATTTGGCAATGCTAAAAGGACTTACGAAAACTCTTTCAATCGTGGCAGCTCTCGCTGCGGGCATAGGCGTGCTCGGGGGAGCGGCCATGTTTTTCACAACGTCCATGCCAACTGCCAGTATCGCAGCTGACAAGACTATTAGTGGTAAGGTTGTTTACCGTGAGCGCATCGCTCTGCCGCCTGAAGCGCACCTCATCGTGCAGCTCAATGATGTTTCCCTCGCGGATGCGCCTTCCAAGACTATTGGAGAAACACGGATCGAGGCTCCACAGGGGTCACCTATCCCTTTTGCCATCAATTTCGATACAGACGGTATTGAGCCGCAGCACACCTATGCTTTGCAGGCGCGTATCGTTGCCGGTGACACGCTTTGGTTTGTGAGCGACGAACGTTACACTATCGACCCAAAGAACCCTGATGAGCCCGTTGAGCTGAAGGTCGTCATGGTTCGCAAGAGTGCCGATGAAGCCGTAACGATTGGCATCGAAGGCAAGGACTGGCTCGCTGAAGACATTCAGGGTGGCGGCGTCATTGATACCGCGCAAACAACGCTACTGGTGGACTCTGACGGCACTGTCAGCGGTTCGGGTGGTTGCAATCGCTTTATGAGCAAAGCAGTGATCTCAGGAAGCAGCATCTCGTTTGCCGAAATCGGCTCAACCTATATGCAGTGCCCACCTGCGCTGATGAATCAGGAACGCAAGTTCCTCGATGTTCTCGGCAAAACGCGCTCATACAAGATGGATGCGGGGAAACTCGTTCTGATCGATGAGGGCGGCGACGAGCTGGCAAGACTTGCCCAGAGTCTCTAATTCCTTCAAATTTAATAAGACGAACAAAAAAGCCCGGTCTCGCAACCGGGCTTTTTTATTTATCCTATCAGCAATTAGCCGACGATTTCGGTGCCGGAGAACCAGTAAGCGATTTCTTCAGCTGCAGTTTCAGGAGCGTCCGAACCGTGAACCGAGTTTTCGCCGATCGACAGAGCAAATTCCTTACGGATGGTGCCTGCGTCTGCGTTTGCTGGGTTGGTTGCACCCATAACTTCGCGATTCTTCAAGATGGCGTTTTCGCCTTCGAGAACCTGAACGATTGTTGGGCCAGACGACATGGATTCAACCAGCTCACCAAAGAAAGGACGTTCTTTATGAACAGCGTAGAAGCCTTCAGCTTCACGGGTGCTCATCCAAACGCGCTTAGAAGCAACAACACGCAGACCAGCTTCTTCGAGCTTGGAGGTGATAGCACCAGTCAGGTTGCGGCGGGTCGCATCAGGCTTGATCATGGAGAAGGTACGTTCGATTGCCATTATGACACCTTGTATGATGGAAATTAGAAAAGTGAGGCTCTATAGCGTTGATAGCCCCGATTGCCAAGGGGGAGCCCCTTCACCAACTCTCTTATCAGCTTGAGACGGCAGGAAATTGACTGCATAGATGTGTAAATTCGATTCAGATGCGGGGCAGTCATGGAACAGCACTTTCAAATGTTCGCCTATTACAATCGATGGGCGAATGAATTGCTCTATTCAGCAGCCGCTGATTTAAGCGATGCTGAATACCGGCTGGATCTGGGACTATTCTTCGGGTCAGTGCACCGCACCTTCAATCATTTGCTGGTCACGGATCGCATCTGGATGAAACGCTTTACCGGTGAAGGCGATCACCCAAACCTGCTCGATGCTATTATCACTGACGATTTCATCACGCTCCGCGACATGCGACGCGCAGAAGATGAGCGCATCTGCAAGTATGTTGAAGGTATGAATGCGGAACAGCTCGCCGGTCGTTTTACCTATATGACGGCAACCAATGTTCGTACGATCAGCCAACGGGTTGCACCAGCCCTTTCCCATCTCTTCAACCACCAGACACACCATCGCGGACAAATCCACGCGGCATTGACGCGGCTCAGCGCTGATGCACCTTCCTTGGATCTCATTCAGTTTCAGCGCACCGAAGCAGGCCGCCGCTTCGCCTGATAGTTGATAGTCGATACTTGCGGAAATTTCCGAAGCCGTGCAAAAGCCTTTCCACCATGCTTATTCTTGACGACATCTCCGTACGTATCGCCGGGCGCCTTTTGATCGACCACGCCAGTGTAACACTGCCAGCGGGATCGAAGACAGGTTTTGTCGGGCGTAACGGAACCGGAAAATCCACCCTGTTCCGCGTTATCACCGGCGACCTTGCGTCTGAAACCGGCAGCATTTCGCTGCCGAGAAACACGCGCATTGGCCAGGTGGCCCAGGAAGCCCCCGGCACCGAAGACGCGCTGATCGAAATCGTCATGAAAGCGGACAAGGAACGCGCAGCTCTTCTTGAAGAAGCTGAGACGGCAACTGATCCGCATCGCATTGCCGAAATCCATACACGCCTTGCCGATATTAACGCGCATTCCGCAGAAGCACGAGCAGGTGCAATCCTGTCAGGTCTCGGTTTCAATGCTGAGGCACAGCGCAGGCCCGCGTCGGCCTTCTCCGGCGGCTGGCGGATGCGTGTGGCTTTGGCCGCAGTGCTGTTTGCTGAACCTGATTTGCTGTTGCTCGATGAGCCTACCAATTATCTCGATCTGGAAGGTGTTCTGTGGCTTGTCGATTATGTGAAGCGTTATCCGCACACTGTCATCATCATCAGCCATGATCGTGACCTGCTGAACTCGGCCACATCATCGATCATGCATCTTGACCAGAAGAAGATCAGCTTCTGGCGCGGCAACTATGATCAGTTTGAGCGGCAACGCCATGAAATGCTGGAGCTTCAGCAAAAGGCACATGCCAAGCAGGAAGCGCATCGCAAGCATATGGAATCCTTCGTGGAGCGATTCCGGGCTAAGGCCACCAAGGCCCGTCAGGCGCAGTCGCGCATGAAGGCCTTGGAGAAGTTGAAACCCATTGAGCTTTACGTTGAAAGCAATGTGCAGCCGTTCCGCTTTCCCGACGCGGACAAAAAGACAGCATCGCCAGTCATCGCACTTGATAATGCAGATGTCGGTTATGTGCCGGGGAAACCAGTGCTGCGCAATGTCACGTTACGCATCGACAATGACGATCGCATTGCGCTGCTCGGCTCCAATGGCAACGGTAAGTCGACTCTTGCCAAACTGATTGCCGGACGTTTACAGCCAGAAAAAGGGAATTTGACCCTTTCTCCCAATCTAAAGGTCGCGTTCTTCGCACAGCATCAGATGGACGATTTGGTCCCTGAAGATAATGCGATTGAGCATGTGCGCAAACTCATGCCGGGCGAGTTGGAAGCCAAAGTACGTGCGCGCGTGGCTCAGATGGGGCTTTCAACCGAGAAAATGCTCACACCTGCCAGAGACCTATCCGGTGGCGAAAAGGCACGTCTTTTGATGGGCCTTGCGACTTTTCATGGTCCAAACCTGCTGATCCTCGACGAGCCGACCAACCACCTGGACATCGATAGCCGTGAAGAGCTTGTGCATGCGCTCAATGCGTTTAATGGCGCGGTGATCCTCATCGCCCACGACCGCCACCTGATCGAAGCAACCATGGACCGCCTGTGGCTTGTGCGCGAAGGTGGTGTAAAAGCATTCGATGGCGACCTTGACGAGTATCGTCAGATTGTTCTGGCCGATGCGAAGGGCGAACAGCTTTCTGAGCGTGACGAAGGTCCAAAAGTCAACAAGGCGGAGCAGCGTAAGCTCGCAGCCCAGAAGCGCGAAACATTGGCCCCCTTGCTCAAAAAGATCAAGGAAACCGAGAGCTTGATGCAGAAACTGCAGAAACAGATTCAGGGCTTCACTTCACAACTGGAAGATCCCGCTCTTTATGAAAAGGAACCGCAGAAAGCGATCCGGATCAACAAAGAGATGAGCGATGCAAAATCAGCTCTCGCAAATGCGGAAGACAAATGGCTGGAAATGTTTTCTGAATACGAAGAGGCAATGGCTGAGTAGAAATCCTATACATCGTGCTTTGTGCGCCAAAGAGGGCGCATGGAGTTCTAAAGCATGTCGCGCTCAAATGGATTCATTTGAGCGCCCGCGAACATGCGACAGCTAAAAGAATCTAGAGCGAGCGCTATGGGTGCGATCAAACGCGACACGCTCTAGGGTCCAGACTCAATTGAGCCACCATGTGACGATGGCAGCGATATAGCATGTGGCTGTAAAGTTCAGCATGAGCTTGTCATATCGTGTCGCGACCCTCCTCCAGTCCTTGAGGCGGCAAAAGGTGCGTTCGATGATGTTTCGGCGGCGGTAGGCAATTGGGTTGAAAGGTTTGATCCGCTTACGGGTCGGATTATTTGGAATGACCGGTTCAGTGCCGCGAGCTTTGAGAAAATCGCGTAACGCGTTGCTATCGTAAGCCGTATCGGCAGCGCACAGGTTGCTTGGCGGCAGTGGCTCAAGCAGTGGGATGGCAATGGGAGCGTCACCGCGCTGCCCAGGGGTTATTCTCAGTGCGACTGGGCGGCCACAACCATCGACAACAGCATGTATTTTTGTCGATCTGCCGCCTCGCGATCGACCGATGGCTTGAGCTTCCGCCCCCCTTTTCCGCCAGCAGCAGATCGGTGCGCCTTTGCGGTGGTGCTGTCGATCATGTGAATGTCGCGATTGGTCGTCTGCACCAGTGCTTCGAATAGTTGCCGCCATATGCCTTTGGCAGACCAACGATGGAAACGATTGTAGATGGTTGTCGAGGGACCGTAGACAGCGGGGCAATCCTGCCACCGACAGCCAGTGCGCAGCACATGGATGATGCCGCTAATCACCCGGCGGTCGTCAGTTCGATGCGCGCCGGGTTGGTTCGTTGGAAGCAAAGGAGCGATCACTGCCCATTGCCGATCATCAAGCCAGAATTCTCCTGCCATGCTCCAAAACTCCCGTTATCAGGAGAGTGAATCATGAAGAAGTAATTTGATCAAATGTTTAATTGGGTTTGGAGCCTAGAGGCTTCACAGCTAGAGCATTTCCTGTTTAAGATGAATCGTTAGAAATGCGTCTCACTATTTGTTTTTACGCATGTCTTTATCCCAAAACCGGTTCCCACTTTTGGGAGACATGCTCTAATCAACCCGCCGACGAATGCGTGTACGCATCAGCGCGTAGACGCCGAGCACACCGAGGATGAGACCAATCGTTGTATAGGTCTCATCCGCTTCTTCAGCGCCTCGCCTCAAAACAAGATCGATTTTCGACAGTTGCAGGCCGTCCGTGTTCCCCTGAACGGCTCGAAAGGCATAAGTGCCGGATAAAACAGGGTCTATATCGCCCGCACTCTGACGCAATACACTGCCATCCTGAGGACGATCCGTATTGATTGAACTGCTTGTGGATGCGAAATCGAGACCTTGCGACAGCACCGGCATGCCATTGCGGCTAACAGCAAGCGTTACAGCTGAACGACGCTCAGCTGGCACATAGCCCGGCAATGGCACAGCATCGAGAAAAATACGCACCGGCGCGTCGCTTGCCGAAAGCGGGATTTCCTGTGTGATAAATCCACTCTGGCGGCTTTCAAGGATCGGCCAGCGACCGATCTCATGACCCGTGAAATGGCGCACATACCAAGGATAACCAAGTGCGAGACCGAAGCCCGCAACAATCATTGCGACGAAAATGGCACGCATCAGGCTTTGCGCTCCCAACGACGATCTGTTGTCTGTTGCCAGTAAGTCAAATCGTGGTTCTCCGTCTTAAAGGCTTTCCACTGAGCCCGTGCATGGTCCAGCTGATCCTGATCATGCCCATCGAACATAACGACAAGACGCTCATAATCCCCTGCCTGCTCAAGTGCTGCACCTTCCACCAAAAAGCGAACCGTCGCTCCATTGGGATTGGCGTCAGACGTCGTCAGCAATACTGGCTGCTGCTCAGGATGCGGTTCCTTATCGGTGCCATGTGCGACGAAGGATGTGTCGGAAAAGGTCCACAGCAGGCTATCGAGAGCATCGCGCCGTTCATCACTTACCGCCTGTATAGTCACGCGCCAACCGCGCCCAAGCGAACGCTCGACGAGCCCCGGCAGAGCTTCATCCAGTGTCGATTCTGTGAGGTGGTAAAAGAGAATTTCAGCCATGCGCTCTCTTTAAAGCATTCGTTGGGGCGAAGAAAGTGATTCACTTTTTCGCCCCAACATGTTGTTCCTGAATCAGATTCAGTTTTCGAAGTTATCGCGAACGAGGCGGTCGAGAAGTCGAACGCCATAGCCCGAAGCCCATGACTGGCTATATTCGTTTGTTGGTGAACCCATGGCTGTACCAGCGACATCAAGATGCGCCCAAGGTGTGTCACCCACGAAGCGCTTAAGGAACTGCGCCGCCGTGATCGAACCTGCATAGCGACCCGAGCTGTTTTTCATGTCGGCAAATTTGGAATCGATCATCTTGTCGTATTCCTTGCCCAGCGGCATGCGCCACAACTTTTCACCCGTTGCCTGACCTGCGTCGTAAAGCTGGTCTGCAAGCTCGTCATCGTTCGAGAACAAACCTGCGTGATGTGTGCCGAGCGCCACCATGATAGCGCCAGTCAGGGTTGCAAGGTTGATCATGAACTTCGGTTTGAAGCGATCATTGGTGTAGTAGAGTGCATCGGCCAGCACGAGGCGGCCTTCGGCATCGGTGTTGATGACTTCAATAGTCTGGCCAGACATCGATGTCACGATATCACCCGGACGCTGTGCATTGCCATCAGGCATGTTTTCAACAAGACCGATCACGCCGATTGCGTTGACCTTGGCTTTACGGCCCGCAAGGGCGCGCATCAGACCTGTAACGGCTGCAGCGCCGCCCATGTCACCCTTCATTTCCTCCATGCCAGCAGCAGGCTTGATCGAGATACCGCCAGTATCGAACACCACGCCCTTACCGACAAAAGCGACAGGCTTTTCTTTGGCCTTGGCACCCTGCCACTCCATGATGACGAGACGCGGTGGACGAACGGACCCTTGCGAAACGCCCAGAAGCGAGCCCATGCCGAGCTTCTTCATTTCTTTTTCGCCGAGAACTTCGACTTTCACACCAAGTTTCTCTAGCTTTTCTGCCTCTTCAGCAAACTCGACAGGGCCGAGAATATTGGCTGGCTCATTAACAAGATCACGCGCCTTCAGCACGCCATCAGCCACAGCCTCAGCAGCTTCAAGAGCTCTTTTGGCACTGTGTACATCGGCAGTGTGAATATTGATCTTAGCTGCGTGTTTCGGCTCGCCGTTCTCTTCGTTCTTGCGCGTCTTGTAGCGATTGAACTCGTATGAACGCAGAATCATTCCCAGAGCCACGTCGCCTGCTTCGTCGCCAGCAATCGTGGTTTCAGGGAGAGCAAGTGTCACCGTTACGCGTTCGGACTTACCGATTCGCGAGAATGCCGCACCACCGATCTTGATCCAGTCGTCATTGCCAAGTTCTCCGGGCTCACCCACACCAACCAGTACGATCTTATCTACGCCACCGTTGGAAGTTTCAATTGCTTCTGCAGTTTTACCCAAAGCACCCGAAAAGCCCGAGATTTCGGCTATGCGCGCAATCTTTTCAGCTCCACCAACTGCCAGCCCCGCTTCTTCTGCAAAGCCTCCACCCTTGGTAACCAGAACGATGCTTACGCCTTTTTGAGGTGCTGAAAATTCACTGAAAGAAATAGAAGGACGTTTCGACATAACAACTCCAAACAGAGGCCAGACAATGAGATGACACGATTGTGTCGCGACTTTTCCTTACTCATGTGAGACGAATATGGCGAAACGGCAAGTCCGCCGCATCATGAAAATCAGTTTTGCGTTAACTTCGGTGACAACTTGCCAAGCTCCGTTTCCGTCCCCACCTATGTTCAGCAAAAACAGGTTGCAACAGTCGGCTCTCTCCATTTAGAGAAGCTTGCGCTAGCTTCGGCTGGAAATCTTTAGTAATCTGTTAACCAAATTTCTTCGGCTAATTTTAGCCAAGTGCAATTAGACTGAATATTCATTTACGAGCATTGTTTCTTTAGGGACAGGCTCCTTCAACGGAACCGGGATGTAAACTCCGCCTATGAAATTGATTGAGTTGTACATCCTGCGCCGCGTGGCGATCATGTTCTTTGCGGTGCTAGGCGCCGCAGTGGGCATCACGTGGACTGTGCAGGTGCTGCAACGTGTCGACTTCCTCACCACAAGCGGTCAGTCCATTCAGACTATTATCCAGTTCAGTTCCCTCCTGATCCCTTCTGCAATTCCTTTGGTCATGCCATTTGCGCTAATCATTGCAATTACGCAGACGCTCTCGACGATGAATCAGGATTCCGAGCTGGTGGTTATCAACGCATCTGGTGCGCCGCGTAGCGCAGTAATGCGTCCGATACTTATGCTTGCAGCCATTATCTCGGTGGTTTCCTTTCTGGTCGCCAACTATGTCGATCCATATGCCCGCATGAACATGCGTGCAATGATCGCCAATGCGAGTGCGGATTTGCTCAATGTCGTTGTGCAGGAAGGCAGCTTTCGCAAACTCGCGGATAATCTCTATATCCAGATCGCCGAGCGCCGTGCCGATGGCAGCATCGGCGGGTTATTCATAGCCGATTCCCGCGACCCTTCGCTTGACCTGATTTATTATGCAGCCGATGGCAACATCGCGAGCACGCCAGCGGGTGACATGCTGCTGATGAAAGACGGCGAAGTTCAGCGTCGCGATGTTTCAGACGGCACCGTTTCAATCATCAAGTTCAATTCCTATGCGTTCGATCTCAGCCAGTTTACCTCTGCTGGCGATGATTTTGTCATCTACGCTAAAGATCGACCGCTGAATTATCTGCTCAATCCAGACCCGAATGATCCGATTTTGCAAACGCGACCTTTGCGCTATAAGGCAGAATTGCATCGTCGCTTGACGGAATGGCTCTATCCGGTTGTTTTTGCGATGATTGCGCTAGCCTTTGCCGGCGATTCCCGGTCTCATCGTGAAGCGCGTGTCTCCGCATCATTCTCAGCAATCAGCACAGCGCTGCTCGTCTATTGGGCCGGTTATTTTTCTGCCGATCGCGCCGATAAGGACGAAACCTATATAGTCATCATGTATCTCATTCCGCTCAGTGTGATCCTGCTCGCTGGCTATGCCCTCGTCACAGGTCGACGCATCGGAATTCCCGACAAATGGAATGACCGCATTCTCGACGGCCTCGATCGTCTGAGGATTCGTGTGTCTGGCACATATAACCGTTTGCTTGGAAGATTCCGCGGAGATGCTGGAGGTCGCGCATGATCGGCTGGACGCTTGGGCGCTATTTCTTTGCACGCTATGTACAGATCACATTCTATTTTCTGTTCGGCATTTTTGCGCTGGCGCTCCTTCTCGATTTTACGGAAAACGCCAGTAAGCTCGCAAACCTGCCCGGCTATACCGTATGGGCCGCACTTGGCATTTCTGCCATGCGCGTTCCATTCATCATGCAGCAGATGATTCCCTTCGTCGCCTTGTTCTCGGCAATGGCGACACTCATTTCGCTCAATCGCAAGTATGAGCTGGTCGTTGCGCGCTCTGTCGGCGTTTCTGCGTGGCAATTCTTGTTGCCTGCTTGCTTCGGCGCATTGCTGTTCGGTCTGGCAACGATCTTTATTCTTAATCCTTTTGCCGCCTATGGCTTTTCTAAAGCCGACGAGATCGCTTCCAACTGGAAAAACGGTAAGGTGACAGATGTTTCTGCACTGCGTGATCCTTGGTTGCGCCAAAAAACCGATGAGGGCGAAACTATCATCGGGGCCAAAAGCATTCTTGATCGTGGCGCAACACTTGCTGATGCCACGTTCATCCAGTTCGATGACAAAAAGAAGATCAAGGACCGTTATGACGCTCGCACCGCGAAACTTATGGATGGTCATTGGGAACTAACTGACGTCACACGATTCTCGCGTGGTGAGGAACCGCGCAAACTGGAGAGCTTCAACATTCCAACGCAGTTGCGTCCGGAATATGTGGAAGAAAAGCTCGCCTCCCCTGATACAATTCCGTTCACGCAGCTCCGTCACAAGATCGAAGTTGCGCGTTCTTTTGGCTATTCGGCAAACGCATTTGATATGCAATACCAGTCACTTCTGGCATTGCCTGCATTGCTGATGGCCATGACTCTCATTGCTGCAACAGTGTCCCTGAAATTTGTGCGTTTTGGTCAGTCTGGCGCGATGATTCTGGGTGGTGTTGTTGCTGGCTTCATGCTTTATGTCGTTTCGGTGCTGGTGAAGGCATTCGGGAATGCGGGATTCGTTCCGCCATTCGTCGCTGCTTGGGTTCCAGTTATTATTGCAACATTCTTTGGTATCTCCTTTTTGTTGCATAAGGAGGATGGTTAGTGGGTTTGAGTAACGCCCGCATGGTGCTGCCCCATTTGTTCTCGCGTCTTGCTCGCGGGTCTGCCTTGGCGTGCGCCCTTGCTATACCTTTCATTTCAGTTGCAATTATCCCTACGCAGGTTCAGGCGCAGGATGCTCTTGGAGCTGATTACAAGAGTGATCCCAATGCGCGTATGCTTCTGCAGGCGGATGAGCTTGTCTATGATCGCGATGTGAACGTTGTTACCGCTCAAGGTAAAGTTCGTATCGAGTATGATGGCAATCGCCTCGTTGCGGATCAAGTGACATATAATCAACAGACCCGTCGCATGACCGCCACCGGGAATGTCGAAATTGTCGAACGCGACGGCAACAAGATTTACTCCGATCACCTTGATGTGACGGATAGTTTCCGCGACGGCTTTGTAAATGGTCTGCGCGTTGAGACGACGGACAACACGCGCTTTGCAGCGGAAAGTGCCGAGCGTAGCAATGGTGAGATCACCACCTTTAACAATGGTGTCTACACTGCTTGTCAGGCTTGCGAAAAAGATCCCGATAAGCCAGTTCTCTGGCAGATCAAGGCACGAAAGATCATCTGGAACAGTGCGACCAAAACCGTGCGTTTCGAGCGCGGTAAGTTTGAGCTTTTCGGTATGCCATTGGCCTATTTTCCAGCTTTCGAAATGGCTGACCCGACCGTCAAGCGCAAAAGCGGCTTCCTGTTTCCAGGCTTCGCCTACAAGGACGATCTTGGTTTTGGCATCAAGAATTCGTACTTCTGGGCTCTCGCTCCAAATTACGATCTGACGCTTTCAACGACTGCTTACACGAAGCAAGGCTTCCTGACGCAGGCTGAATGGCGCCATCGCCTTGAAAACGGCAGCTATAATCTGCAGATCGCTGGTATTCATCAGATGAAACCTGGCGAGTTCGACGCCGACACTCTTGATCGCGGCGAAGATAACCGGGGCATGGTGGCATCGAAGGGTGACTTTGATATCAATTCGCGCTGGAAATTCGGCTGGGACGTTATGGCTCAGACTGATCGCAATTTCAGCCGTACCTATAACCTCGAAGGCTATAATGCGCAGACGCAGGTTTCGAAGATCTATCTGACGGGCATCAATAACCGGAACTATTTCGATCTCAACTTCTATCGCTTCAATGTGCAGGAATCGTATCCGCTTACGAGCACATATAAAGATGCAGAAATGCATTCGAAGCAGCCTTGGGTTTTCCCAAGTCTCGATTACTCCTACACATTGCCTGATCCGGTCTATGGCGGTGAACTGAACATCACTACCAATGCGCAGGTTCTGTATCGTCAGAATGCGAATAGTACGAGCGCGTACATTAACGTTCTGGAAAACGGAAACTGGGTTCAAAAACCTAACCCTTACCCGCGAATTCCTGGCTTTAGCGGCACGAATGCTCGGTTCACAACTGAGGCTGAGTGGAAGCGCACATTTATCACGCCAGCAGGCTTGGTAATTACGCCGCTTTTGGCCCTGCGCGGCGATGCTATCAGCGCAAATTCCAACTTTGATCCTGCTGTCGCCGGTTATACGGATGCTGTGGTTCGGTCTGAAGCGTTGCGGGCAATGGCAACGGCAGGTCTTGAATTGCGTTGGCCGATCCTGTTTTCGACCACCAGCTCGACGCATATTCTTGAGCCAATTGCGCAGATCTATATGCGCAATAATGAACGTTATGCTGGCCAGCTTCCAAACGAAGACGCTCAGAGCTTCGTATTCGATGCGACCAACCTGTTCTCGCGCGACAAGTTTTCGGGGTATGACCGCGTCGAAGGCGGCACTCGCGCCAATCTCGGCCTGCGTTACTCCGGTAATTTCAGCAATAGTGACTGGGGCCTTTATGCGCTTGCTGGACAATCGTTCCAGCTCGGCGGCGTGAACTCCTTCGGTACAAGCGATTTTGTGAATGTCGGCGCTGATTCAGGCCTGCAGGACGCTCGTTCTGACTATGTTGCCATGATTGGCACATCCAATTCGACAGGTCTTGCACTTGCTGCACGTGGACGGTTTGACAAAGAAAGCCTAGATGTCCGCCGCGGTGAACTTGAAGTGCAACAGAGCTGGCAGAAGTTGTCCGTTTCGGCGCAATATGCCTATATTGCACCGCAGCCAGCCTATGGATATGCCGATCTCAGACAAGAAGTCACGGGTGCAGCTACTGCACGTCTTGATGCAAATTGGCGTGTTTTCGGCTCGGGAACTTATGATCTCGTATCAGATACACTAGTTCGGGCATCGTCTGGCCTTGCCTATGATGACGAGTGTTTCACTTACTCGATGGCTTACGTTCAGACCCGCAATCCGGGAGAGGATAAAGCATCGCATAGTGTAGGTTTCAATATATCGTTCCGAACGCTTGGCGACATCGGCAGCGGTGCTCAAACCTTCTAAACTTACAAAGAGCGGAAACAATTGACCTTGTTTCCGCTCTTTCCTTTTATGCGTCGACATTGCTGCTGATATTCAAATAACGCTTAGGTTTTTATCGATTTTATTCAGTTTAGTGCCTGCTATAACCTCGCAAAATGCTAAAGGGTCATTGTTTCGCCGCTTTGGCTCCTCTATACAGGCATCATAATATGATTGGCTTCTGATACGTCAGCTCACTTTGAAGGCGCTATTCGGACACCAACCTGAAGGAAATCGGGAAAGAAAGATGATGTTTGCAAGACCTCTATTCGCCTCCCTGCTAGGCGCTGCCGTATGTGTGACGGCGCTTGGAACGGCTGCGACCCTGAACCCGGCTTTTGCTGCCGGCGGAACGGAGGTCAAGGTCATTGTCTCCGGCAATGCAATCACGAATGGCGATATTCAGCGCCGTGCAGCTTTCTTGAAGCTGCAGCGTAAAGGTGGCAATCTCAATCAGGTTGCACGTGAAGAACTGACCGAGGAAATGCTGAAGCGCGTGGAAATGAAATCACGCGGCGTCAACATCTCTGATAAAGAAGTCGACGAAGCCTATGCAGGTTTTGCTACGCGCAACAAGATGAGTGTCGCGCAGTTGAATCAGGTCATGAATCAGGCCGGCATCACCCCTGATCACTTCAAGAAATACATCATGGTCCAGATGGGCTGGGGCCGCCTTGTAAGTGCACGTTTCCGCTCAACTGGTATGGTCAGCGAGCAGGATGCTGTGCAGCGCATGCTGAAAGATGGCGGCAAGAAGCCGGTTGCAACCGAATATCAGCTTCAGCAGGTGATTTTCGTTGTCCCTAGCTCGAAACGTTCGCCTGCCCTGCTGGCCAAGCGCCGTCAGGAAGCAAACGCATTGCGCTCACGCTTTCAGAGCTGCGATTCTACCCGTCAGCTGACCAAAGGAATGATCGACGTTACGGTTCGCGACCTTGGCCGCATCATCGAACAGCAGCTTCCCGGCGATTGGGCGAAGGATGTCAAAGCAACCAGTGCCAACCGCGCAACACCACCGCATGACACCGAAAAAGGCGTCGAATTTCTGGCAGTCTGCTCGACCCGACAGGTATCGGACGACCGTGTTGCTCAGCTCGTTTTCTCCATGGAAGGCACAGATTCTGAAGCCGGACAGGAAAAGAAGGCAGATGAAATGAGCAAGAAGTATCTGCAGGAACTCCGTGAGAAGGCAACAATCGTAAATCGTTGAGTTTACGTTTCAGTGCCTTGGCAGTAATAATCTGTCCGTATAATTTGAGGGGGCTTTTGCCCCCTTATTTCATTAGCCGAGAAAATAGCTATGCCTAATCAACCGGTTCCTCCGCTCGCCGTGAGCATTGGCGATCCTTCAGGCGTTGGAGCTGATGTTGCTCTTAGCGCCTGGCTAAGACGTACAGAGCTTTCTCTGCCTCCCTTCATGCTAATTGCTGACCCAAAGCAGTTGGCTGCCCGCGCGCAGCATCTCGGTCTGACTGTGCCGATTGCCACAATAGAGGCATCAGCAGAGGCCGCTGATATTTTCAACGATAAGCTACCTGTGTTGCCGCTCGTCAATGCGCACAAGGAAAGCCCCGGTAGGCCTCTTCCAGAGAATGCAGCCGGAGTTATAGAAGCAATTGAACGCGCCGTGGCCCTGACATTACGTGGTGAGACATCGGCCATTGTCACCTGCCCTATTGCAAAGAAACCGCTCTATGATGCTGGCTTTAAGCATCCCGGTCACACCGAATTTCTCGCAGAACTCGCGAGCCAGCATCTTGGGCGCACAGTCATCCCTGTAATGATGCTTGCTGGTCCAGAGCTGCGCGCGGTGCCTGTCACGATCCACATTCCACTCGTAGAAGTGCCGCGGGTATTGACGAAGGATGACATTCTGGAAGTAGCCTATATCACAGCGCAGGAGCTGACTGATCGCTTCGGCATCGCCGCGCCTCGAATTGCTATTTCCGGTCTCAATCCTCATGCGGGTGAAGGCGGTGCTCTTGGCAAGGAAGACGATGCCATCATCCGTCCAGCAGTAGAAAAATTGCAGCGCAAAGGCATCAATGCCTGGGGGCCACTACCCGCAGACACGATGTTTCATGCACCTGCAAGATCAACTTATGATGTTGCTATTTGCATGTATCACGATCAAGCGCTTATCCCTGCCAAGGCGCTCGCCTTTGACGAGACGGTCAATGTCACGCTGGGCCTCCCATTCATCCGAACATCGCCGGATCATGGTACAGCCTTCGATATCGCCGGAAAAGGCATCGCACGACCAGATAGCTTTATTGCTTCTATAAGACTGGCGCAGGAACTTGCAGAAAACCAAGCAAGGCGGAAATCATGAGCATCGACAATCTTCCGCCGCTGCGTGAGGTGATTGAACGGCACGACCTGATGCCGAAAAAGTCGCTTGGGCAAAACTTCTTGTTCGATCTAAATCTAACATCGAAGATTGCACGACAGGCTGGCAATCTGCAGGATCAGCCGGTTATCGAGGTCGGTCCCGGCCCGGGCGGGCTTACGCGTGCCCTTCTCGCCCAAGGTGCTTATGTGACGGCAATCGAACGCGATGAACGCTGCCTTGATGCGCTTGCAGAGATAGAGGCACATTATCCGGGACGTTTGCGTATTATTGCCGGCGATGCATTGGAGCAGGATTTCAAAACGCTGTTTCCAGATGGTCCAAAGCCGCGCATCGTTGCCAACTTGCCTTATAATGTCGGTACGCAGTTGTTACTCAACTGGCTTCTGACAGAGCCATGGCCACCATTTTATTCGTCCATGACACTGATGTTTCAGCGTGAAGTAGCAGAACGCATTGTAGCCGCTCCCGATAGTGATCATTACGGACGCCTCGGCGTTCTGGCAGGTTGGCGAACGCGTTCGAAGATTGCTTTCGATGTGCCGCCTCAAGCGTTTACACCGCCGCCCAAGGTGATGTCGTCGGTGGTGCATATTACACCAAGCGAGGAACCGCTTCCGTGCCGTGCCGACGCATTGGGTCAGATCACACAGGCAGCCTTCGGGCAGCGCCGCAAGATGCTGCGTCAGAGCTTGAAACCCGTTGGTGGTGCCACATTGCTGGAAAAGACCGGCATCGACGGTACGCGCCGTGCAGAAACCCTGAGCGTCGAAGAATTCGTCGCACTCGCGAATGCTTATCGCCCGGTATGATCTAAACTGGAGTTGGGAGCAGCTGTCATCGGCGTAAGGTTCATCTGTTTGAAAACCTTGTCCACGTGATCAATTTCCGAACGGAAACTCGACATGGATGAACCTGTAAGCTTTTCGCCCGCATTGAGCTGCGCTTTCAGCGGGTCGACATAATGATCACCGACTTTCAACTCGTAATAAAGGTGCGGACCCGTCGAATAACCGGTTGAGCCGACATAGGCGATAACCTCCCCCTGCTTCACATGCTGTCCGACTTTCAGGCCTTTAGCCTCAGCGGATAAGTGAGCATAGGTGGTGCTGTAGCCACCTTGGTGGCGAATACGGACATACTTGCCATAGCCCTTTTGCGATGAAATCAGCTCTACGGTTCCGTCGCCCGCCGCAACAATGGGAGAACCGATCGGGGCATCGTAGTCGACACCGTTATGATGTTTGCGAACATGCAGAACGGGATGAACACGCCAACCGAAGCCATCATTTAGGCGACCATTCGGCAATGGCTTGTGCATGAGATATTTGGTCATCGAGGAGCCGTCCTCGTTGAAGTAATCGGCGTTTCCTTCAACTTCATGTCTGTATAAGCGTTTGCTCTCGCCGTGCGACGTAAACTCGACGAAGACCAGTTCCGGATCAGTGTCTACGCTTTCACGAAACAAAAGATCTATTTTATCGGCCCCGTTGGCACCTTTCTGGAGAGACACATTATTTTCAGAAGCAAGCTTCTTCACATCGTCTGCAACCGCGCGTGGAGCCCCTGCTGCAATCAGTCGAGATTGAATGGAGCCATCAGTCCGAATCGCGACAGCGGGATATGATGCCGAGAGCATCGCATCATGAGAAAGCCGCGCAAAAAGCCGCTGATTATCATTGGCGCGGAAGACACCATCATCTGTGCGGCCATAAACCGAGTCCGACGCGCTGCCATGCCGAAACCGCGCCATGGTTATGTGCGCGGGTTTGTTGGGCAACTGATCCAGAAGCAGCACCAGATTGTCACCGGGAACAAGGTCTTTTCGCCCGAGTGCCTGTTCCAGATTTGCAGCATCTTCTGCAGCAACATCAGCCGCCTGCATGAGCACGCCCACCTTCTCACGCGATTGTGGAGCGAGAACGATTTCATGAGCTGCCTGATGGGCTATACCGGCAGGCTTCGCAAAACTTACATTTAGCGGCACGCCTTTCTGATTGGCGAGTGCTGATATTTCCGTATCATGAATAGAGGCGCTGCCCCCTCGCCGTTCAACTTTTAAAGGACTGTGACTTATCAGACCTTGCGGACTCCTCTCATTTTCCAGATCAAGAATGACATGCTGATAAGTAAAAAGCGTCGCCTCGCCATCGTCGGTGCCTTCCGCAATATCGATGCGCTTGGCAATCCGGCGGTTCTCGTCGAGATTATTCTGGGGAAGTAAGCGGGCTTCCTTCATTGCAGCGCGGCTATGAACGAATGTCGTGGGATCAACCATAACCGGCTGAGACGCATGCCCATGACGCACCAAGCCGCCCGTTAACAGAACCATGGCCCCACCTGCCAACAACGTTGCTGAGGCAAGCGCTATGCAGGCACGAATGTGGGTATGAAATGAAAAGCGAATACGTTCGAGGGGTTTGAGAGTACGCTGCGAAAGCGGTGCGAGTTTTGCATGCACAGCAGACAAAGCAGCATATGAAGCATCGGACCGGATCGCGAGATCCGGGGATACAACAACATGAATCTGCTTATCTCTGCGGGCAATGCGAAATAGCATGCAGTGAGCGTCTCCAAATTCCATCTGAAATAGAAGACGGACCAGAGGGCCAGAGCACGGCTAAATTATGGCTCCTGTGGCCATAATCCAACGGAAATAAAGCACGAATGCTCAAGTTAAATTTATCAAGCGCTCGCTCGCGCCTTGCGATGTGCGGAGAGAGAGGACCATGTATAGATTATCAAACCGACCCAGATCAGCACAAAAGCCACAAGCTGCGCATGCGAGAACGGCTCATGGAAGATGAAGATCGCGAAGACGAACAGCAATGTAGGTGTGAGATACTGCATTAAGCCGAGCGTCGTATAGCGCAGAAGCTTTGCACCGCCCGCATAAAGAATGAGCGGAATAGCCGTGAATGGGCCCGCCAGCAAAAGCAGCCAGATATTCGATACGGATTCCCCTGAGAAGAAGTGATCCTGACCATTTGCCGTCAACCACAGAACATAGCCAAGTGCAGGGACCGACAGAATGACGACTTCGAGCGTGAAGCCTTGCAAAGGTGGCATCGGCAGGGACTTACGGAAAAAGCCGTAGAGGCCGAAAGTCAGGGGCAAAACCAGCGAAACCCATGGCAGACCACCGGCATTGAATGTGAGAACAAGAACCGCCGCGAAAGCAAACCCGACAGCGATATATTGAACTTTGGTCAGACGTTCTCCAAGAAACAGTCCGCCAAGAACCACGTTAAACAACGGGTTGATATAATAGCCGAGTGCTGCGCCGATAATCTGATCATGTGCAACCGCCCAGACATAGACCGACCAGTTGATGGTAATCAGTGCGGCGGTCAGTGCGGCCATAGCGAGCATTCGCGGCTTGCGCAAAGCATCAAGGATTGTTCGGAATTGGCCGATGGCAAGGAGCAGAACTGCCGCCACAGGAACCGACCAAATAACGCGATGGGCGACGATTTCGAGCGCAGGCAGATGTGACAGCGCTTTAAGATAGAAAGGCAAGAGAGCCCAAAGACCATAAGCCCCCATAGCCATCATGAAGCCACGGCTTCCATCCGAAAGTTGGCCTCCGGATAAGGTTTGCTCGGCCATTTCTATCTCCGCAATAAGAAAAACCCCCAAAAGCCGAGGGCTATTTAGGGCTGGATATTTTGCTATGCGCCCATCGATCCATAAAATCTATTCAATTAAACTGATCAAAGCATCAATGATCGTGAAGAGCGACGGCTATTCCGCCGCCACCAAACCCGCGAGCGAACGGTTCTTCATCAGCTTATAATTGACCGAATCCATCAACGCCTGAAACGATGCATCAATGATGTTGTCGGAGACGCCGACCGTGCGCCAACGTGCGCCTGTTGCGTCACCCGATTCGATCAGAACGCGGGTGATAGCTGCGGTACCCCCATTGAGGATACGCACCTTGAAATCGACCAGTTCAAGGTCCACGATTTCGTCCTGATAGCGCCCAAGATCCTTGCGCAGCGCAATGTCTAGCGCGTTGACCGGACCATGGCCTTCGGCAACCGACATATGCATCTCGCCATCGACTTCGACTTTAACCACGGCCTCGGAAACCGTTTTCAGCATGCCGTTGGCATCAAAACGTCGTTCGACGAGGCAGCGAAAGGAATCTACCTTGAAGAATTCCGGCTGTGGCGTGAGCATGGCTCGCGCCAGAAGTTCGAAGCTCGCATCCGCACCTTCATAGGCGTAGCCTTCCGCTTCACGCTCCTTGACCAGCACGATCAACGTATCGAGCCGCACGTCATCCTTGGCGACGCGGATGCCACGACGCTCCAATTCCGCGATGAAATTCGACTTGCCGCCTTGATCCGACACCATGACACGTCGGCGATTGCCGACAGTTTCAGGCGGAACATGTTCATAAGTCTGCGGGTCTTTGAGTAGCGCCGACGCGTGAATGCCTGCCTTGGTAGCGAAGGCAGATGTGCCTGTATAAGGAGCCTGCTCTGTCGGTGCCCGGTTAAGAATATCATCGAAGGCGCGCGAGATACGGGTGATGGCTTTGAGAGCATCAGGCTTTACGCTGAGCTCAAAGCGATCAGCCCAATACGGCTTCAATACCAGCGTCGGGATGAGTGAAACAAGGTTGGCATTGCCGCAGCGCTCGCCGATCCCATTAAGCGTTCCCTGCACATGGCGCACGCCTGCATCGATTGCAGCAAGCGAAACCGCGACAGCCTGTTCGGTGTCGTTATGCGCGTGAATGCCAAGGCTTTCGCCCGGAACATGTGCTTTCACAGCATTGATAATCTCCGCCACTTCTGATGGCTGCGTTCCGCCATTGGTGTCGCAAAGAACGACCCAGCGCGCGCCAGCTTCATAGGCAGCCTTCGCGCACGCCAACGCGTATTCCGGATTGGCTTTGTAGCCATCGAAGAAATGTTCACAATCGACCAGCGCTTCACGGCCAGCCATACGAACGGCTGTAACCGAGGCTGTGATCGATTCCAGATTTTCCTCGTTGGTACAGCCGAGCGCGATCCTCACATGATAATCCCAGCTCTTCGCCACGAAACAGATTGCATCGCTTGAAGCTTGCAAAAGGGCCGTCAGACCCGGATCGTTGGAGGCAGAGACTCCGGCGCGCTTGGTCATGCCGAAAGCTGTAAATTTGGCGCGCGAAGTCTGACGCTTTTTGAAGAAAGCAGTATCGGTCGGGTTCGCCCCGGGATAGCCACCCTCAACATAATCCACGCCCAATTCTTCGAGCAGAATGACAATTGCTTTTTTGTCTTCGACAGAGAAATCAACGCCGGGAGTTTGCTGTCCGTCCCGCAAAGTCGTGTCGTAGATATAGATGCGCTCGCGTGCCATTTTGCCTGCCTGTCGGTGGGTATATGCCGTTAGAATGTATGGCTTTTTCAGTTGTCAGTGTCGTGGTCTGGGTGTTGGTAGGACACCATGGTTCTTACAAACTCGATACTTTCCGGATCACGCTCTGTTTCGTAACCGGGCAGTTTTGCGAGGTTATCGACATAGGGAAGCTTGACCTCGACGCCCCATTGAACCGTGGGTTCGATCTCTTCCGGCGCATCGAAAGCGCCGATGGAGAGCGCTACGCCATCCGGCGCCTCATAGGTGAGCGGGGTTCCACACTCAGGACAGAACCCGCGCTTGACGTGATTGGATGACTGGAAGCGCTTTGGCTCGTCGCGGGTCCATGTGAGGTTTGCTTCCCCAACTGAAACCAGTGGCGCATAGAAATTGCCAAACGCCTTCTGGCACATGCGGCAATGACAGATCGAAGCTGAGCCGAGTGCCCCTTCTACACGAAAGCGCACCGCACCGCACTGGCATCCCCCACTATAAAGCGGCTTGTTATCAAGCGTCATGGCATCCTCCCTCCAATTAAAAGGCAGTTAGCTTACCACATCCCAAGTCGTGATGCGTTCGCCGGTGGCAGGATCCTTGCCATCCTTCAACTGCACACCCTCTGCCAGCAATTCATCGCGAATACGATCAGCTTCGGCCCAGTTTTTGTCGACGATCACACGCAGACGCTCGGCAATCAATGCTTCAATTGCAGCCGTGTCGACATCAGCCTTTGCAAAGACCGGTACGTCCTGTGCTGTCACGAAATAAGGGTCGAGCAAGCCTAATAGCGTCATACCTTCGCCCAAAGCTGCAACGTCCCTGGCTTTGAATGCCTTGCGCAGCGCCGTGATTGCAGTCCAGGTATTCAGATCATCTGACAGTGCTTCCGCAACTTCACCAACCGATGAAAGCGAAGACGGCATTGCGAAATCTGCATCACGCAGCAATCCATACCAGCGATGCAGTTCTTCGGCGGATTCTGCCAGGCGCTGTGCCGTCCAGTTGATCGGTTCGCGATAATGCGTTTGCAGCATCGAAAGACGTGCAGCCAGACCGACCCATCGATCGCGTGCAGCCTTGCCATCCCACACACCAAGCTGCGGTAGACCATCATTCAACACATCGCGAATGGTGATGAAATTGCCGAGAGACTTCGACATCTTCTGTCCTTCGACCTGCAGGAAGCCGTTATGCATCCAGATGCTGGCCATGCGCTCAGTGCCGAATGCGCAGCATGACTGCGCAAGCTCATTTTCATGGTGCGGAAACACGAGATCGATACCGCCACCATGAATGTCGAACTGGTTCTTATACGGATCATCGCACTGCAGGCCGCCACCAAAAGGTGACAGCAACTTGGCCATGGACATGGCCGAGCACTCGATGTGCCAACCGGGACGGCCAAGCGTTTGAATGCCCGCAGGCGATGGCCAGCCGGGTTCCCCATTGCGCGATGGCTTCCAGAGTACGAAATCCATCTCGTCGCGCTTGTAAGATGCAACGTCAACACGGGCGCCAGCTAGCATTTCATCAAAAGGACGGTGCGAGAGCGCGCCATAACGTGCGCCGCCCAGCGTATTCATTGCAGACGGCGAGAAAAGTACATGGTCATCGGCAACATAGGCGACACCGCGCTCAACCAGCTTCTCAATCAGGTCACGCATATCATCCAGATGCTCAGTCGCACGTGGCTGGCTCGAAGGCTCTAAGTTTGCCAGCGCTTTGATATCCGCCTGAAACTGGTTGTTTGTGCCCTCTGTTACCCGACGGATTGCTTCATTGAGCGGGAGATCAGGATATTCGCTCGCCGCACGTGCGTTGATCTTGTCGTCAACGTCAGTGATGTTACGCGCATAAGTGACATGCGCCTCGCCATAGACATGACGAAGCAAACGGAACAGCACATCGAAGACAATGACCGGGCGCGCATTGCCGATATGGGCGAAGTCGTAAACAGTCGGTCCGCATACATACATGCGCACATTGTTTGCATCGATGGGGACAAAGTCCTCCTTCGCGCGAGTTGCGGTGTTGTACAGACGTAGTTGCGGCGCGTCAGCCATTTTATTTCCCCAGAAGGACCAGAAAATACGGGCACGAAGGACCGCAGCCGACTGGCCGGGGCGTTATCATCCTGTTTTATGGTAGGGGAGACGAAAACGGCCGGGCCAGCAAGCTGCTAGCCAATAATAATCGAACCAGTACAAATGATTGTGGTCGGCGTTTTCATGACGCTACTTATCTCTCTCGACTTTATCCCCGTCAAGAGCTTTTGGAAAAGTTCGAGCGAAATAAAGCATTTCCAAAAGAAGGATGAAGCGGTTTTGTTTGTTGGATACGCGAGAATAATGAGCTGAATTGGGGATAGCCGAGAATGCTGTGGTATTTCGGCAACCGTGTTAAACCTTCACAGCTGTTAACCGGAATTCCCCAAAACCGGCTCCAAACAGCCTTCATTCCGTCTCAATCAATCACAAAATAGTGAGTGTAATTGGAAGAGGAATGAACCAATGCCTAAAAATAAACCGCAACCACGACAAGACAAGCTGATTGATCAGTATCGTGAAATCGGCCCTGCCGTGCTCCTTGCAGCACTCATGAATAAGAAGAACCGTAAGGGCGAAGCCCGTAACGACAACATGCGCAGCTCAATTCTAGCTGTTAAAGAATCTGACTAGAAGGCTGATGCCGATTAGCGCCATCACAACACCGATGATGCAATCGAGCACCCGCCAGGCCGCAGGCTTCGCAAAGATGGGTTGCAACAGACGCGCCCCATATCCGAGCGAGAAAAACCAAACAAATGATGCGATTACCGCGCCTGCACCATAAGCGGCGCGGGCAGAACCTTCATAGCGGGCAGAAAGACTGCCTAATAATACCACCGTGTCGAGATAGACATGCGGATTGAGGAAAGTCAGCGCCAGACAGGTAGCAACTGCAGCTTTCAGGCTGACACTGCCGTTCGATCTCACCTGCATTGCTTCTGGATGAAACGCGCGGCGAAATGCGACCGACGCGTACCAGAACAGGAACGCAGCGCCTGCAAGCGTAACAAACGAGATTAGCTTTGGTGATTGAGCAATCAGCGTACCCAGCCCCGCAACACCGGCGGCGATCAGCAGCGCGTCTGAAAGTGCACAGATTAGACTCAGAATAAAGACATGCTGTCGCAGCAGGCCTTGCCGCAAGATGAACGCGTTTTGTGCACCGATAGCGATGATAAGTGACGCACCAAGAAAAAAGCCTGAAAAAGCTGCTGAGAACACGGATGACTTTCCTGAAATTATAGCATTTGAGCCAAAAGCGCGAAGCGGTTTTGCGTGAGGCAAATGCATAAAACAATGAGCTATGCGGCTCCAACTATTCAGTCTTAAGTGGAGCCGCTGTAAGTGATCAGAACATCGAAAGCTGGTCGCCCGAATCCTCCTCCGGCCCTGACTTTTTCTTTCTTTTTGGCAGAGACTGTTCTGACGTCAAGCTTTCTTCCACTCTTGTCTGCAGATCTGGTGAAGTATTGGCAACTTTGTTGACCTTGTCTGACACCGGAATGGCTTCAAAAAAGTCATCCTGAACTGGACGCATAATGTCGGCGACATCTTTTGGAAGCAAGGTTTTGCAGTTTAGCCAACGAGCGAAATCCTCTGGCTTCACCACCACCGGCATACGTTCGTGAATAGGCCGCAGCAATCCGTTTGCGTTTGTCGTCAAAATGCCCGCAGTATCGATTTGCGAGCCATCGGAACTGCTCCAGGTTTCGACCAGCGCGCCAAAAGCGACAATCCCGCCGTGGCGCGGCCTGATCCAATAGGCTTGCGCCTTATTCTTTCCCTCACGCCGCCATTCGTAAAAACCGGAAGCCGGAATCAAGGCCCGTCGATGATTTAAGGCCGCGCGAAACGAGTTCTTCTCTGCCGCAGTTTCAGAGCGAATGTTGAAAACCAGATTCCAGTCTTTGGGATCTTTCACCCATGACGGCACAAAGCCCCAACGAACCAGCATACCGCTCCGGCCGGGGCGATTGCTTCCCGGCGGTGGGGTTTCGCCTGCCAGAATAGAGAGTATTGGCTGGGTCGGCGCGATATTATAACGGGGAGGAAAATCCTCCTCGATCATCGCACCAAGCAATGCTTCAACTTCTTCGCGGCTTGCAGTCAGAGAAAAACGTCCACACATGGCGGCCATGTTCAGGCTTTTGTCGGAATGGTCAAGTGGGGTTTGCTGTTGCCAAAGCAGGCTGACCAGATCATAGCTTGAATATGGTTACAGTTCCCGTCATCCCTGCCCCTCTTCAAATCCACGGTGTCTCTCTCATCTGCCGTCGTGATGGCCGATTTTTGCTGGTTGAACGCGGCAAAGAGCCATGGAAGGGCTGGCTCGCCTTTCCCGGAGGCAGCATTGAGGCCGGTGAAACTCCTGAGGCAGCAGCAGTCCGTGAGCTGAAAGAAGAAACTGCACTCGATGCAGGCTCGCTCAGCCACGTCATCACGGTTGATTTGGCGCTCGAAGGCAAGGCCTATGAGAAGAGCTATTTTCTTTCCGTTTATCGAGCGTTTGATGTTTCGGGCATTGAACAGGCAGGCGACGACGCTGCAGCAATCCATTGGTTGACCGTGGAAGAAATGGCGAGCGCGAGTGTCACCGACAGCACACTGGATGTGGCACGCTCTGTGGCTGAAGCGGAAGACAATCGCACTTCCTGACCCACCTAGCGGTCTAATTCCGACATTTGCATCCCTTGATACAGACGTTAAACAAATATCGGAATTAAAAAGACCACTACCAAGTATATGAATCTATTTGATTTTTCGAATTCGACGTTGGAAACCGTGTGGACGTCAGTCGAGATTCAAACGTAAAATTCGATCCACTAGTCGCCTTGAAGTGGCCGCGATTTCGAGCGAAAAGGCAGCTCTAAAGGAGAGGTTACTTTTGAAAAGCAACTGGCTTTCCCTCTTGGTGGCCCTGTTGGTGGTAAGTTCGTGGCTGGGTATGGTTTCCCCGGCCCTTTCTGCGCAGGATGCTCCTTATGAGGGCAAAATGCTGCGCATTGCAGAAGTTCTCGGCTCCCTCCACTATTTGCGTAATCTTTGTGGAGAAACCAGCAGCGAGTGGCGAGACCGGATGGACGCCATTATTGCGGCTGAAAATCCCGGTGAAGCAGACCGGTTGCGCCTCGTTTCCAGTTTCAACCATGGATATCGTGCTTTCAGCGACAATTATGTCCGCTGTACGCCTTCTGCTCTTGCGGCGATTGACCGCTACATGAAAGAGGGAGAAAGCTTGTCGAACGAGATCATATCGCGTTATGGCAATTAACCAATTATTCAGTCTTGTGCGGATGGGCATAAATTGCCGCATTTAAATCCGCTGTAATCTGTTAACACTGTCTTAAAGCGACAGTCAGGCTGCATGCGTTTGCACTCCCGATAGTGGTGAGAAACCAGCGACTGCACAAATTAAACTGTTAGAGCGACCTTTGTGCGCCCATTCAGGCGCACGGTGTTCTAATGCAGAAAGAAGGGCGCAAGCCGGGATGAAATCGATGGAACACATGCCAGCAGATCTGGACGAGATGATTGCCCGCGAGAAGAAGCTCGTGGCAATCGAATACCAGAATGAAGCCTGGGCTGACGGCATTTCCGAAGGGATCGAGCCTGAAATTCTTGCTGAAGCTGCTTTCACCACAGCTTTGACCGAACTTATGCGTTCTGCGGGCGAAGACAGCGCTCTCGACCTCATCGAGAAAATGCGCGAACAGATTATCGCCGGCACCTTCCTGCCTGAACGTATTCTTCAGTAAGAATCAATAGCTGCGGCAAGCATTCGCATTCGGCTTGGTGGGGCATCGTAAATCCGCTCCCAGACTCTGCGAAACTGCCGCGTGGACGCAAAGCCAGCCCGCTGAGCGATGTTTTCCATATCGAGCGCAGAATTCAGCAGCATCTCGCGGGCCAGACTGACTTTCAGCCTATTTGCATAGTCCGTCACGCTCATATGTGCGTGCTCGTTGAACAGTCTAGAGAGATTGCGCGGGCTTGCGCCGCTGATGTCAGCCAGTTTTTCCACCGACCAACTGGCTGCGGGATTTTCCGCAATAGCATCCTGTGCACGATGCACCACTGGATGCATATGATTACGTCCTTCCAGCCAAGGCGAAAGCTGTGGATCTCCCCCACTGCGGCGCAAGTAGACGACCAGATAACGCGCAATTGATAATGCCAATGCATGACCTGCAATTTCTGCCACGATATGCAGCATGAGATCGATGCCCGAGGTGATACCCGCACTTGTCAGCCGATCCCGATCTTCCACAAACAACCGATTTTGCAAGACGCGTGATGTCGGGGCCAATCGGTTCAGTTCATCAATCGCCAAATGATGGGTTGTGCAAGCATAACCATCAAGCAAACCTGCGCGTGCCGCCAGAAGCGCGCCCGAACAGATTGAAACCAACCTGATGCCGGGACGGATAGCGCGCCGCATCCAACTTACAATCTGCGCTTCAAGAACATTGTCCTCTTCGCGACTGTTGCCGACACCTCCTAATGGGACATCCGCCGAGCCGGAGATGACGACCAACGCGCCGTCCGGTAGATTTTCTGGCAGAGGCTCGATATTGGCAATCGTGAGGCCAATTGAACTCAACACCGTCTGCGATGACCCGATAAATGTCACCTCAAACTGCACTTCGCTCTGCTCAAGATTGGCCTTACGCAAAACCTCTATCGGCCCCGCCACATCAAGCAAAAGCGTGCGTGGCGGGACAACGACAAAGACCCGGACAGTTTTGTGGCTGTCAACGGTTTGGTTCATGCAGCTTTCCGTTCTGCCCTGTCTGCAAGAGCTTGTTCAACCGTTGCAATCCGCGCGAAACGATCTGCGAGCACCAGCTCGGTACGGGCACGGATTTCGGCGGCACTCCACTCGCGACCATTCACATCGGTCATCAGAAATGTGAGGGTCGCCTCGCCGACGTAATCTACATCGAAACCCAGATCAGAAGCGTGTCGCGTCGTCGTCTCGCAGCATTGTTCAGTACGGATTCCGGAAACGATAACCCGTCTGATTCCGTTGGAAATAAGCCACACATCAAGCCCCGACCCAACGAGTGCGCTATGGCGACGCTTGCGGAAAACGGCATCCGGCTCGATCGTGATCGGTGCCAGCGCTTTCACGAAGCCCGAAGCTTCAGAAAACGGTCCTTCATTTTCAACATGAAAGATTTGCACAACGGGGATACCCTTGCGCTTCGCGCCGTCGATCAGAGCCTGCTGACGCTCGATGTAAGCAGCAACATGCTCATCACGATAATAAGGGCGATGGCGGAAGGATTCCTGAACATCGATAACCAGAAGTGCCGTATCAGTAGCGGACATTTTGTGCTCCTTGTGAATTTATACAAGAAGACAATAATCACTACAATCCAGCCCGAAAGAATGTCATCGGACAAAGATGGGACAATTCACGCCAATCAATCCACTATCAACGACGCGGCAAGGCTTCCAGAAACTCGACCGGCTCGCCCTTATTCGGGTTGACGATTTCCGCTTCCCACATGACCTTGATGCCACGCACGAAAGTGCCAACCGGCCAGCCCGTGACAGTCTTTCCGTGATAAGGCGTCCAGCCAGCCTTTGAGCCAGCCTGATCATGTGTGATGGTTTCGCGACGCTTCATATCGACGATGGTCAGGTCGGCATCATAACCCACGGCAATGCGGCCCTTACGTGCCATGCCGAAAATGCGGTTCGGGCCGTGGCTCGAAAGATCAACAAAGCGTTCCAGCGAAAGCTTACCGGAATTCACATGATCGAGCATGATTGGCACCAGTGTCTGAACGCCCGTCATGCCGGAAGGTGATGCCGGATATGGCTTCTGCTTTTCTTCCAGCGTATGCGGAGCATGGTCGGAGCCAAGCACATCGATAATGCCCTGATCAACGCCCTTCCAGACGCCGTCACGGTGGCGCTTGTCGCGTACCGGCGGGTTCATCTGAATGAGATTGCCGAGCGTCGCATATTCGTCAGCCGACAGTGTGAGATGATGCGGAGTGGCTT
Source organism: Ochrobactrum quorumnocens (assembly GCF_002278035.1). NCBI lineage: Bacteria > Pseudomonadati > Pseudomonadota > Alphaproteobacteria > Hyphomicrobiales > Brucellaceae > Ochrobactrum > Ochrobactrum quorumnocens. The sequence goes on along the minus strand of NZ_CP022604.1, from coordinate 678,536 downwards.
CGCAGGTCGCCACGTCCTTATGACCTTGCAGGAAGTCGATTTCTTCCGCCGTCGAAATATGCAGCACGTGAATGCGCGCGCCGGTTTCGCGTGCGATACGCACCAGACGTTCGGTGCATTGCAGTGCGGTAGTTTCATCGCGCCAAACAGGATGACTTGATGGATCGCCAGCAACCCGCAGACCTTCACGGTCTTTCAGACGGAATTCGTCCTCCGAATGGAACGCTGCGCGACGGCGCGTATTTTTCAGAATGGAACGAACACCGTCATCGTCCTCAACCAACAAGTTGCCGGTCGATGAGCCCATAAAAACCTTGATGCCAGCAGCGCCTGGTAAACGCTCAAGTTCTGCAACATCATTGGCATTCTCACGCGTTCCGCCGACCCAGAATGCAAAATCGCAATGCATACGATGACGGCCACGACGGATTTTGTCTTCCAGCGTTTCGGCAGAGGTTGTCAGCGGCTTGGTGTTCGGCATTTCGAAAACTGACGTAACGCCACCCAGAACGGCTGCAAGCGAACCCGTTTCCAGATCTTCCTTATGCTCAAGTCCCGGCTCACGGAAATGAACCTGACTATCAACGACGCCTGGCAGGATATGCAGGCCAGTGCAATCGATCACTTCGCCAGCGGAATTGGCCGAAAGCGACCCGATCGCCTCGATGCGTCCGTTACGAATGCCAATGTCGCGCCGACCTATACCGTCATGGTTGACGATGGTTGCACCTTTCAGGATCGTATCAAACGTTTGGACCATTGTTGTCTCCTGCTGGCTGAATGGGACTTGCGAGCCTTTTCAATGCGGCTTACGTAACGATGATTATAAAGGCAAGGAAGAAGCGATGGCGACGGTAGCGGAAACGATCAATCTTTCCAACAGAGCACTGGTTCATATCACAGGCGAAGACGCGGAAAAATTCGTACAGGCGGTGATTACGACCAATCTCGATAAGCTCGGTGCCAATGAACTGAAACCGGGCGCACTGCTCGCTCCGCAAGGCAAGATCATGTTCGACTTCCTCGTGTCGCGCATCAACAACGGGCTTCGGTTCGATATGCCAGCGGGCATCGCTGCCGATTTTGCCAAGCGGATGACGCTCTATCGTCTGCGCGCCAAAGCAGAAATTATCCAATCGCCAGAATCACTTGTCAGCGTTTGCTGGCAGACTGATTCCGCTTCTTCAGAAGATGATTCAATCTGGCAATCTGGAAAGCGCGATACCCGCTTTCCGAAAGAGCTGAACGTTATTCGCGTCTATGGAAAAGCTGGCGACATTAGCGACGAGAGCGCATGGATCGCGCTTCGTGCCGAGTATGGCATTGCCGAAGGCGAAGCTGACTTCGCCTATAATGACGTCTTCCCGCACGACATCAATTTCGACCAGACGGGGGGTGTGACCTTCCCGAAAGGTTGTTTCATCGGGCAGGAAGTCGTCTCACGCATGCATCATCGCGGTACGCCTCGCCGCCGTGTGCTCGTCGTAAAATCCGACACGCCGCTCCCCGCCATGGGTACGTCGATTACGGTCAATGGACGCGAAATCGGAACACTTGGCAGTTCTTCTGGCAAGATCGGCCTCGCCCTTGCAAGGATTGATCGGGTGAAAGATGCGCTCGATTCCAGCGCGGCCATTATGGCTGGTGAGATCGAAATCACGCTTCTCTTGCCACCGCATGTAGCTTTCACGTTCCCAACGACTGAAGCGGATAAAGCTTAATGGCAGCAGCAGACCGCACTTCGGGCAAAGATCGCGCATGGCAGCGTATGCTGTCTGGACGCAGGCTTGATCTGCTCGACCCGTCGCCACTTGATATAGAGATTGAAGATATCGCGCATGGGCTTGCACGCGTTGCGCGTTGGAACGGACAGACTGTTGGCGAGCACGCTTATTCGGTGGCACAGCATTCACTGCTGGTTGAGCAGATTTTCAACCGACTTGTTCCCGATGCCAGCATTGAATGGCAGATGCTCGCACTTCTACACGATGGTCCAGAATACGTCATTGGCGATATGATTTCGCCGTTCAAGGCGGTGATGGGCGGCAACTACAAACTGATTGAAGATCGACTGGAAAGTGCCATTCACTTACGTTTTTCCCTGCCAGCTTCCATATCCGCATCGCTCAAGAGGCTGATCAAGCGGGCTGATCAGGTGGCTGCCTATTTTGAGGCGACACGGCTTGCAGGATTTACGGAAGCTGAGGCTATCAAGTATTTTGGACGCCCACGAGGATTTGATCCAGCTGGGCTCGATATTACCCCGCGGCCGACGCAAAGCGTTCAGAACGACTTTCTCGCTCGATTTGCTACTTTAGACCAGGCCCGAAAGAAGTAGACCATGACTTATATCGTGGTCAGTCCGCTCTCAAAGTTCGAAGCCCAAATCGAATTGCATCAGCCGAGCCATATGGTAACGCTTAGCAGCGGTGATGTGCCTTCAACATCTGGCACCACGAAACGTCTCAGCCTTATCTTCAATGATATTGTTGAACCACGCGATGGGCTGGTGATGCCGAAAAGCGTTCATATCGAACAGTTTCTGGAGTTTACGTCCACTTGGGATAGGGCCAGGCCGTTGCTGATCCACTGTTATGCAGGAGTATCGCGTTCGACGGCGGCGGCCTATATCGCAGCACTGTCTTTTGACGCACAGCTTAATGAAGCTCAGCTCGCAAGAACATTGCGTGAGCGTTCACCGTCTGCCACGCCCAATATGCGCCTGATAGAATTGGCCGACGAGATACTCGCTCGCAAGGGACGTATGGTCGAGGCTATTCGCGCCATCGGACGCGGCAAAGATGCCTTCGAGGGCAACGTGTTCAGCCTGCCTGTTGCAAACTAATTGTGCGCGCTATCGCATTCAAAAACCCGCCGCGTGCATCGGGTGGGGTTTGCGCACGAGGTTCCCACACATGGCGCAGGAAGAAAAAACCTGTCATTCGGAAAGCATCGTTGAGATCGTCGTAGCAGGAGGGACGTACCGATGTGCTGTTAACGAAGGCGGGCAATGGTAACATCTTGTCAGCCCAAGGCGCTCCTGCATCACCACAGACCGCACGTCCTGATTTGGGCGACACATAAATCAGATTTTCGCGAACGCCGGTGGCTGCACATTCCTTGAGATCAAGACCGAACCCCAGCTCTTCAAGCATCATCACTTCAAATCGCAGAAGCAACTCACCAGATGCAAGAGGATCATCGAAATGCTCGATGATAAGGCGCAGCGTTTCATAGAGCGCGCCTTGCGGGTCGCGTTCTGGCAGAAGCCGCAAATGCGCAGCCGCAAGCTGGATACCATAAAGAGCAACAGGCGTTTCAATAAGGCGCGCTGCCGCAAAGCCAAGTGGCTCAATTGTAAAACTGCCCAGATGCTCGTCCAACCGTGCCCACCATGCCAAATCGACATGATTGCCGGGCTGGAGCAGCGGCTGCATGCGGCGGGAGCGCCCGCCGCGCACCATACCCATATGACGGCCATGTTCACGCGTCATCACTTCGACAATGGCGCTCGTTTCGCCATGTCGCCGTGTGCCGAGAACTATGCCTTCATCGCGCCATTCCATAGAGGTGTTTTACCAGATTCCTTTTTGCGCATAATTCTATACCAAAACCGAACGATTCTCTGAATTATGCGCGGCTATCACGCCATTCCAAGGATAAATGTTTACCCGATTCCTGTTGGGTTACTTCGGGAAATCGAGGCCCATTTCACGATAGCGTTCAGGATCATTGCCCCAGTTTTCCCGGACTTTCACAAACAGGAAGAGATGCGCATTCTGTTCCAGAATTTCGCTGATCTCTTTACGTGCTGACTGTCCGATCGCTTTGATCGTTTCGCCTTTGTGTCCGAGAACGATCTTCTTCTGACTTTCGCGCTCGACATAGATCACTTGCTCGATACGCACCGAGCCGTCCTTACGCTCTTCCCAGCGTTCAGTTTCTACCGTCGAGGAATAAGGCAATTCTTCATGCAGGCGCAGATAAAGCTTTTCGCGGGTAATTTCCGCCGCAAGCTGGCGCATCGGCATGTCCGAAATCTGGTCTTCAGGATAATACCATGGGCCGTTCGGAACGGTCTCCGCCAGGAACTTTGCGAGGTCCTTGCAGCCCGAACCATTGAGCGCCGAGATCATGAAGGTGCGGTCAAAGGCGACCTTTTCATTTGCCTTCTGCGCAAGTTCAAGCAGCTTTGGCGGCTCAACACGGTCTACCTTATTCAAAACCAGCACTTTCTTCTGGCGCACGTTGACCATGCTTTCGAGAAGCGCTTCGGCGTTCTCGTTCAGGCTACCCTGCGCGTCGAGGATAACGAGGATGATATCTGCATCCTTCGCGCCCCCCCAGGCCGTTGTGACCATCGCGCGGTCCAACCTGCGCTTAGGCCGGAAAATACCGGGCGTATCGACGAGCACGATCTGTGCGTTGTTCTCGATGAAAATGCCGCGTACCAGTGCACGCGTTGTCTGCACCTTATGCGTGACGATGGAAACCTTCGTACCCACGAGCTGGTTGACCAGCGTGGATTTTCCGGCATTTGGCGCACCAATCAGCGCAACAAAGCCTGAACGGGTCTGTCCGGTTTCAGTTTCGCCGGCTGACGGCGTCGTCGGAGTGTTCATTGCTTATCCTTTTGAGAGCGGACTTGTTCTTGAAAGAACAGGCATCGCCCTATCTTTTGTTTTGCGCAATTCCCGGCGTAAACCGGTCCCCACTTTCGCTGGAATTGCTCTATGTAATCTTGGCAGCAGGAAACGGTCCTCGCCCAAACCGCTCTGCCGATGCGACGGCCCACCACTGTCGCTGTTGATCCGATTATAGCCGAATTTCACTTACTGCATAATTCCTTAAACTCGGATCAGTTTAGGGTAAAATTATGCGGCAAAATTAACTGTTAGAGCGACCTTTGTGCACCCGGCAGAGCACAAGGCGCTCTAAAAGAATGCTGATTCACGCGTCACGCAGAACTGTCCCGCTTCCAGACAGTTTCCCTGTAAAGCATTGCTTCTGCGGCAGCCTGCTCAGCAATGCGCTTGGAACGCCCCTCGCCTGTTTCGGGCGCAAATCCCTTCACAGCCACTTCAACTGTAAAAAGCGGATCATGATCAGGGCCACTGCGGCTTAAAATTGCGTAGACAGGATGCACATTGCCTTGCTGATGCGCCCATTCCTGTAGTTCTGTTTTTGCGTCGCGACGTGCGGCTCCGGTCTCAAGAGACCGCTTCTGCCAATAGCGTTTGATGAAACCGCGTGCTGCTTCCAGTCCGCTGTCCATATAAATGGTCGCAATCAATGCTTCGACGACATCGGCACGAACATTAAGCAGACGCTTGTCATTGAGGGATTTGATGTCGGAGCCGGTATGGATCAAATCGGCAAGACCAATCTCATCGGCAATTGCGGCGCAAGTTTCGGCATTGACCAGCGCATTAAGGCGAACTGACAATTCCCCTTCCGGCGCATCTGGAAAGGCTTCGAAAAGCATCTCAGCAACCACGAGACCAAGCACGCGGTCGCCAAGAAATTCCAACCGTTCATAATTGGCACGTGAAGGTGCCTGGACGCTCGAATGGGTGAGCGCACGTTCCAACCGTTTCAGATTGAGAAAACGGTGTCCCGTGCGCTCCTCCAAAATTGCTGCTGTTTTATTCTCGGAGACCATTTCAGTTTCCGGTTACGGCAGTATGCGGCTCACCACTCACCCAAGAAATGAGGCGGCTAAAGCGAACATCAGATGGCCATTTCCAGATTTCGAGCGGGCTCGACTTGTCTGCAATCGAGAAGAAAATAATGTTTGCACGACCGACCAGATTTTCAAAAGGCACATAACCAACGCCAAAACGGCTATCGAGCGAGTTGTCGCGATTGTCGCCCATCATAAAATAATGACCGGCAGGCACTTCGAATACGCGCGTATCGTCACCGATAGAATTTGGTGCCAGATCAAGCGTATCGTAAGTCACACCATTCGGCAGTGTCTCGCGGTAGACTTCAACTGGACGATTGACTTCGGTCACATCAGGATTGTCGATTGTGCCAACCCGCTCGCGCTTAACAGCCACATCATTGATGTAGAGAACGCCGCCACGCATCTGCACGCGATCACCTGGAAGACCGATCACACGCTTGATGTAATCGACATTGGTGTCGCTGGGCAGCTTGAACACTACGACGTCACCACGCTTGGGCTCAGTTCCCCAAATACGACCGGAGAAGAGGTCAAGACCGAACGGCAGTGAATAGCGCGAATAGCCATAGGCATATTTCGATACGAACAGATAGTCGCCTTCCAGTAGCGTTGGGCGCATGGAGCCGGACGGAATACTGAAAGGTTGGAAAAGCAGGCTGCGAATAATCAGTGCCAGCAGGAGAGCTTGCACGATAACGCTGACGGTTTCGCCAAGGCCGCCTGATTTTTTAGTTTCACTTTTGCTGGACACGCTCATTGTATCTCCGCTTGCCGATGTGCGATCTAATAACGGCTAAGGTTGCTCGAAGCAATCCAATCACCGCTACCTCGCACGATTATGAGCAGGAGTTTACCTGCCACAATCGCAATTGTTTGGCGCATGCCGCTATCGGAAAGGCGTTTTCGCTTTTCCGCAGCATGCATTATTCGGTTTCTGGCAGCGCTTCGATAATGACAAAAGCCTGCGCAAGAGGAAAATCATCGGTAATTGTCAGATGTATGGCAGCGCGTTTGCCTTTTGGCAGCATGCGTTTCAGTTGCTCAGCCGCGCCGCCGGTGAGCTGCATGGTCGGCTTGCCCGAAGGTGTATTGACAACCCCCATATCACGCCAGAAAACGCCATTCGAAAGACCAGTGCCAAGCGCCTTGGAACAAGCTTCTTTTGCGGCAAAACGCTTTGCATAGGATGCAGCGCGCTGTTTGCGGCCATCTGATTTTGCTTGTTCTAGCTCGGTAAAAACACGTTGGGTGAAACGATCACCGTGCTTCTCAAGGGTCTTTTCGATGCGGCGGATATCAATCAGATCACTACCAATGCCGATGATCATATTTTCTGCGGCCCCCGGACATGGTGCTTGTTGTGCTTTTCAGCAAGTCGTTCGAGCCTGCGACGACGGAAAGCAGTGACCGCAAAGCGCGTCACAAAATAGGCGACCACCGCAAAAACTGCGCCCAATATGGTCGAGCCGAACAACATCGGCTTGAGTAGAGGTGTCCAGACTTCTCCGAACTTCATCGTCTGAAGAGCATGTCCTAGATGCAAAGGCGGCGCGCTTTCAATATCGCCGCTGATGACAAAGCGGCCAAGCTCATAAGTGCTGCCCCAGATGAACGGGAGCGTCAGCGGATTGGCAAGCGTGGTTCCCAGCGCTGCTGCAGCAATATTACCGGCCAGAAAATAAGCCAGAACAATTGCTATAATCAGATGAAAGCCAAAAAACGGCGTAAAAGCCGAGAAAACGCCAACAGCCAGACCTGCAGCCACCGCATGTGGAGACGCAGTAATGCGTAGCACGCGCTTGCCGCCATATTTAAACGAGCGAGCGAATGAACGGCGCGGCCAGACCAGCAGCCTTAGGCGCTCTTTGCGGGTCGGCGGATTTCGACGTTGGAATAACATAAACTTCTCATACTGGTCTCTACGCACCGAGACAATTGTTATTATTGTTCAAGAGATGCAGCAGAGATCCTATCGCTGCGCTCAAACGGCGCTCCATCAAGACGCGGCAAATAGAACTTCGGTGGTACACCCAGCATACGGCGAAACATTGTCGTAAAGGCAGAAACACTGTCATAGCCCAGATCAAGCGCCACGCTTGTGACCGCTTCGCCTTCCGTAAGGCGCGGAACTGCTGCAAAAAGGCAGGCCTGCTGGCGCCACACTGACAAGCTCACGCCTGTTTCGCGCTGAAAGTGGCGAGTGAATGAGCGTCGGCTCATCGCCATACGATCCGCCCATTCATCAATTGTCGCGCGTGCTGACGGCTTTTTCACGAATTGACGACAGAGATTTTGCAGACGCGGATCGGCCGGGAAAGGCAGTCCGAGCGGCCTTTGTGGCAAGGTGTGCAAGTCTCTGAGGATCAACTCAATCACCAAAGCATCCCGACTGCCCGGCTCAGGGATGCTGTCGACCGACGTCGCATCGATGATGAGGCAACGCATCAGGTCCGTCATGCCAACCACGTGCAAATAGTCGGGCACACCCGAAATGGCGTCGAGCGCAATATAGATTGAGCGCATAAAGACATCGCCGACAATTTCGACGGAATGTTTTACACCAGCAGGAATCCACATGGCATGATCCCCAGGGATCAACCAGCGACCGGCATCCGTCGTGACCAGAACCACTCCTTGTGAAGCACACAAGAGCTGCGCTCGACTGTGGCTGTGACGCGGTACAAAATAGCCATCCGGATATTTCGTCGGCAGCGCGATCACCGGTCCGCTCAAGTGTTCCAGCATCTCAATGCGCTGTTCATGGAACTTTTGCAGGTCCTCACTGCCCGGCAACAAGAGCCCCGGTGGCGATTTCAGCTTCATCTGCTTTGGCCCACTCTCGAAAGTAATGGACCAAATCACGAAAGCAGGCGCGAAACAATATAATTATGAAGGGGTCAGGTTAGAAATATTCGAAAACATTCGAATTGGGTTCCCTGCCCAACCAACGCAAATTATGAGGAAATTTCCCTCACGGATTATCTTCGGAGTAGGACTATGAGCATGAGTGCTGCCGAGCAGCCTTCAAACACTGGCGCAAACAATACGGTTCTCGCCATTATTCTGGCCACGAGTATGGGCCACTTCCTGAACGACATGATGCAGTCGCTCCTTCCGGCCATCTATCCGATGCTCAAGGACAATTACAGCCTGTCGTTCTGGCAGATCGGCTTGCTCACCTTCACCTTTCAGGTCACGGCTTCAATTTTGCAGCCAATCGTCGGCATCTATACCGACCGTCGTCCTATGCCCTATTCATTGCCATTCGGTATGGGCTGCACGCTGATCGGTTTGATCCTACTTGCGTCCGCGCATCACTATTCGGTTCTGCTTCTCGGTGCAGCCTTCATTGGCTTCGGTTCATCTGTGTTCCATCCGGAAGCCGCTCGCGTTGCACGTCTCGCATCCGGTGGTCGTCATGGTTTCGCACAATCGATGTTCCAGGTGGGCGGCAATTTCGGCTCGTCCATCGGCCCGTTGCTTGCAGCTTTTATCGTTCTGCCCTTTGGACAAGCCAGCGTGTCGTGGTTCTCGATCGCAGCACTGATTGGCATGGCGCTGCTCTGGTATGTCGGAAACTGGTACAACCAGCACAATCTCGCCAATAAGAGCAAGCCGAAGCCTGACAAGACACTGCCATTGCCGCGCAACAAGGTTATTGCGTCGATCTCTGTGCTCGCCATGCTGATCTTTACCAAGTATGTCTACATGGCCAGCCTCACGAGCTACTACACCTTTTATACGATCAGCCATTTCGGCGTGACCGTTCAGGCATCGCAGTTGCTGCTGTTCCTGTTCCTCGGTGCGGTTGCAGCGGGCACAATCGTCGGTGGTCCTATCGGCGACAAGATCGGTACGCGCACCGTGATCTGGGTTTCAATCCTCGGCATCGTTCCGTTCACGCTGGCATTGCCTTATGCGAACCTCGAAGTAACAGCCGTTCTCACTGTTATTATCGGTTTCGTGCTGGCTTCCGCCTTCCCTGCAATCATTGTTTTCGCACAAGAGTTGCTGCCGGGACGTGTGGGAATGGTGTCAGGACTGTTCTTCGGCCTTGCATTCGGCATCGCCGGCATTGCGGCAGCGGCGCTGGGTGTGGTGGCAGACCGGACGAGCATCGAGTTTGTCTATCAGATATGCTCTTATCTTCCCCTTCTCGGATTGCTGACTATCTTCCTGCCGAAGATCGAGAAAGCTCGATAAGGACGCATCGATAGTTTAAAAAAGTGGAGCACCGTTCATCCCCCAACGAACGGTGCTCCTGATGCCACTGACCTTTTGACGGCCCGGTGCAGCGGCAGCTCTGAATAGAGTGAAATGCACCCTACTTCTTTGTTCTGGCGCACATTGCGATGCCTTTGCCGCAAAGTGCGCAATCTCTCACACGGCGAAGCTGAAGCCGTGCATGCTCTCTCTGCGAAACTCATCAAATGTCGCTGCTACCAAGCGGATCAGCGGCTTTCCATCTTCTGTTGCGCTGATGACGCCGTTGCGCACTTCCACCAGACCGTCAGCCACCAGTGGGCGCAACAAGGCCAGCTCGTCGGAGAACTCGACGCCCGGTGCGGCTATGTTCAGATCAACGCGGAAGTTGCACATAAGCGCAGTGATAATACCTGCACGAAGTCTGTCAGTGTCGCGCATTGTATAGCCACGCACAGTTGCAAGATCCCCCGCCACGACGCGCTTGCTGTATTGCCCGACATCGGAAATATTCTGCGTGTAACCAGCTGGATATTGCGAAATCGATGAGGGGCCAAACCCAATCAACGTATGACAACGATCCGTCGTGTATCCCTGAAAGTTGCGATGCAACGTGCCGTTTTCTGCTGCAATTGCCAGGGTATCGTCCGGTAATGCAAAGTGGTCTATTCCAACCGGCTGATATCCGAAGCCAAGAAAGCTTTCAGCAACAGCACTTGCCTGTGCGAACCGTTCGTCGGCATCGGGCAGAATGCTTTCATCAATCAGTCGCTGATTGGCACGACGCTGTGGCAGATGCGCATAACCAAAGCAGGCAATGCGATCAGGTGTCATCGCCGCAACGCGCTCGCAGGTTTCGCGAAGACTTTTCACCGTCTGAAGCGGCAGACCATAGATCAAATCGAAGTTCAGTCTATCAATGCCCACTTCACGCAGCAGCGTCGCGGCTCTTATTACCGTTTCAATAGGCTGAATACGGCCAATAGCCTTTTGCACATCGGGATCGACATCCTGCACGCCAAGGCTGGCGCGGTTTACGCCTATCAACGCCAAGGTCTTCACCAGAATAGGATTGACCGTACGCGGATCGAGCTCAATCGCATGTTCCATATCTGGATCGAAATCGAACGCCAGACTCAAAGCCGCCATAATGCGCTTGAACTGCGTGGTATGCAGAATAGAAGGAGTGCCCCCACCCCAATGTAGATGCACAACCTTTGGGCGAGCTGTCAGGCTTGTGTTTACTGTTTCAATCTCGCTTAACAGCGCGACAACGAAATTCTCGATGACATCTTCGCGGACCGCCATTTTGGAATGACAGCCGCAATAGTGGCAAATCTCTTTGCAGTACGGCACGTGGATGTAAAGCGAGACGCTTTCTTCCGGGCCGATCTGGCGCAACCAACTGCGGGTGCTGTCCGGCGTGACTGGCGCGAAATCTGCAGCGGTCGGGAATGATGTATAGCGCGGAACAGCAAGTGCTGCATAACGTCTTATCGTGGCTTCATGCATGATGATTCCGCCCCGCGCGTTTTGCGTTCTGGTGATAACCTGTCGCTACAACGCGTACTGGACGAGGACGCAAACGGGCATTCTGCGGGGCAAGTCGGCATGATGCGGCAAGGAAGCCCACATACTTGACAGCCGATATTGTAATTGCCAGCCACAATGACACCTGTTCACCTCGTTAAGACAGAGCAGCATTTGACTGTGCTGCGTCAATTTCCACGATCAGGTGTAGTGGCGGTTCAAGAAACCTTCATTGATTTAAATCAACGAAATGAAAACAAATAAATGGCGATCAGAGCGGCTTGGTTTACGACTTAAGTTTTGGAACCGCTCTATCTATTCTTTTGAAACATTCTCCAAGTGGAGAAATGCTCAGATGGCTTCAATATCCATTCCGGCAACGGCTGCAAGTGAGCGACGCGATAATATCTCGACGGTGTTTGCATCAAGCAACTGAATCAGGCCCTGTGTCTTTAGCTTGGTAAAGCTGCGGCTGACAGTTTCAATCGTCAGTCCGAGATAATCGGCAATATCCGTACGGTTCATCGCCAAATGAACGAGATTGGGCTTATCGCCTCGCTTTTCAGCACGCGCGGCCAAAACCAAAAGAAAGCTCGCGAGCTTTTCCACCGGAGCAAGACGCCCCAGCACAAGCTGGTTGTCGCGCGCAGTGCGCAGCGCTTCACGCGTCATCTGGTGAAGACGTTCCCTGAGCTTCGGAAAGCTAACCATCAATGCTTCCATTTCCTTGGAAGAAAAGGCGCAAAGGACCGAAGGGACAACAGCCTCCGCCGATTGCGAATAGACATCATCGTCAGCCAGACCGAGATAGTCGCCAGGAACCAGAAAACCGGCAATCTGGCGGCGCCCATCAGGCAGCGACGTATAGATGCGCAACATGCCCGAAGTCAGGCTGAAAACTCGGCGTTTCGGATCGCCCTCTTCCACCAGCATTTCGTTTGCATCAAGCTTCTTGGAAGTCATGATAGCTTCAAGCGCGCCAAGATCGCCGTCATCGAGTGCAGAGCAAACCGCCATACGACGTACATCGCAATCAACGCACACACCGCATGGAGCCCGATATGGAGATTTTGGATCAAAAATTAGAGGCGCAACAGCCACGACATATTCCTAAACAGGGGGATGGGCATGGGCTTGCCCTTCCCCCTAAATTAAGGGTGCAAAACAAATACCGCAAAGCGCAATTTCGCCGCAGGGTGGAAATCGCGTCTAGTAAAATCAATACAATAGTAGGAGCCGCTTAAATATTGCGACTACCTGGCTTAATCGCAGGGATTGCAGCCAATTCTGGCGGCAAATTGTCTGGCGAATAGGCTGGCACTTCATATTCGGCAAGAGCGATGAGCTTTGTGCCGACATCCGCCTTACCCGCTGAACGATCCACGATACAAGCGGCGGCTACGACTTCGATGCCAACGTCCTTCATGCAATCAATGGTTTCGCGAATCGAAAGCCCCGTGGTGACGATGTCTTCCACGATCACGACGCGCGATCCTTTCGGCACATCGAAACGACGTAAACGGAATACACCATTCTCGCGTTCCACCCAGACCGACGGCACCCCAAGGTGCCGCGAGGTTTCGTAGGACGGAATAAGCCCGCCGATTGCAGGTCCGACGACATAGTCGATCTGTCCGAGGCCAGCCGCCTTGATCTTCTCGGCTAATGCCTTGCAGAGCTTTTCGGTCTTGTCGGCATGCATGAAAACGCGTGCCTTCTGCAAGAAGATAGGGCTGCGCAGGCCAGAGGTTAAAATAAAATGGCCTTCAAGGATCGCTCCCGCTTCGCGGAAGACAGCAAGGACGTCTTCGGTTTTCATTGTGCCTTATCCGTTTACGCGCCTTGCGCCACTGACGCTCGCGCTTTCTTTCAATTGAGAAATAATACGATTGAGGTGTTTAAGGTCCCACACTTCAACGTCAATAATCATTTCAGTAAAGTCGGGCGCTGTCCGCACCATTGAGAGATTATGAATATTGGCGTCGTTCGACGCCACGATCTGCGCGATTTCAGCCAAAGACCCGGGCGAATTGATTGCAGACACACTGATCCGTGCCGGGAAGCGTTCATGCATCCCCTCATCAATGTCCCAGCGCACATCAATCCAGCGCTCCGGCTGATCATCATAAGCGGTCAGTGCGGGTGACTGAATCGGATAGATCGTGATCCCTGCTCCCGGCTGCATGATACCAACGATACGGTCGCCCGGCACAGCGCCTTCCGGTGCAAAACGCACAGGCAAGTCGGAATTGGTGCCACGGATCGGCAAGGCCTTGCGCTTTGGCCTTTCGCCATCAGCCACAGCTTCTTGCGCACCTTCAGAACCTTCCGGCACCTTGAAGATCATGCCAGCGGCGTTCTGGATATTAAACCAGCCCTTTTCACCGGTCTTGGTAGGGTTGTTCTGCGAGGTAACACGCGTATCCTGATAGTCAGGATAAACTGCTTTCACAACGTCGGTAGATGGCAGTTCACCGCGACCAACTGCGGCCAGAACATCTTCAACTTCCTTGCGAGCCAGACGCGGCAGACCAGGTTTGAGAATATCCTTGCTGAAAGGTTTTCCTGCACGCTCGAAAGCGCGCTCAAGAATACGCATACCGAGGCCGGAATACTGTTTGCGAACCGCCGAGCGCGTTGCGCGACGGATTGCGGCGCGCGCTTTGCCCGTTGCAACAAGCGACTCCCATGCGGCAGGTGGGACCTGCGCTTTGGAACGAATGATGTCGACTTCGTCGCCATTCTTGAGCTCTGTCATCAACGGCATAATACGGCCATTGACCTTGGCACCAACGCAGCTGTCGCCAATATCGGTATGAACCGCATAGGCGAAATCGATTGGCGTCGCCCCGCGCGGAAGCGCAATGAGACGACCTTTGGGTGTGAAACAGAATACCTGATCCTGAAACAATTCCAACTTGGTATGTTCGAGAAACTCTTCAGGGTTATCGCCCTCGGAAAGCTGCTCGATAGTCTGGCGCAGCCAAGCATAGGCATTGGTTTCGGTCGATATCTGATGCGGATTACTGGCACTGCCGCGATCCTTATAGATCGAATGGGCCGCCACACCGAATTCTGCAATTTCATCCATGACGCGCGTGCGGATCTGCAGTTCGATACGCTGGCGTGATGGGCCAATGATCGTTGTATGGATGGAACGATAGTCGTTCTGCTTAGGTGTCGAAATATAGTCTTTGAACCGACCTGGAACCATCGACCAGGTGGTATGGATCAGACCGAGTGCGCGATAGCAATCCTGTGTCGATTCAACCATGACGCGGAAGCCGAAAATATCGGACAGTTGTTCAAACGACAGGCCCTTGGTTTCCATTTTACGGAAAACCGACCAAGGCTTCTTCTGACGGCTCTTAACGCTCGCCTTGATACCGTTCTTTTGGAAAATCTCAGACAAGTCTTCTTCGATCTTCTGTAGAAGACCACGGTTCTTTTCAAGAAGCTCTGCAAGCCGATCCGTTACCGCACGCCATGCATCCGGGTTGATATAGCGGAATGCAAGTTCTTCGAGCTCTTCACGCGTGTCCTGCATACCCATGCGGCCAGCGAGTGGCGCATAGATATCCATGGTTTCTTCAGCAATGCGCAGACGCTTGTCTTCGCGCATCACGCCAAGAGTACGCATATTGTGCAGTCGATCTGCAAGCTTCACCAGAAGCACGCGCACGTCTTCGGAAATAGCCAACAACAGCTTGCGCAAGTTTTCCGCCTGCACTGCCTTCTTGGAAACCAGATCGAGCTTCTTGAGTTTGGTCAGACCTTCAACGAGCTTACCAATCTCCGGGCCAAACAGCTGATCGATTTCCTGACGGGTAGCTGTGGTGTCTTCAATCGTGTCATGCAGGAGAGCAATCGCAATCGTTGCCTCATCCAAATGCATATCTGTGAGAATTGCTGCAACTTCGAGCGGGTGGGAAAAATATGGATCACCGGACGCACGCTTCTGGCTGCCATGCTTCTGCATAGCGTAAACATACGCCTTGTTGAGAAGCGCCTCATTGACGTCAGGCTTGTATCGCTGAACACGCTCTACAAGCTCATATTGGCGCATCATTTACAGAAACTCCCTACCAGTCACGTACGCAGCGGTCATTTTGAACGGAAATCACTAAAAAATATAACAATTTGCGAGTTTCCGGACCTGTTTTCTGCCAACAGGCTTAATTTCAGTCACAAACGTCTCAGTGGCAAGCCAAAAGCTAATCTCAATTCCCAGCCTGCCATGCACATAAAAACGTGCGCCACAGCCTGGAAGCCGAAGCGCACGCAAAAAACCAAGGCCTGTTTGTATTCAAGTATTCAATGAGGCAAAACTCATTTCGACGTTTGCCTGAAATACTTGATCAGCAGAGCGACGATTAGAAGTCGTCGTTCTTTTCTGGAGCAACGAGGCCTTCAATACCAGCAAGCAGTTCTTCTTCCGACATACGGTCGAAGGAAACGACATCGTCTTCACCAGCTTCGGCAATCCCTTCAGCCAACGCATCGGAAGCATCGGTGATCTGGGCAGGAGCAGCAGCTTCCGGTTCGTCAACTTCAACGTGCTTCTGCAGCGAATGGATCAGGTCTTCCTTCAGATCATCCGGTGAAAGTGTCTCGTCAGCGATTTCACGCAGCGCGACAACTGGGTTCTTGTCGTTGTCGCGGTCGATCGTGATCTGGGCGCCCTGAGAAATCTGGCGGGCACGGTGACCGGCCAGCAGAACCAGTTCAAAACGGTTCTCGACCTTATCTACGCAGTCCTCAACGGTGACGCGGGCCATAGGCGGTCCCTTTCATTTCTTAAACTTTAACGGAATTTTTCTTGCACATAACGCTTGTGAGCCGAAATTACAAGCAAAAGCGCAAAACACCAACGACAAGGCTCAGAAATCTAGGCTAAGATACAACTGTTCATTAATCTGTCTGACAAATACACGATCTGGATCAAATTGGAACAATAGATTTTGATCGATTATCGATTGCTATATCGAAATATCGCGTAAAAGTAATTAAGATTGATCAAATAACAACCATCAGTTGCTTGTTTTTCTATAATATCTCCGTAGAACGCAATAAACGTCATTGGTAAAAATGAATACCCCCGCCGTTTAAGAAACAAATCTGAATACGCGGTCGCAGGCCCACTCCCTACCGGCCGCAGAGTGGATATATTGCACGATGTTCGATTCTCGTGAAAAAATTGCGCTATTTATTGACGGCGCCAATTTATACGCAGCTTCAAAAACACTCGGTTTCGATATTGATTACCGTAAACTTTTGAAGGCATTCCAGAAACGCGGCTATTTGCTGCGCGCCTATTATTATACGGCTCTGGTTGAGGATCAGGAATATTCATCGATCCGTCCACTCATCGATTGGCTCGATTACAACGGCTATAAGGTTGTCACGAAGGCAGCCAAGGAATTTACCGACTCGACAGGCCGCCGCAAGGTAAAAGGCAACATGGATATCGAACTTACCGTCGATGCCATGCAGCTCACCGACACCGTCGATCATTTCGTAATCTTCTCTGGCGATGGTGATTTCCGTTCGCTTGCCGAAGCATTGCAGCGCAAGGGTCGTAAGGTATCCGTCGTTTCCACTCTGACGACACAGCCTGCGATGATATCCGATGAATTGCGCCGTCAGGCCGATCATTTTATCGATCTGGTTTCGCTGAAAGCTGAAATTGGACGCGATCCTTCTGAACGCCCACAGCAACAGCAGCGCCGTCAGGACGAAGATCTTGACGAAGACTACTGATATGCGCAATCGTCAGGTTCGTGCAGCTTCATAATTTCGAACTTCATGAACCCTTTTGCATCATTTATAAAAAGAGCGCCTTTCAGCGCTCTTTTTCTTTGAACAGTATTTTCGCCTCAGCCACGATCGCGCAGAAGACGTGATTTCTCGCGATTCCAGTCGCGCTGCTTCTCAGTCTCACGTTTGTCGTGATTCTTCTTACCGCGCGCCACGCCGATTTCCAGCTTAGCTCTACCACGATCATTGAAGTATAACTTCAACGGAACGACGGTCATGCCTTCGCGTGAAAGCGAATTGAAAATCCGTGCCATTTCGCGACGGCTAATCAACAGCTTACGCAAACGGCGCGGCTCGTGATTAAAGCGATTGCCCTGCGTATACTCCGGAATATAGGAATTGATCAGCCAGAACTCACCGTTCTCAAAGCTCGCATAGCTTTCAGCAATGTTGGCCTGATTGGCGCGCAAGGACTTAACCTCGGTGCCGGTCAGAACCAGACCAGCTTCGAGCGTATCAGAAATCTCAAAATTGTAGCGCGCTTTACGGTTTTCAGCGACCATTTTGCGGGCGGGAGAGTTTTTCGGCTTATTCATAATGGCACCATATAATGCTCATTGCCGGAAATGAAAACGCTCTCGCATGAGCAAGAGCGTAAAAATCACTCAACCGGGCAAAATTAGCAGCCTTAGAGCGTATTTTCTGCTGATGGATCGCATAGAAACACGCTCTGAAAGCTCGTTTAAACACATTATCCAACATCCAACGCAAAACCGCTTCGCACTTTGGCTGGAAATACTCTAATTCGTGAGACCGGCGTGCTTCATGGCCTGATCGATCTTCTCAGCGGTTGCTGCTTCGATTACAACCATTGGCGAGCGAAGAACATTTTCAACGCGACCAAGGCGCGACAGAGCATATTTCGGACCCGAAGGATTGGGCTCGATGAAGAGCGCCTTGTGCAATGGCATCAGGCGATCCTGTAGTTCCAGTGCCTTGGCATAGTCACCAGCCTGGCAGGCATCCTGAAACTCTGCGCAAAGACGTGGCGCAATATTGGACGTCACTGAAATACAGCCGACGCCGCCATGTGCATTGAAGCCGAGAGCGGTCGCATCTTCGCCGGACAGCTGGATGAAGTCTTTGCCACACGTGCCGCGCTGTTCGGAAACACGCTCAATCTTGCCTGTCGCATCTTTCACACCGATGATGTTCTTGTGATCACGCACAAGCGTGCCCATGGTTTCCGGTGTCATATCAATGACGGAGCGGCCCGGAATGTTATAGATAATGAGCGGTATCGAGATCGAACGTGCGACCCGTGAAAAATGCTCATAGAGGCCGCGCTGGTTCGGCTTGTTATAATAGGGAGTGACGACAAGAACTGCATCTGCGCCCGCTTTTTCGGCATGCTGAGCAAGTTCGATTGCTTCGACAGTATTATTGGAACCTGCACCCGCAATCACCGGCACGCGACCTGCTGCTACTTCAATGCAGGCCTCAATGACGCGCTTATGCTCATCATGGGACAAGGTCGGCGTTTCGCCCGTTGTGCCAACGGGTACAAGACCTTTAGTGCCTTCTTCAATCTGCCAATTCACGAAGTCACGAAAAGCTTTCTCGTCGAACGCTCCTTCACTATCGAATGGCGTGACAAGTGCAGTAATCGAGCCTTTCAGCATCAGTGAACTCCTGAGAAATAAAGACAGAACCTGACAATACCACACTGGCTTTTAACCGCGCCAGAATAGCTGCAAGGCGTTGCACCATAGTCTCGCAGTGCAAATCCGGCAAGCGGGGGGCTAGCCCAAATCAGCTTCCAAATGACAGTTTTGCGAAAAATTCCTCTGCTTTTTTGTCAATCTACTCGACCTGATCGCATAGCATTTGCTCAAAGGTCATGGAGCTCTTAGGTAAATGATCGAAAAGAAAAACATAACCATTTATTAACCAATGCTTCACGCATCGGCATCATAGTCTTATACAGAACAAACACCCTATCGATCAGGCTTAGAAAAGCCAGATTTGAACAATATTTTACCCGCAATCAGGCACTCTATTCTCGTTAGATCATGTGTAAGAAAAATATAGATATGCCAATAAAGCAAAGAGCGCTCTTTTCGAGTGGATTGATTATTGCTGCTTCGCTTCTTGCGGGACAGATGGGGGCTGCCTATGCCCAGTCATCTTTGCCAACGGATGTTCCCACACCGCTGGTACGTCCGTTTGCGCCTACTGCCACACATGAATCTCCGATCAATCTGGTTACGCCAAAAGCACGTCCCGCCACCCCCGATCCGGTTATCACGTCTTCCTTCAATCGTGTTGAGAACCCGGCGACAATCAGTGGAACATTGAAAAGCGGCCTTGATGCGCTCTATTCACGCGATATTCCGGGCGTGATCGCCTATCGCAACGGCATGACAAAAGGCTCGCTTGACCGTCAGATATTGACCTGGTCGATAGCGACATCTGGAATGGATGGCGTGCCGAGTGCTGAAATTGCAATGGCTGCCTCGGAACTGCCGGGCTGGCCGGGTATGGGCGCATTGCGTCGCAATTCGGAACGTGCACTTTTCAAGGAAAATGCGCCTGCTGCAACTGTAATTGCCACTTTCGGCACTACACGCCCGCAGACAACTGAGGGCATGATCGCGCTTGCACGGGCATACTTGGCCACAGGAAACAACACAAAAGCACATCAGCTTCTCGCCCCATGGTGGGCGACCGAACGCCTGTCGGCTGATGACGAGACGCGAGTGCTGAAAGAATTTGCGAGCGTTCTCACACGCGATGACCATCAACGCCGCCTTCTGCGCTCCCTTTATAACGATCGCATGCAATCGGCTAAACTTCTGGCAGGCCCCGCGCAAGCGCAGTCACTCTATAATGCTTATGCAGCATTGGCACAGAAGTCACCGAACACAGCAAAGGCTATCGCCGACGTAGATCGCTCGTGGCACTCGAATCCTGCATACATGTTCTTGCAGATTCGTTTTCTGCGCCGTGCAGATCGTTTCAGCGAAGCAACAGACTTGATGCTGAAAGCTCCGAAAGACTCCGCGTCACTGGTTGATCCAGACGCGTGGTGGGTGGAGCGTCGCATCCTGTCGCGCGAGCTTCTCGATATTAACAAGCCACAGCTCGCCTATAGGCTAGCGGCGGCACATGCCGCAGAATCACCGACAATGGCTGCTGAAGCGGAATTCCATGCCGGTTGGTATGCATTGCGTGCATTAAAGCAACCGAAGCTTGCAGCACCGCATTTTGCCAAGATAGCCGAGATTTCCTCACGTCCAATTTCCGCTTCGCGCGCCTATTACTGGCTCGGGCGAGCAGCGGAGGCGGGTGCTGGTGGTGATGCGAACGGTTATTATCGCCGCTCTGCACATTTTGGCACCACATTTTATGGACAGCTCTCTGCAGCCAAGCTCAGTGAGAAAGCGCCCGAGCTCGCCTATCCAAGACCATCCGATGCCGAACGTGTGCGTTTCTCCGGCCGCCCCGCAGTGCAAGCCATCAAGCGTCTTGAACAGATCGGCTACGGAAACCGCGCAACCGCTCTTTATACGCAGCTATCGCAAGAACTCAGCAGCGTGGGAGAATTGGCGCTCCTCGCTGTGATGGCGGAGAAGAACGAGAATCATTATCTCGCTCTTCGCGTCGGCAAGACCGCCGCCTTCCGTGGACTGGACGTTGGTGCGCTATCACACCCGATCGGCGCCATTCCGGCACATGCAAATATCAGTGGTTCCGGCAAGGCGCTTGCTTATGCAATTGCTCGCCAGGAAAGCGAATTCAATGTTGGCGCGGTTTCAAAAGCTGGTGCACGCGGGCTGTTGCAGCTAATGCCAGCCACCGCGAAGAGCGTCGCAACCCGCAATGGAATGGCCTATTCTGCGCCCAAACTCACAACCGATGCGGCCTATAATGCGACGCTTGGCGCACATTTTCTTGGCGAACAGCTCGACCGATTCAATGGATCTTACGTACTAACCTTTGCCGGTTATAATGCCGGGCCCCGCCGAGCTGCCGATTGGGTGGAAAAATATGGCGATCCGCGTGGCAAACCAATCGAAGAAGTTGTCGACTGGATTGAGCGCATTCCATTTTCTGAAACGCGGAACTACGTTCAGCGCGTGATGGAGAATTATGAAGTTTATAAAGCACGCCTTACAGGCAGTGCCGATATACGCACTGACCTGATCTATGGCCGACGTTAGAGCGCCGAACTGATTCAACCGACCCAAACGCGCTAGAATTCAACTTTTCATGTGGAAGTAGCAGTAGGCTTATTCTAAGCCTGCGTTTTTTTGGTGCGAGTTGGAGCCTTCGATTTCGAAGCAGCTTTCTTTGGCTTTGCGTTCTTCTTGGGCACTGCGCGCTGTGTGGCCTCGGTAAGTTTGCTTGCTTGAACAGTCCAGTTTTCGCGAGCAACACGTCCGGAAAATCCAATATGGCGTTCAATCCAAGCAGATTCTTCCATATTCCACTGGGCTATCTGCGCATAATGAAATACGCCGAGCTTTTGCAGCATTCCTTCCACTGCCTTGCCAATACCGTGGATTGCAGTCAGATCGTCCGGCTTTCCGCGCAAAGGCGTATCAAGCAGCTCTGGACGATCAGGATCTTGGAATTCCGCGACCGGCTCTTCAACCAGAACCTCTTCTATAGATTCTGGATCGGATTCGAGCTCTTCTGTTTTTGCCTGTGGCATAGGTTCTTCGACCGCTTCCGCCACTACTTTGAACTTATCTTTCAAAGGCTCTTCCGCCACGACGGCTTTGGTCGACGCGACCGGCTCTGGATTTTCGTCGACCGCGGGCTTTGAAAGCGCTGCCGCGATAATGGTGTTTTCCTTATCGGTGTCCGCAGCTTTCTTGCCTCTGATAAGGCGTCCCAAAACGCAGCCAATTACAAAAGCAACTGCAATAAGAATCGCCAGTTGAATGATCAACATCGGCATGTAGGTTCCCTCATACTCTACGCACTTGCGTGCGGCCACGATGGCCACAGCGGCAAATCAAAAACCCCGCACCCATTGGCAAGTCCCCCCAGGGACCACCAGAAATCTGTCCGTTCTTGTTCACTTGGCAGCGGTAAGCCAACCCACTGCCACACCAATCATCGCCGAAAGCAAAAGAACTGGCCAAAACATCTCCGCAAGATAAAGCATATGGAATCCGCCTGCTATTCAATCCGAAGCACCTGTCAATATATACAGGAAAGGCAGCGAAGCGCCCGGTGTCAATTGGATAAAGAGAAGAAACGGGGGATGAGGCCGCTTATTGGCAAAATGATATCAAGGCTTTGTAATATTGGAGCTCGATAATTGCAGCCCATGGGGTAAAGGCGCATTCAGAACAGCATTCAACTCACTATACGTCGCATCGTTGAGTGCAGCCCCCTTGACCGAGAATGTCGCTTCTGAGATTTCGATTTCAGCCTCGGAAAATTTCTTGGCTAGATCGATCACGAAGTGCACACGATCCTCGAACTCGGGCTGAGCGCCGCGTGCGAGCGCCATTTCATCGTCAACCAATCGGCCTTGTCCTGCCGTTTCAGCTGCACTCATGATCGAATCACGCATCGCATTGTCGGGAATGAACCCGGAGAGAACGATGCCCTCCCCGCTTTTGGTTAGTTTAAAAACGTATGGAGTTGCTGCCTGAAGAATGGTTGTCAGATCGGAAAAATCGCCGACGCCATTGACCTGTTGTACAGACTTAACCGCGACCTTCCGCGATTCTGGGTCTGGAGCCATGCCTTTTAAGATCACATCACGGCCATCGACATCAAAGGTAGTCCAGGCATAAGGCGCGAGCGCCTGCCCCGTGCGTTCAGCTATATCGGCTTCGACCCGGCCTGCACCAAACCATAGCGCCAATGAAGTTAGCGCCGCAGTCCATGTCACACCTGGCCAAAACCACTTCAACATAAGTCCGCTTCTCCAACTAAATAGATCCGTCTTTATCGATGCCACCAGAGAAACCGTCATGTCTCAAAAAGCAAGACTTATGCTGAATTTTGAGTAATTCCCACAAAAGTGGAAGCCGACTTTGCGTAGGATTATGGGTGGAAACAACTGATTGTTCCAACGTTTCCATCTTAGCGGAATCGTTTTGAAAATCGCAGACAACAAAAAACCCGGCAGCCATGCTGCCGGGTTTCCTGTAACCAATCCGTAAGGATTAGAACGAACGCTGGAAGCGAACCATACCCTGCCAAGCGTCCTGACCGTCGAGGACAGAATTCTTGTCGTCCCACTTGGTGTAGGAAACTTCTGGAGTAATGGTGAAGCCTGGAACCAGTTCGTAAGCTACGTTTGCAGTAGCTGCGAAGGTCTTTGCGTCTTCGTAAGCGAGCTGAAGGTTAAAGGTAGCCTTGTCGGTTGCCTTGAACTTCGCGCCACCCCAAACAGCCCAATCGCCACCCCAGGTGCCGTAGAAGCTGTCGATTGCACGAACGCCCTTAAAGCGACCGTTTGCATCGGTGTAAGCATAATAGTAGCTGTCGTCGTTCGACTTGTAGCCGCCCTGTACCCAAACCGAGAACTGGTCAGTTACGTTTACGTCCAAACGAACCTTACCGGCCCATTCTTCGTTAACTGCGTCGTATGCACCAACAGCTGCGATCGAGCCCCAGCCCTGAGCGTACTTCAGGCCACCAACAACGTGTGGTGTGTAGTCATCGATAACGCCGTTGAAATCAACGTCTTTGTCGTTACCCTGTTCAAGAGCGATTACAGCCGAGAAGCCGTTGCCGCCAGTGAAAGTGTAGCTGATTGCGTTGGTGCGGTAACCGCCAGCAAGGATCACGTCATCGTTGATGACGTCGCCGAGGTAACCAGTGAAGGTTACGAAGTTCGACTCATCGAGACCGAGGCGCAGGCCGCCGAGCTGGATGTATGCGTAACGAAGATCGCCCGAAGAACCGTTGTTGCCATCGTTCCAGTCGTAACGAGTTTCAGCAAAGGTCTTGAGGGTACCGAGTTCGGTTTCCGAAGCAGTCGAGAAACGAAGCGTGAAACGTGCCTTCTGAGCGTAGGTATCACGGTTCTTGCCGCCGAAAGTAAGCGAGTTGCCGTCTGCATCGCGTGCAATCCGGTCACTACGAGCGTAAACGTCATCGCCACCAGCAACGTCGTAACGAACATAGCCCGATACGCGCAGGCAGGTTTCGGTGCCTGGGATGTAGAAGTAGCCAGCGCCGTAAGCATCGCAAACGCGGACATATTCAACTGCTTCTGGCTCTGGTGCGACGATTGCGTCGGCAGCCTGAGCGCCGGAAGCTGCAACCAGAGCTGCAGCGGAGCCGAGGAGAAGGCTCTTGATGTT
Source organism: Ochrobactrum quorumnocens (assembly GCF_002278035.1). NCBI lineage: Bacteria > Pseudomonadati > Pseudomonadota > Alphaproteobacteria > Hyphomicrobiales > Brucellaceae > Ochrobactrum > Ochrobactrum quorumnocens. Next base: position 654,020 of record NZ_CP022604.1, on the reverse strand, counting down.
CATTTCTGACCTCCAGTCAAAGTTAAAAATGGGTCTGGGCATTCTGATTTGGCTGAAGGACAACCTGTCCCCATCCCCTGATGAAAAAGTCGCCCCGAAGCGCTCCTTCTTCTGGATGTGAAGATACTCGCCAACTTTTTCGTTTCAACATCGAATATCACTCCCAACCTTTCTGGAGCCTCTATGAGGGACGGTTGTTGCAGAAATGACACGAAATTGCCCCCTTTGGAGGGTGGATTTTAGGTTTTGTTAATGTTTGTAAACGCCAATTAACGGGTCTTAATGATTGAAAACATGTATTTTTTGACTCTTACGCACAGATTGGCGCCCGAATCCTGCTGCTACTGAGCCAAATATGGCATCCGTCCCCACTTAATAAGCGCGATAAATCCTGCGACAGCTAAAAATCATCCGAATCTCTTTCTGGACACGGAGTGTGCCCGTTGTTTCAGATGAGGGCAAAAGCCCGTAATTCCGGCTTATTCACACGCGCCTATATATAAAAGGTGAAATTATGCTGGGAATTTTACGGTAAGCTGCGCAAATCGCTTGAAATGATGAAGCGTACCGGCTATCTCGCCTTTACCGGAGAGGTGGCCGAGTGGTCGAAGGCGCTCCCCTGCTAAGGGAGTAGACCTCATAAGGGTCTCGTGGGTTCGAATCCCATCCTCTCCGCCATCGCCAAACCGGCGACCTTTGACCCTCCAGGCAGTGTTTTTCCCTTAGAATAGCTTACCATTGTCCGCCTAACAGCGCATGAAACCTCCGTTTTGAGGCTTGGCCGATTCTTGTCATTTTCTGATTCAGAAACCTGAAATCAATCAAGGTATTGTATTTATTTCCCTTTTTTGATCGCGGTCGATTCTTGACTGGAGGTCAGAAATGAACATCAAGAGCCTTCTTCTCGGCTCCGCTGCAGCTCTCGTTGCAGCTACCGGCGCTCAGGCCGCAGACGCAATCGTCGCGCCAGAGCCAGAAGCCGTTGAATATGTCCGCGTTTGCGATGCTTACGGCGCTGGCTACTTCTACATCCCAGGCACCGAAACCTGCCTGCGCATCCATGGTTATGTTCGTTACGACGCAGCTGCTGGCCGTGATCCTTACTCAAGCGTTGATGCAAAGACCTGGAGCAAGAACACACGCTTTACGCTCCGCACGTCGACTGCTTCGGAAACCGAACTCGGCACCCTTAAGACCTACACTGAAAACCGCTTCAACTTCACGAACGGCGATCAGGGCAGCCACACACTGAACTTTGCTTACATTCAGCTCGGTGGTCTGCGTCTCGGCCTCGATGAATCGGCATTCCACACCTTCACCGGCTACCTCGGCGACATCATCAACGATGACGTGGTTGCTGCTGGCGTCTACCGCACTAACCTGATCAGCTATACCTTCACCGGTGGCAACGGCTTCTCGGCAGTTCTGTCGCTCGAACAGGGCGGCGACGGCTACCAGACAGACGGTGATTTTGATGGTGACGGCATTATCGAAACTGCACTATTCGATAACCGTATTGAAGACTACATGCCGCACGTTGTCGGTGGTCTTAAGTATGCACAGGGTTGGGGTTCGATCGCAGCTGTTGCTGCCTATGATTCCAATCTCGAAGAATGGGCTGGTAAGGTTCGTTTGGACGTAAATGTAACTGACCAGTTCTCGGTCTGGGTACAGGGCGGCTACTCTTCTTACGAAGCTCCGATCGGCATGTACGGCAACTGGGGCGGTGATTGGGCTGTATGGGGCGGCGCGAAGTTCAAGGCTACCGATAAGGCAACCTTCAACCTTCAGGGCGCTTACGAAGATTGGGGCAAGACTGCAATCGCAGCAAACGTTGCTTACGAGCTGGTTCCTGGTTTCACCATCACGCCAGAAATCAATTACACCCGTTGGGATAGCGACCACCCACTCCGTCAGGTTGGCGTTATCGAAAACAAAGATGCGTTCGGCGGCATCATCCGCTTCCAGCGTTCGTTCTAATCAGAACTACGCATAAGCATCGGACGCCAACGGGAAGCCGTTGGCGTCAGTCATTTGGGGAAGCGTTCACGAAAGCGTGAACATAGGTTCTTTCGAGATGGGGATCTCGGCAGAACTTGAATTGAGGGAGTTGCGGGGACGAACAAATGGGGGGCACCGGGTTCTAATTAAGGATCGAAACATGTCTCCACATAAAGTTAGCTCACTTATCTTGTACTCGATGAATTATTTCTTTATGCATGCTTCCCATAAAAAAGTGGGGGACTTGCTATGATCGTCGTTGGGGGCACGAGGATCGATGGAGGCGAAGGTTATTCGCCGGTTATCGATTACAACCTTGAATATACATCCGTAAAAAGCCTGAAGCACCGGCTCGTAGAGCAGTTTTCTTTGGCAGAATTAGCCGGAAAGTATATCAACATCCTTTGGGATGATGGCTCACACAAGTATAATGTGAAATCGTTCCTTGGTGAGATCGACGAAATTTTGAAAGGCATTCGCTTTTCGGGTTTCGATCAAGAAATGCTCGACTCCGTCATAGGTTCGCTTCGTGAGCGCGGCAACAGCAATGCAACCATCAATAGAAAGATGGCTGCGCTGAGCAAGCTGCTGCGAAAGGCGCACAAAATGGGGGACGTTTACAGTCTGCCGGAGTTTGTCCGACAGAAAGAGCGGGCGGGACGCATCCGTTTTCTCGAACATGAAGAAGAGAAGCGCTTATTTGCTGCTGTCAAATCGCGTTGCGAGGATAGCTACCGCCTGTCGGTTTTCCTTGTCGACAGCGGCTGCCGTCTTGGCGAAGCAATTGGCCTCACCTGGAATGATATTCAGGAGCATCGCGTTACATTCTGGCTGACCAAGTCAAACCGCAGTCGCACTGTTCCACTGACTAAACGCGCACGAAAATCTACTGAAATTGCGCATGAGCGGCTGAAGGGGCCCTTCTCCATGCTCAATCAGGTGCGGTTCCGCCAAATATGGAATGATGCGAAAATCGAGGTAGGACTTGGCACTGATGACCAAGTCGTTCCACATATTCTGCGCCATACATGCGCGTCGCGTCTCGTTCGCGGCGGCATAGATATACGGCGTGTGCAGATGTGGCTCGGTCACCAGACTCTGCAGATGACAATGCGTTACGCCCACCTTGCCACACATGATCTCGATTCCTGCGTCAAGGTTCTGGAGATTCGCTAAGGTAAATCTCCCAAAGAGAGGGTTTCGCGACATATGCGCGAAATCAAGTAACGATGCTATGTTAAGTTATGTGTATTCATGTGCCATCGATACATGAATAATGGACTATGTCGGTTTGGTGGAAACCTCGATTGCTGACCTATGGAGCATCACGAGCAAAACATGAGCACGTTTTTCTCCGGGCACGAAGGCGTCGTTCGACTGGTGATTGACGATGAGAACTCGCACAGTTCTTGATGACAGGCAGTCGAGTAATTTCTGCGCAGAACAGCTGCGCGCCACCGACATTGAACCATTGCAACAGATACTCGCGCCGTAATATTTCGATACGACATACGTTCGGCTTGAGAACCGTCTCTAGCGTTAGAGATGTTCTTGAAAGCACTCACAGCAAAAAGTGTGAAGCGGCTTTCGCAAGGGTAATACGTAAAAACAAATATTTACAACGGTTCCGACCATTTAATCTTAACTGGAACCGCTTTAAACGATCAGCTAAACGCTAACTCCCTCCGCAAATTTTTACAAATGCTGCGATCTTGTCTTTGAGATGAATACAGGTGAGCCGTTTTTGCATTTGATGCAGATAGAGATCGTGCGACGCGTAATCATAAATTTCGAATAAGCGATGTGGCAAGGCTTGTCACAAGTTGCTATGCCTGTCTGATCCTTTATCGGGTGCCGGGGCACTGAACCAGTCGGTGAGATCGCATCGCTGTTACCATTCTGCTGCTCTGTCCCAACAGACCAAGTTGACCGGAAACACTATGGTATCGCCTCGTCTTACGCCGCTTGTTGAAAGCCTCCCCTCCACTGTCCCTTTTGTTGGCCCAGAAACGCTCGAACTTCAGCGTTGCAAGCCTTTTTCGGCTCGTATAGGCGCAAATGAAAGCAGCTTCGGCCCTGCTCCCTCTGTCATAGAAGCCATGCGACAAGAGGCTTCCGAAGTATGGAAGTATGGTGATCCGGAGAACTATGCACTGCGTCATGCAATTGCAGCTCATCACAATGTAAAAGCCGAAAATGTCATGCCAGGTGCAGGCGTCGACGCTTTACTTGGTCTTGTGGTGAGGCAATATGTTCAGCAAGGCGACAAAGTCATCAACTCGCTTGGCGGCTATCCGACATTCAACTATCACGTCGCAGGTTTCGGCGGAACATTGCTGACGGTCCCATATAATCAGGATAGGCCTGACCTAGACGCATTGATCGAAAAAGCGCGTAAGGAAAATCCGGCGCTGCTTTACATCGCCAACCCAGATAATCCCATGGGAACTTGGCACGACGGGTCGGATATTCAGACGTTTATTGAACGCATTCCAGAAACCACAATGCTTATTCTCGATGAGGCCTATTGCGAAACTGGCCCCGCATCTGCATTCCCAGCCTTTGAACTGGATCGCCCGAACATTCTGCGCATGCGCACTTTCTCAAAAGCATATGGACTTGCAGGGATTCGAGTTGGCTATGTTCTGGGCTGCGCCGATGCGATCAAGTCTTTCGACAAGGTTCGCGATCATTTTGCCGTTAATCGGATTGCCCAAGCTGCAGCAATCGCGGCGTTGAAAGATCAGAATTATTTGCGTGGTGTGGTCAATAAAATCCATGCTGGACGAGATCGAATCGCAATTGTTGCGACGCGTCACGGGTTGAAGCCCATCCCCTCAGCTACAAATTTCGTCACTATTGATTGCGGGCATGATGGAACTTTCGCAACTGCCATTCTCAATGGGCTAATTGAGCGCGATATTTTTGTCCGCAAACCCGGTGCTCCGGTGCTGGATCGTTGCATTCGTGTGAGCGTTGGCATCGATAAGCAGATGGACATATTTGAAGCAGCAGTGCCTGAAGCAATTGCTGACGCCCGAAAAGCCCTGAACATCGCCTAACTGCGGAGAACCCAATGTCTGATCAACACAATACCCAACCTCGCAATGTTCTGTTTGGTACACTTGCCGGCCTTTGTGGTGCTCTCGCAATAGCTGCGTATGCGGGTGCGGCGCATGGAGGTGAGAATCATTTAGGTGCGATAGCGCCGCTGCTTATCGGCCACGCTCCCGCCCTTCTGGTGTTGTCATTGATTGTTCCTAACAGCCGTATTGCGAATATTGGTGGTGCGTTATTAGTGGCTGGACTGGTGCTATTCTGCGGTGATCTGTTCATGCGAGACATGACAGGCAACCGACTTTTTCCAATGGCAGCCCCTACTGGGGGAAGTTTGATGATTTTGGGCTGGCTTGTGGTTGGCATCAGTAGCTGGTTCAAGAGAGCCTGAAACCGTCTCACTTCGCAGGAACACTGCTACTTAGTTTAAACGTTACGGCAACGGCGCTCTAAAAGAAGAAGGGGCCTTGCAGATCTGCAAGGCCCCTTCTCTCTAAAACGGTGTAAGTTCAAGCCGACTTATAAGCCGTCCCAGATTTAAAATTTTTAAGCAGAACGCGGTTTCCGTCATTTCATTTAACAGGAAACGCTCCGAAATTACGAGTTGCCCTTTAGCCGTGCGTTGCAAAGGCTGTAGTAACCGCCGCCCTTCTGAACCCACTTCAGACCGCCCAATGCATTTGCATCCTTGGCTGCATGATACTGCTCAAGGCAGGTATGCATGCGGGCCTTGCCTGGAGATTCGCTAGAAAACTTCGACGAAACTGCTGTCGGAAACTTCACGCCGCGTGGTGCGGCTGCGGTTGGTGCCGCAGGTTCCGAATTACCGTCGGTGGTCAGAGCAACTGGATCAGCGCCTGGGCCACATTCCGATTTGCGGAAATCATTCCATTTCGTGCCACCATCGGTACCGGCATCTTTAGCTGCCTGATACTTGGCGCTGCACTGCTTCATTGTGAGGCTCTTCGCCCCATCATCCGCTGCTGGTGCGGCTGCATTTTTAGCTGGTGCTGCCGCTTTCTTCGCTGGCGCTGCAGGTGCCGCTGGAGTGGCTGCGGCATCGTCACCGCATTGCGTCTTGCGGAAATCATTCCACTTAGCATCGCCCAGTGTTCCAGCATCTTTGGCCGCCTGATACTTCGCACTACATTCTTTCATAGTCAGCGCACTTGCCGGTGATGAAAAAACAAAGGCAGATGCGCTCAAAATGATTGCTGTGCCAGCCAAGGCTGTGATGGTACGAATAGACATCTCGTCGCTCCCTGTCGGATACGGACTATTGAATTCGTTGCTCTTGAGCGCATTTCGATCTGATTTTTCAGATCTGCGCGCCTCAACTCTTTGCTTCAATGCGCATCTTATCCGAAAACCGTTTCACACTTTTCGGGATGCACTCCAGAACGGCTCAGTTAAGATTGAAACGTCCTAACCGTTCCGTCTCTACGCATTATCCTTACGCAAAATTGCCGCGCAGTTTTGCCGGAAATGCTTTTTTGGTTCATTCGCAGATCGCTTATCGCGACAATCAAAACATCAGTCTGCTTTGCCGGTCTTTATACCTTTTAAAGTTTCGCATCCACCGACTAGCTTGATGCCAGGCAAGTTGACTGTCAATCAGTTGCTTAATATTACCACTGTCTACAATACAAAATTTCTAACTGTCATTCTTTAGACGTTACGTAAATTTGAATGACACAAAGTAAATATATAGTAGTTCCAAACTCTTGTCCTGTCTTTATTGGAACAGAGTTAAAATGCGGGGACATCCAAGTGACACAACGGATCATGATCATTGGCGGCGCTGGCTCGGGGAAGTCTACCCTTGCAAGCATGCTCGGAAAAATCAGTGGTCTACCTGTGATTCACATCGACACCATTTACTGGGAAGCCAACTGGGTTATGCGCCCGCGCAACGAGATCGGCCGTCTTACGAACGAGGTTGCTGATCGCGATGAATGGATATTCGAAGGCAATCACAGCGAAACAATGGCGCACCGCGCATCACGTGCCGATATGCTCATATTTCTCGATATTTCGACGCCGCGACGGCTCTGGCGAATCATAAGGCGAACGTTTGGCCATTACGGCCGGTCGCGTCCGGATATGGCTGAAGGCTGTGCAGAACGCTTTGATTGGGAATTTTTCAAGTTTGTCGCCAATTATCGTAAAAATGGCCGTATTCGGGCGCTTTCGTTTGTTGAAGAGGCTTCTTCCCACCTGCAAAAATATCATTTGCGCACGCCGGGCGATGTGAAGCGTTTTCTTGTTAAAGCACAACACGAAATATTCTTAAAAAATTGACGCTTAGGAATTGCGTGAAATCAACAAAGCCCCACCTAAAATAACAATATTTCAAGCAGTGCGGGCATGTTCTCTGAATGCTATATCTGCGATGTCTCCCAAGACTTGACGCTGGCGCGTGGAGCACTCGCCCATCAGTACAGCGCGAATTTACATGCACTCAGATGGCGGAACTTTAGTTCGAGCCATTTGTGCAATCTTGTCCGGATTACCGGTTTTCGCAGCTCTGGAGTTAAACGTGGCCGATATCGCAGATAGCGCCTCCCCGCTTGCTGATGTTACCAGCGCAATGGGTTTCGATCGTCACCGTCTTTACGAAGACGCGATCGCCATGCTGATTGGCACTTCCTTCATTGCGCTGGGCATTACGCTCTATAGTCAAGCGACGCTGATGACGGGTAGCACCGCTGGCATCGCCCTTTTGATCCAGTATGCCACCGGCATCGGATTTGGCCTGCTTTATTTTCTGATTAATTTGCCATTTTATTATTTTGCAGCAAAGCGTATGGGCTGGCCATTCACGATCAGGACATTCATCGCAGTCGCGCTGATGTCGTTCTTCGCAAAAGTCATTCCGTTATGTGTCGATTTCAGTTCGATCAACCCGCTCTTCGCAGCACTAATGGGGGGAACCTTGATGGGAATGGGGGTATTGGCATTGTTCCGTCACCGCTCCGGTGTTGGTGGCGTCAACATTCTCGCCCTTTATCTGCAGGATGCCTACGGCATTCGTGCTGGCTGGTTTCAGCTTGAACTCGATGTCCTCATCATGTTTGGATCGCTGTTTTTCATCCCTCTTGAAAACATGCTGCTTTCACTGGTGGGTGCGATAGCGATGAACGCCATCATCGCGATTAACCATAAGCCGGGGCGTTATCTCGGTATTAGCTAATAAAAAAGCCGCCTGATGAGGCGGCTTTTTTGTCAGTAATCAAGCAATCTTAGTGCGCAGTCATCCATTCGCGCGCACCGCGAAGAGCTGCAGCAAGCTCTGTCTTGCTCATAGTCGCCGCCACCTGATTGCGCATGCGCTCAGCTTTCTGATTACCACGAATGGCTGCGATGTTGAGCCACTTATGCGCTTCGACCACATCGATTTCACAGTCACGACCGATAGCGTATTTCAAACCCATCTCCAGCAGAATGCGATCCTGGGAACCTGCTTTGTCGTGCTGCGTAACGCTCTGAAACTGTGTCATTTTTCTTTGTCCCTGTTAAATCCCGAGAACCGTCCGCTCTTTGTTTCCGAGACTGGCTTTCACCGTCTTGGAACTGTCGGATCTGTCGTTCCGTTCATGGTCTTTAAGATAAGCGACAGGATTAAAATGCGCGTTAAAACAGATGCTTAACAAGGGGACAACGAAATCCCAACAAGGAGTAAACTTGGGAATTCGTTAAACATCCAAACCATCTGAATTACAGCGTTTTTCGGAAATAGGGATGTTTTTCACCTTCTCGCTTGGAAACCAGATGATAACCATGGTGCAGATTGATGGGCCAAAGCGTGTTCAGAACTGAATGAATGAGATCGATGTTCTAGCTTTTATTTACCCCGTATTTGGCTTCAAAGCCGCTTCACACTTTTGGCGATGCATTCTGGAAACATTGCTATCAGCGAATTCGAGCACGCAAATTATCCCTCTTCCGCTCCGACCAAAACTCGATTACGTTTACGTTTGCGTAAGTATTCTGCAAGGCCTGAAACCTTGTGGCATTTTGGGAGGAATGCATGATCCGCAATTTTATTATGGGAATGACTGCAGCTGTTGCATTGACGGCGGGTCTGTCTGCTCCAGCATTTGCCGATGAGGCAATTGTAGGCACATGGAAGCGTCCAAACGGCACGATCATCAGCTACGCTGCATGTGGTGGCGGCAAATACTGCGGCACCGTGCAGACCGGTGAGTATAAGGGCAAGTCAATCGGCTCGATGTCCGGTAAAGACGGCACCTATAAGGGCGAAGTCAACAAGCTTGATGAAGGCAAGACCTATACCGGCAAGGCCAGCGTTAAAGGCAACACGCTATCGCTATCCGGATGCGTTATGGGCGGATTGATCTGCAAGAGCGAAAGCCTGACACGCCAATAAGCAATGCATGAGAGCAGCAATTAAAGCACCGATCTGACAGAAGCAGATCGGTGCTTTATTATTTTTCCGCGCATCTGAACCGAGAGGCCGTTCGGGATGCGCTGTAGAAACCGCTATTTAGCGAGCCTTCTGGCCGAACAGGATTTTCTGAGCTTCCTTGTCATTTGCCAGATTAGACTTTTCTCGCTCTTCTTTGCCGACCACAAGGCCACGCTGCACAGCCGGACGCGTGTTCATCGTTTCATGCCAGCGCTTGAGGTTTGGGAAATCTTCCAGATTCTGATCATAATTCTTGTAAGCATTGATCCAGCCGATACTCGCCATGTCAGCAATAGAATATTCGCCTGTAATATATTCCTTACCTTCAAGCTGACGGTTCAGGACGCCATAGAGGCGATTAACCTCATTGGTGTAGCGATCAATACCGTACTGCACCTTTTCCGGCGCATAGACACGGAAATGTCCGGCCTGCCCCGACATCGGCCCCAGTCCGCCCATCTGCCACATCAGCCATTCATCGACGGCCACACGCTTGCGTTCATCGGTCGGATAAAACTTGCCGAACTTTCGACCGAGATATTGCAGAATGGCACCCGATTCAAACACCGAAATTGGCTCGCCGCCCGGGCCTTCAGGATCAATTATGGCTGGCATACGATTATTCGGCGCAATTTTGAGAAAATCCGGCTGAAACTGATCACCTTTGCCGATATTCACATATTTGACTTCATAAGGAACACCAAGCTCCTCCAGCATAATGCTAATCTTGAAGCCGTTCGGTGTAGGCCAATAGTAAAGCTCAATGGGTTTTGTCTGTTCAGCCATGGGTATCTGTCTCCCGCTTTCTTGGCTTTGTCCGCATTTCCGATGCGGGCTAACATAGGCTCCGTGTAGCCCGGCACAAGAGCGAAGCGATCAAGTTAATGAAACATCAATATTTTTGAACGCCGGATGAATGCGGCTCTCAGGAGCAGTTCAGGTGAGACCCGTAAACTCAAACCCGTAGAACGAACAATTTCGATAGTCGGGGGAACCATGCTGCTGTGGCGCGTTACAATAGTCTGTCTGATGATCGCGGGGATTGCGATCATTGCTGGCCTTTTTGTTGATCGAAAATATGACGTTTATCGTGATCAGCCAGTCGTTGCCCCCATTACAGCGATGCAACTCAAGCATATGAGCGGAGGCCAACAATTATGATGTCCCGCTTTCGTATCTCCGTAAGAATTGCATTTCGCGTTCTGCTGTTCACTGCCGTATTCACTGGGCCTGCTGCAACATTCGCTTATACGCAAATCGGCCAGAAAGCACATATGAGCGGGGCCGGCCTCGTGCTTTATGTAAGCCTGCAAAGAAGTGCGTAAACAGGGACATGCGACTGTCATGGAGTTTGCTATACTAAGCCATGACACAGCGAATCGAACAAACTTTCATCCCTGATATCAAAACCCCTCCCTTTGTGGAGCCGGAAGTTTTTACCGATGCAGGCGCGGCGGTTGCCGCGCTGCGCAAGCTTTATGACCGCAATACCGAATTTCTGCGCAAGGCTTTTGAGCAACTTGCACGGGGTGAAGTTCGCCCGCAACGCTATCGCGCATTTTATCCTGAAATCTGCCTATCTACTTCCAGCTTTGCCCACGTGGATACGCGTCTCGCTTTCGGTCATGTGACCACACCGGGAGACTATTCGGCCACGATCACGCGGCCAGATCTCTTCGATCATTATCTCAACGAACAAATCCGCCTTCTGATGCGCAATCATGGCGTAGCAGTCACGGTTCGGGAATCGGCCACTCCAATTCCTATTCATTTTGCTTTCATTGAAGGTACTTATGTCGAGGCATCGGTTGCCAATGCCTTCACGCATCCGTTGCGCGATCTGTTCGATGTACCGGATCTGGCGGCAACCGACGACAAGATCGTCAATGCAGATTTCGATCCGATTCCCGGTGAACCAATGCCGCTGGCACCTTTCACCGCGCAGCGCGTGGACTACTCGCTGCACCGCCTTGCGCACTACACGGCGACAAGCCCCAAGCATTTCCAGAATTTCGTCCTGTTCACCAACTACCAGTTCTACATGGATGAGTTTTGTGATTATGCCCGTAGGCTTATGGCAGAAGGCGGCGGTGGATATGAAAGCTTTGTCGAGCCCGGCAATGCGATAACGCGCGCAGGTGAATCGTCGCCCAGCAGCGGAATTCCACTACAACGCATGCCGCAGATGCCAGCTTATCATCTGCAACGCGCTGATCATTCCGGTATTACAATGGTCAATATTGGCGTCGGCCCTTCCAATGCCAAGACCATCACAGACCACATCGCGGTGCTGCGTCCACACGCATGGCTAATGCTGGGTCATTGCGCAGGTCTGCGCAACAGTCAGCAGCTTGGTGATTATGTGCTGGCGCATGCTTATATGCGCGAAGATCACGTCCTTGACGACGACCTTCCTGCATGGGTTCCTCTGCCAGCGCTTGCCGAAATTCAGGTAGCACTTGAAGAAGCTGTCGAAGAAATCACCGGTCTTGAAGGCTATGATCTCAAGCGCATTATGCGCACCGGCACGGTCGCGACAATCGATAACCGGAATTGGGAACTTCGCGATCAGCGCGGTCCGGTTCAGCGTCTTTCGCAAGCGCGTGCGGTTGCGCTGGATATGGAATCGGCCACGATTGCCGCCAACGGCTTCCGCTTCCGCGTTCCTTACGGCACACTTCTCTGCGTTTCCGACAAACCGCTCCATGGCGAACTGAAACTGCCGGGCATGGCGACAGAATTCTATAAGCGTCAGGTCGCTCAGCATTTGCAGATCGGTATTCGCGCGATGGAAAAGATCGCGGCAATGCCGGATGAGAGACTGCATTCACGCAAGCTCAGAAGCTTCTACGAGACAGCCTTCCAATAAAAATAAGTCAGTAGGGCAATAGGTGAGTGGGGTAGTATGTTTTTCGCGAATACATACTACCCTCTCTCCATCATGGCGCCGTAATCAGCGACTAGACGCGTATCATGTCAAAACGCCGCGAAAACCTTTCACTTTTTCTGCTAATCACCGCTGTTCTCGTGTCAGTTCCACTTGTGCTTGGCTTTCTCGGATCAGCGCATCCCGCGCTTGATTCATTCGCTCATTTCCGTCCATATCTTGGAATTTTGATGGCATTGCTCGCAATCCCGCTTTTGTTCACAATGATGCGGCGCGAAGGTGCAATGATCCTGTTGTTTGCGATCCTTGCATTCAGCACGACACTTGGTGCGGCACGCAATTTGCTTGATGGATCAACCTCTGCACAGGCTAATGTTCCTGTGGCAGGTGCGCGCTATAGTCTGGTTCAGATCAATCTGCGCTACAATAATCCTGAGCCAAAGCGCGTGTTGCAAATGATCGCGCAGGAAAAGCCTGACGTCATCACCTATCAGGAAGCTGGTTCAGACTGGGCCACGTGGATCGACATTCTGAAGGGCACCTACCCTTATCATTTTGAATGTCACAAAGACGGAAGCAATATGGGTGTCGGCATTCTGTCACGCCGCCCCTTCAGCGAAGGTAGCGAGCAGACCTGTCTTGGCGATGACCGCCTTGCCATGACTTCCATCGATTTCAGCGGCACAAGGGTCAATGTCGCAGCTTATCACTCGGTCCTGCCATGGCCTTTTAGTCAGGCGACTGTCATCAATGCGCTGGTGCCGGAACTGCAAAAGATCACCGGTCCTTCAATCATTGCCGGTGATTTCAATGCTACGCCGTGGAGTAATGCAGTCTATCGCATCGAAAAAGCGTCGAGTACAAAAGCCATCACCGGTATTGGTGGCACATGGATGCCCCAAAGTCTGCCTGTAAAACTCGCATCTTTCATTGGCCTGCCAATTGATCAGATTTTGGTGAGTCCTGACATCGAAGCCCCTGTCGCCGCTTCACGCGAAGAAGCTGGTTCCGATCACCTGCCAGTAAGGCTAGAGTTTTCAGTTCCCTTGCCTCAACGACAAGATGAAGACGAACCAGAAACCCAATCAGTTATGCTCCAATAAAAAAGGCGGTTTAAAACCGCCTTTTGTTAACTCTGCTTTCCCGTGAACATTACATGTTTACGTAAACCGGTCCCTCGCCGCCTTGTGGCGGAACCCAGTTGATGTTCTGGTTCGGGTCCTTAATATCGCAAGTCTTGCAGTGGACGCAGTTCTGCGCGTTGATTACAAAACGAACATCCTTGGCCTGCGGATCAGCCGCTGAATTGCCATCAGCATCAACCCACTCATAAACACCTGCCGGGCAGTAGCGTGTCGATGGTCCTGCAAAGACGTCGTGTTCAGATATCTGCTGCAGCTTCACGTCCGCGACCTGCAGATGAACAGGCTCGTTTTCATCGTGATTGGTGTTCGACAGAAACACTGATGAGAGGCGGTCAAAAGTCAGCACACCATCCGGCTTTGGATAGGTGATCTTTTTGTGCTTCGCTGCCGGTTCCAGTGCCTGCGCGTCGGTCTTGCCATGCTTCAACGTACCGAAGAACGAAAATCCGAAAAGCTGGTTGGTCCACATATCGAGGCCACCGAGCGCCACACCCACGACCGTTCCGAACTTGGACCACAATGGCTTGACGTTGCGGACTCTTTTGAGGTCCTTGCCAATTGCACTGTCGCGCCAGCTGTTTTCGATCTCGATCGGCTCATCATTGGCTCGACCAGCGGCAAGAGCCTCTGCGATCTTATCGGCAGCAAGAATGCCCGAAAGGACTGCATTATGGCTCCCTTTGATGCGTGGTACGTTCACAAAACCGGCCGAACAGCCGATTAGTGCGCCGCCCGGGAAGGAAAGCTTTGGTACCGACTGGAAGCCACCTTCAGTAATGGCGCGAGCGCCATAGGACAACCGCTTGCCGCCCTCAAAAGTATCCCGGATCGCTGGATGTGTCTTGAAACGCTGAAACTCTTCGAACGGAGCCAGATACGGGTTCTTGTAGTTGAGATGCAGCACGAAGCCGACCGCAACCATATTGTCTTCGAGGTGATAGAGGAATGAGCCGCCACCGGTCTTCATATCGAGCGGCCAGCCAAACGAATGCTGCACCAGACCCGGCTTATGCTTGGATGGATCAACCTGCCAAAGTTCCTTGAGGCCGATACCAAATTTTGCTGGCTCGCGACCTTCATCAAGCTTGAACTTCGCTATCAGTTCCTTGGCAAGCGAACCGCGCGCACCTTCCCCGATCAGCACATATTTGCCGAGCAGAGCCATGCCGCGCGTATAGTTCGGACCGTGTGTGCCATCGCGTTCAATGCCCATGTCGCCAGTTGCGACACCAATCACAGCGCCTTCATCATTATAAAGCACTTCAGTCGCCGCAAAGCCCGGATAGATTTCAACGCCAAGTTCTTCAGCCTTGGTACCAAGCCAACGGCAGACATTGCCAAGAGACACAATGTAATTGCCATGATTGTTCATCAATGGCGGCATGGCGAAATTCGGTAGACGCACCGAGCCTGCAGGACCGAGCAGCAGAAAATGATCTGCGGTTACTGGTGTTTTGAACGGGTGTCCCTCTTCATCACGCCAGCCCGGCAGCAGTTGATCGATACCACTTGGATCGACGACTGCGCCTGACAGAATATGAGCGCCGACTTCCCCGCCCTTTTCAAGAACGACGACTGAAAATTCGGGATTGATTTGTTTGAAACGGATAGCCGCAGCAAGGCCAGCAGGGCCTGCGCCAACAATCACAATATCAAATTCCATGCTCTCGCGCTCGGGAAGCTCCTGGCTCGCGATTGCTGGGGCTTCGGACATTTGTGCCTCCGTCGGGTTTACATTTTCCCCTCACTATTTCAGCGCGGGCAATGCATCCAATTGTTTTTGCTCATGAACCTATCGCGAATGGGGATAAACCATATTCGGACAGGCCTTGTTTCCCCTTAAAACGCTTTCAATCCGAATACATCAGATCGCGCCCTAACGTTTTGTTCTAACGCGCATCATATCCGAAAACGCTTCTTACTATTCCGCATGCGCTCCAGTTGCTTTACCCTCTCGCAGAGTTAAAGACTGTCGCATATGCGTCCAATTGTCCAAAATCACTGCAAAAATTACCTTCATAGTATTGACCTTAACGTAAACGTCAATTCTTAAACGGCCAACCGTCTGGTTGTGGGCTATTGTGACGCAACGCATCGTCCCTTCATAAAAATATTAGCTCTCAGTTTTGGGAGACATGCAGGTTGGTTTCTACGCATGTCTTTATCCGAAAACCGGTTCCTACTTTGGGGAGACATGCTTTAATCACTCTATAAACCGGAATTATGCACTACGCTCTTGCAATCGACGTCAAAATTCGCCACCTCAATCTGTGAGGTAAAAACATGATCGATGACCGGGAAACACTGGATATGGAAGGTCTGCTTCGCTTTTACGCGGAAGCGGGCGTCGACATGCCACTTTCCGACACGCCAATCGATCGCTTTGCAGAACCACAGCGTCAGCTGGCACGGTCGGCACCAGCGCAGGAAGACAGATCTACGGCGCAAACAGACCGCGCGCGTCCGCAACAACAGCAGCCGCGCCAAGCAGCAGTCCCCTCACCCACAAGCCGCCCTGTGCAGGCTGCAACTGACGTTCCAGACGGCGCGCAGATCGCGCTTGCCCGTGAAGCAGCTTCCCAAGCTGCAACGCTGGAAGAACTGCGCGAAAAGCTCGCAGCATTTGATGGCTGCAATCTAAAGTTCACTGCAAAAAACCTCTGTTTTGCAGACGGCGATCCATCGTCAGACATCATGTTTGTCGGTGAAGCGCCGGGGCGTGATGAGGACATAGAAGGACTACCGTTCGTCGGTAAATCCGGACAGCTGCTCAACCGAATGATCGAGGCCATTGGTCTCAAGCGCGAGAATGTCTATATCGCCAACACAATTCCATGGCGTCCGCCGGGCAATCGTACACCCACGCCGGTCGAAACTGAATTGTGCCGCCCATTTATTGAACGACAGATTGAACTTGCGGCACCGAAAATACTGGTCGCACTGGGCGGTCCTGCCGGTAAGGCGTTGACGGGGGCGGCTGAAGGTATTTTGCGCCTGCGCGGCAACTGGAAAGTGCATCGCACGCCTTCAGGCATTGAAATTCCTGTTATGCCAACACTGCATCCGGCTTATCTGCTGCGCACGCCCGCACAGAAGCGCTTTGCCTGGCGTGATTTTCTCGCTGTAAAAATGAAGCTCGCCGAATTAGGCGATTGATATTCCTTCATTTCGGTGGCATCGGCAGCAAGACTGTCACCAACATGCCGCAAACATGCAGTAGTTCGCATTTTGAACGGTGCCTGACGGTAACAGGTATTCTTTAAATATAGTCCGTGTGGACAATATAGCCCTTCGTGGAGTTCATCATGGCTGGACAGCTCCTGCCCATTGCCGCCTTGTTGGCAAGCACATTTCTCATGCTGCTTGCAGGTGGGCTTGCGGGTATTCTCCTGCCCATCCGTGGCGGGATCGAAGGCTGGTCGACCACGACTATAGGTTGGATGGGAACTTCCTATTCACTGGCTTTCACAATGGGCTGCATCCTGATCCCACATCTGGTGCGACGCGTCGGGCATGTGCGCGTGTTTTCAGCCTTGCTGACACTCCTCTCCATTGCACTGCTCCTGCATTCACTGATCATAAGCCCTTATGCCTGGATGATCTTTCGCGGCATCGCAGGCTTCTCGCTTGCCGGCTCCTACATGATTATCGAAAGCTGGCTGAATGAACGCGTTACAAATGAAACGCGTGGCAAGATTTTCTCGTTCTATATGATCATCACCATGCTTGGTCTGATGTGTGGACAATATATCCTGCCATTTGGCGATGCGACGACCGTTACGCTCTTCATCGTCTGCGCCATCATCTATGCAAGCGCCCTGCTGCCAACCACACTTTCAAGTGCGCAATCGCCAAACCCGCTTACTCAGGCTTCACTCGATTTGAAAGGCCTCTATCGCCGCTCTCCGGCTGCCGCCATTGGCTCTTTCATTGCTGGTATTGTGGCTAGCACATGGAGCTTTCTCGCTGCGATCTATGGCGAAATGAATGGGCTTACAACCTTTGGCATCGCGACCATGCTTGCCTGCGCCATGATCGGTGGCGCAATTTTTCAGTACCCAATCGGTCGTGCCTCTGACCTCGTAGACCGTCGAATTGTGATGGTCATAGCCGGTGTTATCGGGTTTGTCCTGTCGGCTGTCATGCTGTTGATTCATCCAACATCGCCTTACGCGCTTTACATCATGATGTTTCTTTTCGGCTCTGTGCTCTACCCGATCTACAGTCTTAATGTAGCGCACGCCAATGACTACGCCGATGCCAATGAATTTGTGAAAATCTCCGGCGGATTGCTGATAATCTATGGCTGCGGCAGTGTGCTTGGACCGGCAATTTCAGGCCCTATGATGGATCTCATCGGCGCGTCTGGCTTCTTCGTGACCATGGCCGTTGCCTATGCTATCTACGGATTACACGCCTTCTGGCGTATTCGGCGGTTCGAGCGTCCTGCAATCAGTGATCAGAAAACTGAATTCAAGTTCCATACGCCCGATGGTCAATCGACACCCGAAACAATGCAGCTTGATCCGCGCGCTGAGGGAACGCCGGGGCAAGCATGAGGTTACTGTGACTGTTGGGGGGTATTCGCCTTGTGTGGTTCAATCGCCAGCTGATGCTCGCGGTAGATGATATATCCGCCGGCTGCCATGACAATGGCACTGCCTACGAGCATTTCAAAAGTCGGAATATCACCAAAAAACAGAAAGCCTATCCCCAGGCCAAGCAGCATTGATGTGTATTCAAATGGTGCAATCGTGCTCATCGGTGCATGCCGATAGCATTCGGTCAGAAGGATTTGAGCGATACCACCAGCAATACCCGCACCAATCAGCATTGCGAGCTGTGGTCCGGTCGGCATGACCCAGCCGAACGGAACACTGACCAGCGCAATAACACTGGCGGAAATCGAGAAATAGATAACGATTGTCGAGGTGCGCTCTGTCTGCACAAGGCGACGCACCAGCATCATCGCAAAAGCAGCCATGACCGCCCCCCCAAGAGCCGCAAGCGCACCCATGGCTTCGTTATGTCCGACATTGCCTTCAGCAAATAAGGTCATGCGTGGCCAGATGATTATCATTACGCCTAAAAGGCCGATAATCACCGCACTCCAGCGATAAAGCCGGACGACTTCATGCAGGATTAGAGCGCCCAGCACCACAGCAATTAGGGGAGACGCGTAATTGATTGCAATTGCTTCAGGCAAAGGTAGCTTGGTCAGGGCATAAAAGCTCAGTGACATCGCACCCACACCAACCATCCCGCGCCAGAAGTGACTGAAGCCGTGACGGGTTTGAAGAATGCCGGAGAGTTGCCCGCGCAGAGCGAAATAGACAAGGATCGCCAGTACTGCGAAGAATGAACGGAAGAAGATCAATTGACCAAGTGGAATGCCCTCAGCAGCTTTGAGCAAGGTCGACATGCCCACAAAAACAGCGACAGAAGCGACTTTAAGGCTGATCCCCAACATCGGGTTGTTCTGAAGTAGATCAGGCTCGATAGTTTCGCTGACCTGAACATTTGCGGAGGCCGCGTCCGGAAGGGACTTCACAACGCAATTCCTTAATCGGGAGATATGGAGCATGGCGGGAAATTACAGTTATCGCGCTATCCATAGGCCTGTTCGTAATAAAGTTCCAGCCAAGCAGAGAGCGGCATGTAAAAAATATTGAGCAACTTCGCTTTTCTTGTCGTTTGCTAAAAAGCCGGATACGACTCTTGCATCGAAGTGCTTGGAGCGCCTTTCGATTTGATTGACCCCGATCGGCGCTCTCATGATTTATTTCAACGCGCATCTTGCCCGAAAACCGTTTCACACTTTTCGGGATGCGCTTCAAAGAAGAGTTTCGCAATGCGTACTGAAACTGGTCAGACATTCCGCCTCGAAGACTATCGCCCAACGCCTTACGCTATTCCAGAAACGAAACTCGACTTCATCCTTGAGCCGGAAAAGACAATCGTTCGCGCCCAACTGACCATCGAGCGCCGAGCGGGCACGCCTGCAGGAACGCCACTTATTTTGGACGGCGATGAGCTGAAGTTGATCAGCTTGAGCCTGAACGGAGCATCGCTTAGCGACAACGGCTATTCAGTGACGCCCGATCAGCTCGAAATCACCGACCTGCCCGATACAGACCGTTTTACGCTTGAGATCGTCACCGAAGTTAATCCGACGACAAATCGCCAGCTCTCAGGGCTTTATCGGTCGAGCGACGTCTATTGCACACAGTGCGAAGCGGAGGGTTTCCGTCGCATCACCTTTTACTATGACCGGCCGGACGTGCTTTCCGTTTATACGGTAAGCATTGACGCCAAGAAGACAGCCGCCCCAATTT